>NZ_CP011390.1:4985840-5304181 GCF_001644645.1 Flavisolibacter tropicus | reverse complement strand
AGAGGCAGCCGGCCTGCAATTGCTAAACCATGCTGGACCACTGAGAACACCAAAGGTGATTGGCTTACTCGAAACCCATTCTTTTCAAATTCTTTTATTAGAGTGGATAGAACGCTCAACACCAAATCATACGTTTTGGAAAAGCTTTGGTGAAGGATTGGCAGCCTTGCATTCCCATACGCAATCACTTTTAGGGCTAGAGACAGATAACTTTATGGGCTCCTTACCACAGAAAAACAAATCAGCCACAGATTGGCCAACCTTTTTCATTCAAAACCGCTTGGAACCGCTCGTTCAGCAGTGTCATTCCCAGCAACTACTAACGACACATCATCTTTTAAGTTTTCAAAAACTCTATACCTATATTCCAGGCATTTTCAATGAACAATCACCAGCTCTTTTACATGGCGATCTCTGGAGTGGCAATTATTTGTGCGCTGTAGATAAACAGCCCGTATTGATTGATCCAGCTACTTATTACGGCCATCCTTCCATAGACCTGGCCATGACAACCCTTTTTGGTGGTTTTGACAAAGCCTTTTATGAGGCCTACCACTATCATACTCCTCTTCCCACCAACTATAAAGAACAATGGAAAGTTTGTAATTTATACCCACTCTTAATTCACTTGCTTTTGTTTGGGAAAAGTTATTTATCCTCAATAGAGAGCACACTCAGCGATTTTCAATAAATTGATTCAGACTAGTAATTTTAGCGCATGTTATCTGTGACGATTTTAGGAAATAACTCAGCAGTCCCAGCCTTTAATAGACACCCTACCAGCCAGGTAGTTTCTCACGATGGCACCAATTATTTAGTGGATTGTGGCGAAGGCACACAAATACAAATGATCAAATACAAGATTCGAAGAGGTAAGATCTCGCATATTTTCATCTCTCACCTCCACGGAGACCACTACTTTGGCTTAGTAGGCCTGATCAATACCTTCAGCCTTTTATCACACAAACAAGAGATACACGTGTATGGACCAGAGCCTTTACAGCAGATTATTGAAATGCAGCTGAAGGTAGCAGATACTATTCTTTCTTACCCCATCTTCTTTCATACACTTACCGAAAATGCTACCCTGGTCGATAACGAGCGCATCCGCATAAAATGCTTTCGTACCCAGCACCGTATTCCATGTTTTGGATTCAGCTTTGAAGAAAAAGAGGGAAAACGCAAGTTGTTAATAGAGCAAATACGCAAACTACAAATCCCCATTAGCTTTTACAGCAGTTTGCAAAATGGGTTGGATTATATTACTCCCAAAGGAAAGGTCATTAAAAACGATACGGTTACAGCAGCTCCAGGGAAAGGAAAAAGGTATGCTTTCTGCGCCGATACACGTTACGACGAAGGCCTGATAGAGCACATCTACGACTTTGATACCATTTACCATGAGGCTACCTACTTGGACAATATGCAGGACAAGGCCTATTCACGTTACCACACCACTACTAAGCAGGCCGCAGCCCTTGCCCGTAAAGCCATGGTAAAACGCTTACTTATTGGCCATTTTAGTTCCAAATACAATTCTCTGGATGTCTTTCAAGACGAAGCCCGCCAGGTTTTTCCCAATACCGAACTGGCTATAGAAGGCGTTACCTATGAAGTCTAAACTGCTGAGCCAACAAAATTGTTGTATTTTTTCTGAGCTAACCTTTGCGCAAAAAATATTCACAGTATTCCTACGCTTACATACAAAAGATGCCTATGAAGGAACAGACAAGGGCTTAACCATTTGCAAAAAGATAGTGCAAAATCATAATGGCTTTATTGAGGCCTTCAGCGCGCCAAATAATGAAACAGCCTTTGAGATTTACTTTCCGGATTTGTAATGGCTAAGCCAATGGTAGAATATAGGAAACTCATGACGCCAGGTTGCTTCATCATGTTTTCCCTCTGCACGAATAACGGTGGTAATATCCGCTTTAGACAAGCGTGTCATTTGCTCAAATACACCCAACATGTCCGTAACCATATGTTCACTTTCCTGTTTGCCGGCAAAGAAATACATTCGCCCCTTTACTTTCTTGGCTTTCTTTTCAATATCCTCCTTCAGAGCAGGTGCCACCCAAAAGGCTGGTGAGAACACACCAGCGGCGCCAAACTTATTTGGGTATTTTAATAGAGCATAAAAGGAAATCAAGCCACCCATTGAGCTTCCTGCTATAGATGTATACTTAGCGGAACGTTTGGTTTTATAATGCCGGTTGATATAAGGCATTAGTGTATGAACTAAAAAATCAACGTATTGATTCCCCTCCCCCTTTCCAAACTGCTGCATATCATAAGGACAATACTCGTTTATCCGCTTTTCACTGCTATTATCAATAGTTACCACAATGGTTTCACCATATTGGGCATTCATGGTATCTAAGGCCTCATCTACCCCCCATTCACCTGCAAATGCCGTAATTTCATCAAACACATTCTGCCCATCATGCATATACAATACCGGGTAGGTCTTATTACTACGGTTATAACTTTCCGGTAAATAGATCATTACGCGGCGGTAACGCAACAGCTGCGGTATGTAAAACGAAGTATCAACTAAATGCACATTCTTACTGGCAGTACTCACTTTAGGCTTTTTAGGAAAATGATCAGCCCAATGCAAAATAGATACCTCAATGGTAGTATCCGATGAAACCGTTAGCACCCTGTTAGCAACGGAAGATCCATTCTGGCCCGATTCCACACGCTCCCAACTGCCACGGGTAAACTTAAATTCTTGTTTCCCAGGAGGCGCCACAAACGAAATACGATAGACACCGCTAGCGTCTTTTTCTAGTTGGGCCGTTTTCTCATCCGGCTTCCAGTTATTAAATGAGCCTGCAATAAATACAGGCTCATTTAATTGATGATAAGAAGGTAATTCTTTAATAAGTAGAGTAATGCGAAACTGTGCTTGCAATGTGCCAGCTAAGCCTAAGCCAGCTAGCAATAACCATTTATGCATGAATTCCTTTTTGGCGAAGTGATTCCAGGTACTCTTTCACTTGCTCATAAATGCGATCGCTTAGTGGAACCAAAGGCAAACGCAGGTTGTTTTCAATGATACCTAGTTCGGTTAAAAATGCTTTCACACCAGCCGGATTGTTTTCAGCAAACAGCAGGTCATAACCTGACAACAATTTATTATTCAGAGAACGCGCTGTAACGTAATCATTTTCTAAAGCGGCATTTACCATACCAGTAAAGTCTTTAGGGAAGCAGTTAGCAGCCACACTGATCACACCATCCATACCACAGGCTATCTGGGCCAGGGTTAAATTATCATCACCGCTCACTACCATAAAGTCCTGTGGCGTATCACGCAATAGCTGCATACACTGCCCCATATTGCCACTAGCTTCTTTAATACCGTCAATGTTCTCAAAATCATTAGCCAGGCGCACCACGGTTGCAGGTGCTATATTACTGCCTGTACGACCAGGAACATTGTATAAAAGAATAGGCCGGTTGGTTGCCTGGGCCATTGCTCGGTAATGCTGATAAATTCCTTCTTGGGAAGGTTTGTTATAATAGGGGCTGGCAGATAGGATAGCCGCCGCTTTTTCAATTGGAAATGCTTCCAATTCTTTTACCACCTCGTTAGTATTGTTACCACCAATACCAATCACTACAGGCACACGATCAGCAACAGTTGAAAAAGTAGCCTGAACAACCTCTTGCTTTTCTTCTTTTGACAAGGTAGGAGTCTCACCTGTAGTACCCAAGGTTACCACATACTGCACCCCACCTTCTATAACGAAATTGATTAGCTTTTGCAGGCTATCAAAATCAACAGAGCCATCTGCTTGAAACGGTGTTACCAATGCCACACCCGTTCCTCTTAAAATATCTCTAACCATGAGTATTTATAAAGTTTCTTAGTGTCAATAATGCATCGTGAATTGTGAATCGGCAATCGAAAATGAATTTCTAAATTCACGATTGCCGTTTCCCGGATCCCGATAACTATGCTTCTTCTCCAGGAATTTCCAAAGCCGCCTCTTCCCAGAAGCCCATACGGCCGAATTTATCAATACGCTGATTAATGCGCTCTTCAGTAGGAATGGCTTTCAGCTCTTTTAAAACATTAATTAAATGGTTCTTCAAAATCTGGGCAGCCACATCGTAGTTCCAGTGCGCACCACCAGCTGGTTCAGGAATAATATCATCTACCAGTCCAAAGCCTTTCATGTGATCGGCTGTCAGACGCAGCTGCTCGGCAGCTACTTCTTTTTTATCCCAGCTTCTCCATAAGATTGAAGAACAGCTTTCAGGAGAAATTACCGTATACCAGGTGTTCTCCATCATATATACGCGGTCGCCCACGCCTATACCCAGTGCACCACCAGAGGCGCCTTCTCCAATAATTACGACAATTACCGGCACCTTCAGGCGTATCATTTCATAAATATTGCGGGCAATAGCTTCCCCTTGTCCACGCTCTTCTGCTTCCAGGCCCGGATAGGCACCCGGTGTATCAATTAAGGCAACAATGGGTTTGTTGAACTTTTCGGCCAGGCGCATCAGGCGTAGCGCTTTGCGGTACCCCTCAGGATTGGCCATACCAAAGTTTCGCAGCTGACGCGTCTTGGTATTGATCCCTTTCTGCTGACCAATGAACATTACGGTTTCTCCATTTAGCTGGGCAAATCCACCCACCATGGCTTTATCGTCCTTCACATTGCGGTCGCCATACAGCTCCACAAAGTTTTCAGTCATTTTCTCAATATACTTCAAGGTATAGGGGCGATCCGGATGACGGCTTAATTGCACCCTTTGCCAGCTGGTCAGGTTTTGCGTTATCTGTTGACGACGCTCCAATATTTGCTCTTCCAGTTTGGCAATTTGCTCAGAATAATCAATTTTCTTTTGCTCAGCGGCGTGTTTCAGACGTTCAATCTCATCGATCAAATCCTTAATAGGCTTCTCAAAATCCAGGAACTGTCTGTTTGCATTAGATGGCATAGGCAAGTATCAATAGTGGCGCTAAAATTAAGCAGCTTTAGGGAATTGTTAATTTGTTATTTGAAAATTAGTGTCACACAGAGGCGCCGGGGGCGCAGGGAAGGGTTTCGCACAGAGAAAAGGAGATCAGGTTTCACGCAAAGGCGATAAGATTAAAAGACACCAAGAAATGAAGGGCTGACTATAAATGAAAAGCACTCCCTAATTGAAGTGCTTTTCATTTATCAATTTATTCTCTCTTTATTGAACATTGATCGTTGAGAATTGAGCATTGAACATTCCCTCCCTTCTTCCTTCATCATTCCTTGTTCCTTGTTCATTATTCCTTCCTCCTAATCCATTAATCTCCCCAAATCCTGGTTTTGACCATCCCTTATGCCGTAATCTTAAATTCCCTTGGCTGCGGTACGCGAGAGCGTATGTGGCGGCGGAATGTCCAAACCTGCTTGATATCGTCTACAAGGATACGCATTTGTGGAGCTACGTCTTCGTTGTCCGAGATCAGTACCCATTCTTTATCATTAAGCTGGTAAACGCGTTTCACCAACAGCTGTTCCCCGGTTAATATGATATATACGCTAAAATTGCGGATATCGGGCCAGTCTTCATGCGGCAACATCGTAGCCAGGATAAGATCGCCAGCAAACAAGGTAGGCTCCATGCTTTCCCCGTCTACTTCAAAATAGCTCCAAACAGCTCCTGTAGGGTTCACTCCAGGAGGCAAAGAGTATTTTTCTAAGGTATCTAAATAATCCGTTTGCTCATAAGCCTTTACGTAGCCCGCCTGCGCCTTAATACCAACCAGGGGCACTTCCAACTGGCGCACCTCTTTCTTCTGCTCTCTGCGCTCTAAGTAGTAAGGCAGGTTACGCGTTTTAGAATGCGCCGTACCAAAAATTTGCACATCGCTAACAATTGAATGTGAATAATCTTCACTTTTTCGCTCCTCTATGAAGTTATTAATGAGCAATTTCGTGGCCTTACTCACGCCACACTTGCCTTTCTCCATTTTATTGACCAATTCACGTGTTATGCCCAATGCAGTAGCAAATTCCTCTTGGGTAAGGTTATACAACTGCCTGATATTCTTTATGTTATACTCAGTTTTCATATGTGTTAACCAATTGTGAATTTAAATGTGAATATTATGTGGATAATGTGAAATTATGTAACTTTATTATTCACAAATTTAGTGTATTTATTCACAAATCCAAGTGGTTATGCATAAGCTCAAAAAGGAATTCATTTTTCACTATCCACTTAAGCATAAAGTGGTGAAGGACCTGAAGATCGTAACAGAACATGTGGGTGATTTAGTGATCGAAGGCATCGGTTATTTCAATCCTTCTGCCAGCCCTATTGATGTTTTTGACCGCTATACCGTAGACATTGAGTTTATCAGATGGAACGGTACAGATATAAAACCAGTACTGGAAGTGACCGGCGTACTGGAAGATCTAGAAGAAGCCGCCATCCGCTACTTCGCCAACCAGTTGGAGAATAGCATGAACAAGGCTGCGTAAAAATGAGCAATGAATAATGAGTGATGAACAAATCAGTCACTCATTACTGATTACTCATCATTCATCACACGAGTACGATTAAATACGATATACAATGGAATTAAGAAAAGCAACACGAAAGAAAGCCAAGATCCGCTTAGGACTATCTGCAGTATCTGGCGCTGGTAAAACCTATAGTGCCATACAAATTGCAAAAGGCCTTTGTGGCGATCTGGGCAAGGTAGCTGTTATTGACACCGAAAATGGCAGCGCCGACCTGTATGCACACTTGGGCAACTTCAATGTACTGCCACTAACGGCGCCGTTTACACCAGAACGTTATATTGAAGCAATTCGCACCTGCGAAAAAGCAGGTATGGAAGTAATTATTGTCGACAGCATCTCGCACGAATGGGATGGTAAAGGTGGATGTTTAGAAATTGTAGAAAGCCTTGGCGGTAAGTACCAGGACTGGGCTAAGGTAACACCTCGCCACCAGGCATTTTTAGAGGCAATCCTGCACAGCCCATCGCATATCATTACTACGGTGCGCCGCAAACAGGATTACGAGATGACTAAAGACAACAATGGACGCGTTAAGGTTGAAAAGAGTGGCTTGAAAGAAATTACCAGGGAAGGCTTTGAGTATGAGCTGACCATCAACCTGGAAATGGATACCAAACACAACGCCTGGACAAGTAAAGATCGCACAGGACTGTTCATCGATAAGCCAGCTTTTGTTCCTTCAGAAAAAACCGGTGAAATAATAGCAAAATGGTGTGAGCAGGGTGAAGAAGTGTTCAACTCGGTAAAACCCGGCAGCGCCTGGTACGACAAGGTGGAACAGTGCAGCACACAAAAAGAATTGGTAGAACTGTATAACAAGAACAAAGTAGAAATCGATACCAATCCGCTGTTACAACAATTAATTACTAACCGTAGATCACAAATCAATGGTAAGACACTTAGCGCAGCATAATCCTGCCCAGGCGGGACTTCCTTCCATACAGGAAGGGCTGAACAAAAAACAAATACGCGACCTGGCTGATAACTCCGTGGAGCATGTACTGGAAAACGGTAACGTGTTTCAGGTGGCCGAAGCCTTAGCGGCAATGGATGAATTTGTAAAGACCATGCGGAAAGATGAACGTTACATTCATTTCCTGCGCGATGAATTAGTAAAACATCATGGCAGGCTGATTACCACTAGCGGAGCCAAGATTGAAATGTGTGAGGCCGGTGTTAACTACGACTACAGCAACAATGACGAATGGAACCAACTGGAAGCACAGATCCAGGCTTTACAAGAACAAAAGAAAGTGTTAGAAGAACGTTTACGTAGCGTTGCTCCCGGCAGAATTGGCGTAGACCATGAGACAGGCGAAGTGATTGAAGGAGCTTTTAAATCATCCAGGTCGACGTATCGAATAACGCTGGAACGAGGCTAACTAAAGGAAATCGTGAGACGTCAAACGTCAAACGTGAACCTATGATAAACCGTTAGTTTTTTATTAAGCTAGTCTTGAAACATTAAACGAGAGCGACACTACAATTGACCCTTTTCACGTCTCACGTTTGACGTTTCACAATCCGACCCACTAACCATGAAAAACACAAAAGCTATGACACCAACCATTTATAAAGAATGTGCCGCTATTATTAAAGAGCTAGTGGGTCATGAATATCTATACTTCGATCATGCCATTGAAATAAAAGTAACCCCTCACTCCCTCCCTTTTGCTGCATGGGCGGTAGCAGTAAGTCCCAAAGACGACATCTATGTAATGGATAGCGACTCCGAGTGGCACCAATTAGAAATGGAAGACGATAATGCCGCTCTAGTCATAGGCAGCTTGTACCAACGCCTCCGCATGATGAGCGTGCAGTACAGAAAAGCGAGCTAAGACGGTGAGTGGTCAGTGGTGAATGGTGAGTAGGGATTCGTGAGAAGTGAAACGCCAAACGTGAGCATCTTACCTATCAGTTAACCTGCTTCTCCACAAAACAACCTAGAAGCATTAAATGAGAGTTACGTTATAAGCGATCTTCTTTCACGTCTCACATTTGACGTTTCACGATCCTACTCTTCAAATAATGAAAACACTACTACACAATGATCAAGAAAATAAATTATAAAACCACAGGCAAAGTAGCGCAGCCGGCTTCTGATAAGCCAAAGGCCAAACGCACATCCTCCCGCCTGTTCACATCAACGGTAGAATATACCATGATAGCGAACCTGGTTAGCCAGCAATACCAGACAGACAACGCCGTACGCTATGATGCCTTGCTGGCTATACCATTTGAAGATCGTATACCGGGCTTGATCTTAAAGTATGGTAACAAGACCATGCATAAACTTTTAACAATGATCTTAAAAGAGTTTATTGCATCCTTAGGCTTTCCGCGCTACAAGCAGCCTACTGACACACAAGTAAGTGTATTGGCTTGCGAGATCATGCTTTCTTCTTATGAAGACTTCCTGGCACTAGAAGATGTGATTCTCTTTTTACAACGCGCTAAAGTCAATCACTATGGAGCCATTAAAACACTGGTAAATACAACAGCGATTTTACAGTTGCTGGAACGCTATCGTCAGGCCCGCCATCAGGCATACCTGAAACTGAAAGAACAACAAGAATTGGAATTGAAACAAATAGGACCGGTAGCACGCATTGCTCCAGAGCCTACACAACTCAACGATTTGTTTCACCAGGGCGTGGTTGTAGATATGACAAAGAAAATGAGCGGCTAAGGCTTCTTTACCGAGAGGCCGTAGCCGACTTCTCTTTTTCCGGTATTATGATAATCGTAGACACATAGATTTTCTTATCCTGCTGTATCTGTGTATCAGAACTTACTACACTCGTCTTCTGGTAACGTCCATCACTACAATTCAAACAGTTCAGGACCACACCCACCTTGGTAAAATCAATCCTCCCATGGTTCTTTGGCGCCAACATTCCCTCTTGCTCTTGCCCCCAACTATAGAAGTTTATAGGGCCCTCATTCAATGCTTGCAATTCCCTCAATGTCATACCAGAGTAAATGCCTTGCCGGGAATGCCAGAGATTATGTTCTATTGATAAATTGGTCTGTGCCGTATTTGTGGTTTGCAACTGTCCACCTATTAGAATAAAGGCGGTATTGCTATAGTTTGCCTCATCATCCCAGATAAAAATGACCTGCTTATTGGAGTTGGGAAACAAAACAGTGCACTTATTAGTATCCGTGTCCGAATAGTAAAAGACATCTTTTTTTACAGCATCCGCTCCAAATACATAGGATAGATATTCATGAGAAGGAATAGACAACAAATCTTCCGCAAACTGAATATCCTTGGCTTTGGGCAATTCTTTACGTTCAATAATAAAGGTATAAAGGGGAACACTATCCCTTATTTCCACAGTGGAATAAGCCCTTAAGTTTCCCTGCTGCATCATTACACCTTCATCACTTGTAGTAGCGGAATTGGCTAAAGAGTGAAATCCAACGGCAGCTAATTGTTGCTTTAAGGCCTCGCGCTCCCCTTGCGATGAAGTCTGATAATGAATACTAAACTTCCCGTTAGTTGATCCATATGCTATAGACCGTATTGTTGAATCACCCTTCTTAATCTTTTGAACATAATTACTAATAGACACACTTTCCTGTGGAGCATAATAGTCTCGCCTGAAGTCTTTTTTGGCAATGTGATTATCAAACTTATTGGCAGAATAGCTTGTAAAATCAATTAAATCTTTTATGCTAAACTGCTGACTATTAGCAAACGGACTAATTATTAGGAATATATAAAAAAGGTAAAAAGGCCTCATACGTCACTGTTTAAGTTGACAACCGTATAGCACATTAGGCACTACACGTACTTGACATCTATTTCCGGGTCGGTATTTTGCCTTTCTTAGGAATTAGGGAGGATGGCTACATAGGAGAAAGAAAAATGTTGGTTGTTCCAGATGGGATTCAAAACAATATAGCAAACAAAAATAACACCACCTATAGCAAAGCAGCAAGCTCTGCCGTAAGTGGTGTTAGTTCAATACATCCTAAATAAAGGATGCGCATTTATTTCTACGCTTGGTGCGCAGCTAATTGGTTGGAAACAGTGCTATTCTGCTCAAGACCGGCCCAATCTTTTTTTGGCAATGTTATTATAAATGTTGCGCCTTCATTCAGCTTGCCATCTGCTGCTATTTGGCCGCTATGCTTTTCCACTATCTTTTTACAGATAGAGAGACCAATGCCTGTTCCTTCAAATTCATGATAACTGTGAAGGCGTTTAAACACTACAAATATCTCTTCTGCATACCTAGCATCAAACCCTATCCCATTATCCTTAATGTATAACCGGTAAAAGGAATTTGGCTGAGCGCCATTCGTAAGGCTATTTGAATTGACCTGCTTAATCACCTCACTATAAATACTTATAGTAGGTTGTACATCTTTCTTGCTAAACTTCAACGAATTACTGATCAGGTTTTGAAAGAGTTGATGCAACAAACTGGGCACCCCCCATACAACGGGCAAGTCAGTGGCCTGTACACGAGCTTCTTTTTTTCTGACATCCATTTCCATATCATTAAGCACATTGGCCAACACTTCGTTCAGGTTAACCTTCCGAAACTCATCAACATTATTAGCATGTCTTGAAAACTGCAATAGATCGTTAATGAGCTTTTGCATTCGGTTAGAGGCATTAATGATCTTATCCAGACTGTTTTGAACATCAGGCTCTACCTGCCCTTTCAGTTTCATATTTACCACATCGCTAAAGATCAGGATCTTACGGAGCGGCTCTTGCAAATCGTGCGAAGCCACATAAGCAAAGCGGTCTAATTCTTCATTGATCGCTTTCAGCTCGGTGTTATTCATCAGCAACTGCTCGTTCAGTAAATGGATCTTCTCTTCATTTATGCGTCGCTCTTCAATTTCTTTTTCCAGGTCCAGATTTGCGGCCATCAGTTTCCGCTCCTGAATCATCAATTGGTGTGTTTTCCGGTACAGGTCAACAAACACACTAACCTTAAAACGCAACAGCTCAGGATTGATAGGTTTGTAAATGAAGTCTACAGCCCCCATCTTATAACCCTCAAACATATACTCTTCATCATGGTTGTGCGCCGTTATGAAGATGATAGGAATATGCTTTAGTTTTTCACGAGCATAGATCAAGCTGGCCGTTTCAAAACCATTCATTTCCGGCATTTGCACATCCATAAGGATAAGGGTAAAGTCCTGCTCGGTGAGCAAAACTTTTAATGCTGCCCTGCCAGAATTGGCCTTTCGGATCTGGTAGCCATCCCTATCCAATATGGTTTCAATAGAGAACAGGTTATCTTCCCGGTCATCTACTACCAGTATCTTGATTGGATTTTTATTAGTAAGATCTTCTGTCTTGATAGTTTCCATTTACAAGGTATTACGTGAAAGAAACCCACAGTCCATAGACGACTGTCAACAGTAGAAATTTTGCTGTGGACTGTCGCCTGTTGCCCGTGGACTCAAACTTCACTTATTTATAAAGCCACACACGCATCAACGATAGTAGCTGATCAATTTTTACAGGCTTAGTGATGTAATCAGATGCACCCGCCTCAATACACTTCTCACGGTCTCCTTTCATCGCCTTAGCCGTTACTGCTATTATTGGCAGCTTCGTATTCTTATGCTCCCTACGAATCTTCTGTGTGGTTTCATATCCATCCATTTCCGGCATCATAATGTCCATGAGTACAATATCTATAGTGTCGTTCTCCATTAAGATATTGATCGCCTCTTGTCCACTTTCTGCTGTAATGGCATTAATGTTATACCGTTCAAAGGCTGTGGTCAACGCAAACAGGTTACGCACATCATCATCCACTACCAGTACATTTTTACCTATCAATACATCTTCACGAGAGCGCAGATTCTCAATGATTTTACGTTTCTCAGAAAGCAGGTTCTTATGATCCAGATGCAAGTGCATCACCGTTTCTTCTAACAACAGTTCCAGCGACTGCACGTCCTTCAGCAAGATGCGATTGGCATACTGCTTCAGCTGCGTCTTTTCTTTTGGAGAAAAGTCTTTAGCCGAGTAGATCAACACCGGCGTCATCTGCACTTTCTTCAATGAGTTGATCTGTGTTACAAAATCCAGTCCACCAATATCAGGGAGCATGAAGTCGACAATGATACAGTCATACTCTTTCTCTTTAATCAATTCTAATGCCTGCGTACCTGTGCTGGCAATTTCAATATCTATCTCCTCACCATTATCCAGGATCTTGGCGATTTGCGATGAATCCAGCTCATTGTCTTCTACCAGTAAGAGATTCTTCGGCTTATGATCCCTATACCGAACCATATCACTGAACAACACCTGCAATGCCTCATTTTTCAATGGCTTCTGGTGGAAGCTTCTGGCACCGCGTTGCATAGCCAGTAAGCGATTCTCTTCACCAGAGATCAGGTGAATAGGAATATGACGGAAGTTAATATCGTTCTTGAACAGATCAAGGATTCTCCATCCACTGGCATCTGGCAGTTTCACATCAAGCGTTACTGCTATCGGTGTAAACTTATTGGCCAGGTCAAAGACTTCGCCAAAGGATGTAGCCACAACCACTTTCAGATTAAACTCGTGCGCTTTCTCGATCATGATCTTTCCAAACCGCAGATCATCTTCAACAACCAGCACTACAGAGTCGCCCATATTTATGTTATGGCGATCATCACCGGTTTCATTGATGATTTCACTAACTACTTCCAAATCTCTTGTTTCTGGCAGCTTTACCGTTTGTACAGTCTGGATGGTCTCTTCATTATCGCTGGCTACCTGGTACTCACTAATGGTCAAAGTATTTGTTAATGAGCTTTGCTTTTCTTTTCTTACGTGCTGTGGATTGTAGTCGATAGGCAGGTACAGCGTAAACGTACTTCCTTTACCTGGTTCACTCTCCAGTTCAATAGAACCACCTAACAGGTCCGCTAAACCCCGGCTGATGGATAATCCTAAACCGGTACCACCATACTTACGGGACGTAGAACCTTCAGCTTGCTGGAAGGCTTCAAAGATGATGTTCTGCTTGTCCTTAGAGATACCGATACCGGAATCTTTAATTTCAAAGGCCACCACTTTACTCGCATTATCCAGGCTTGGATTGAGCTGTTTCCAGTTCTTGTGAGCTTCATAAACCCTCAAGCGTACGCCACCTTTTTCAGTAAACTTAAAGGCGTTAGACAACAGGTTCTTCAAGATCTGGTTCAAACGCTGTACGTCTGTTTCCAGCTTATCCGGCAGGTTCTGATCCATTTCAATGGAGAACTTGAGACTCTTGCTTTCTGAGATATGCTTGAACGTGGTTTCCACAAACGATGTGATTTCGTTGAAGCGTACGTTGATAAAGTCGGTAGAGATATAACCAGACTCGATCTTCGACAAGTCAAGGATGTCATTGATCAACTGGATCAGGTCATCACCACAACTGTGGATGGTTTTCGCATAACGTACCTGCTTTTCACTCAGGTTACCTTCATGGTTCTCATACAGTTGCTGCGCCAGGATCAACAGTGAGTTCAACGGCGTACGCAACTCGTGCGACATGTTCGCCAGGAACTCAGATTTATACTTAGAAGTAAGCTGTAGCTGCTCGGCTTTTTCTTCCAGCGACTTTCTTGCTTCTTCTACCTCTTTGTTCTTTTCCTCCACCTCTTCTTTCTGTTTTACCAGTAGGTGGGCTTTATCTTGTAATTCTTCGTTCGTTCTTCTCAATTCGTCTGCCAGTGACTGTGATTGTTCCAACAGATCCTCTGTACGAGAGTTGGCTTCAATGGTGTTCAATACGATACCAATTGATTCGGTCAACTGACCTAAGAAGTCCAAGTGTGTTTCACTAAAGTCATCGAATGAGGCCAGCTCAATTACCGCTTTGATCTCCGTTTCAAACAGTACCGGTAATACTACCACATTCTTTGGAGTAGCACGCCCTAAGCCAGAACCAATTTTCAAGTAGCTTTTAGGAACGTTCTTCAACAATATTCTTTCTTTCTCCACGGCACACTGCCCTACTAGGCCTTGACCGATGGCGAATTCTTTATTTAGATTCAGTTCTTCATCGTATGCAAAGGACGAGAACAGTTTCAATTTCTGGTTAATAGCAGTCTCATCTTGTTCTAATATATAGAACATACCCTGCTGTGCATTTACTACCTGTGCTAACTCTGATAGAATTCGACGGGTTACCGTATTCAGATCCTTCTGACCTTGCAACATCTGTGTAAACTTCGCCAGGTTAGATTTCAGCCAGTCTTGCTCTTGGTTTCGTAGTGTGGTTTCTTTCAGGTTGGCAATCATTTGGTTGATGGTATCTTTCAATTCTTCCACCTCTCCTTTTGCCTCCACACGAATCGTTCGTGTCAAGTCACCCTTGGTTACCGCCGATGCCACCTCAGAGATCGCACGCACCTGTGTGGTCAGGTTTTCTGCCAACTGGTTTACGTTCTCTGTCAGATTCTTCCAGATACCAGAGGCACCCGGCACCGATGCCTGACCACCCAATCGGCCTTCCACACCCACCTCACGGGCCACGTTAGTTACCTGGTCGGCGAAGGTGGCAAGTGTATCAATCATCTCGTTGATGGTATCCGTTAACTGGGCTACCTCTCCACGAGATACGATAGATAGTTTTTGTTTCAAATTACCAGTGGCCACCGCCGTTACCACCTTAGCGATACCACGCACCTGGTTGGTCAGGTTAGAGGCCATCATGTTCACCGAGTCGGTCAAGTCTTTCCACGTACCAGCCACACCTTGTACTTCAGCCTGACCACCGAGCTTACCTTCTGTACCCACCTCACGGGCCACACGCGTTACCTCAAAGGCAAAGGAGTTCAGCTGGTCCACCATCGTGTTGATGGTATTTTTCAAGTCAAGGATCTCTCCTTTTACGTCAATAGTTACTTTCTTAGACAAGTCACCAGATGCCACCGCCTTCGTTACCTCGGCAATGTTACGCACCTGCGATGTCAGGTTACCAGTCATCTGGTTCACGGAGTCCGTCAAATCCTTCCACGTACCGGCTACACCTGGTACGAAGGCCTGACCACCCAATTTACCTTCAGAACCTACTTCACGGGCCACACGGGTTACCTCAGAAGCGAAGGCACGCAACTGATCCACCATCGTGTTCAGAGTTTCTTTCAATTGCAGGATCTCACCACGTACGTCCACCGTGATCTTACGGCTCATATCCCCGTTCGCCACTGCAATGGCCACCTCGGCGATATTACGTACCTGCGCGGTCAGGTTACCAGCCATTTGGTTCACAGAGTCCGTCAAATCCTTCCACGTACCACCTACTCCCGGTACGTTGGCCTGACCACCCAGCTTACCTTCCGTACCTACCTCACGGGCAACCCTCGTTACCTCAGAGGCAAAGGCACGTAATTGTTCCACCATCGTATTAATGGTGTTCTTTAATTCAAGGATCTCTCCTTTTACATCCACCTCAATCTTACGCGACAAGTCACCGTTGGCCACCGCCGTTGTTACCTCGGCAATGTTACGTACTTGCGCAGTCAGGTTAGAGGCCATTTTATTTACAGAGTCTGTTAAGTCTTTCCATAAACCTTCCACACCAGGTACATCCGCCTGTCCACCCAACTTACCTTCAGAACCTACTTCACGGGCCACACGGAATACCTCAGAACCAAAGGAGTTCAACTGGTCCACCATCGTGTTGATCGTGTTCTTCAACTCCAGGATCTCACCACGCACATCCACCGTGATCTTACGGGAAAGGTCCCCCTTCGCTACCGCCGTCGTTACTTCCGCAATGTTCCGCACCTGGGCCGTTAGATTTGATGCCATCTGGTTTACTGAATCCGTCAAATCCTTCCACGTACCACCCACACCTTGTACCTTGGCCTGACCACCGAGTTTACCCTCGGTACCCACTTCAAGGGCCACACGCGTTACCTCAGAGGCAAACGAGTTAAGCTGATCCACCATCGTATTGATGGTCTTTTTCAATTCCAGGATCTCACCCTGTACGTTAACCGTAATCTTTTTAGATAAGTCACCGTTGGCCACCGCAGTCGTTACCTCGGCGATGTTACGTACCTGTGCCGTAAGGTTAGAGGCCATCTGGTTTACCGAGTCTGTCAGATCCTTCCACGTACCACCTACTCCTTGCACTTTCGCCTGGCCACCGAGTTTACCTTCTGTACCTACCTCTAGGGCCACACGGGTTACCTCTGAGGCAAAGGAGTTCAACTGGTCCACCATTCGGTTAATTACATCCTTGATCTGCAGGATCTCTCCTTTTACGTCCACCGTGATCTTCTGCGTCAAGTCACCATTTGCGATGGCGGTTGCTACTTTAGATACGTCACGCAGCTGCGTGGTCAGGTTACCCGCCAACTGGTTTACGTTATCAGTCAAGTCTTTCCATACACCCCCTACACCTTTTACCGTTGCCTGACCACCCAGCTTACCCTCAGAACCCACCTCACGAGCCACACGGCTCACCTCGGCAGAGAACGAGTTCAACTGATCCACCATCGTGTTAATTGTATTTTTCAGCTCGAGGATCTCTCCTTTTACGTCCACGGTGATCTTACGCGACAAATCACCTTTCGCCACCGCGGTCGTTACCTCGGCAATATTTCTTACCTGTGCCGTAAGGTTAGAGGCCATCTGGTTTACCGAGTCCGTCAAGTCTTTCCACGTACCGGCCACACCCTGTACCTCAGCCTGTCCGCCCAATTTACCTTCCGTACCCACCTCACGGGCCACACGCGTTACCTCTGAAGAGAACGAGTTTAGCTGATCCACCATCGTATTGATCGTGTTTTTCAACTCCAGGATCTCTCCTTGTACGTCCACCGTAATTTTCTTAGAAAGGTCACCTTTAGCCACCGCGGTGGTCACCTCGGCGATATTACGAACCTGGGCTGTCAGGTTACCCGCCATCTGGTTTACCGAATCCGTCAAGTCTTTCCATACACCAGCTACCCCTTTTACACGGGCCTGGCCACCCAGCTTACCTTCAGAACCTACCTCACGGGCCACACGCGTTACCTCCATGGAGAACAAATTCAACTGTTTCACCATATCATTTACCTCGCGGGCAATACGGGCAAACTCCCCTTGTAGCACGTGATCGCCTATCTGAAGCGTCATTTCCTGCGATAGGTTACCTTTTGCCACGGATGAGATTACGTGCGCAATCTCAATCGTTGGATGCACCAGGTCAGAGATCAAGCCATTTAAAGCCTCTACCCCTGTACTCCAGGAGCCACGGGCATAAGGCAGTTCTACCCTATGGTTCAGCTTACCTTGCTTACCAATGGTCTTTCCTGCCTTGGTCAGCTCCGACATCAGCTGTTCGTTAAGGGCTATTATTTCATTAAGTGTATCACATACTTTTCCAGGAATACCTGTCTGGTCCACTGGCATACGGGCAGAGAAATTACCATTGCGCACTTCCGATAAAACACGCAACAATTCTTTCTTGTCCAAAACTTCGCCATCCGCCGCAGGGGGGACTGTTTCAATTTTGGTTTTCACTTTCCTAGTTTTTTTGGGAGTGCCTGAACCTGGGGTTGTATCAGAGGTATCAGGTACAATAAGTTCAACTGGCTCTTGTGCAGAGCCATTTGTGGTTGGCATTTCGTTACTCATAATTAAGGGTCGATTGGGAAATCCAAACCTACAGAAAAGTATCCAATTTCAAGTATCCTATAGGGTTAATTCTTGTGTTAAGCACTTCTAAAAAGTCAAATAACTAAGCAATATCTAAGTGTTTTCACTGATTCACCCAACAAACGAAATCCACAGGAGTCCTTAAATTGTAGGAGAGGCCGTTTAACTATGATACCTTTACAAAAACTGTCATTCTTTTTCCACAAATATTAACATGAATCATGAGGTGCTAACGATAAATGGAGAAAGGCATATAATTAACACAGCCGCACCATTCATTTTTCTTGCCGAAGATGATATTGATGACCAGGAATTATTTACCGAGGCTATCTCTACACACAACAATACGATCCAAATACAAAGTGTTTCCAATGGAAAAAAGGCAATTGAGTTTTTAGAAACGCTCCCTGTTACCGTTTTACCTTGCCTTATTGTGCTGGATTATAATTTGCCGGAAGCAGACGGCGCCCAGATCCTGAAATTTCTTTCCCAAAAGGAACGCTACTACAATGTGCCTAAAGTAGTATGGAGTACTTCTAACTCAAATACGTATCGTGATGCCTGCCTTCAATTAGGCGCTAGGGCCTATTTTACAAAGCCAAGCGATATATCTGGTATTTCTTCTCTTGCTAAAGAAATGCTGACATTTTGTGACGGCCACACGCTTTAAACGTTCACTTCTCTTTTCTTCTCTTCTACTTTATCATTAATTGAAACAGCAGAAAGATTATAAATAGAATATTTCCTGTTGAAATAGATAATAGAGCCAATCATTAAGGCTATTCCCACAAGAGATAGAATAATAACCAGGTTTATAAAGTAACTGGTCCATGAATGTTGTTGTGGGAAAAAGCTTTTTACTATTAAAACAGCATCACTACCAATATAACCAAAGGAATCAGCCAGGTAGATCAAAAACCCCGCGTTACTAACATGCTGAAACGAAGCTATCAACCGGTCAAATAAAATTGAGTTGAATGGAACATAGCCCATATACAATCCTACCCCCAGCGTTGCCATCCAGGCAAAGGGAGACAAATACCCATAGGAATATAACAGAGTAGCCCCCAACGAAAGCAAGAATCCAAATAGCACAATATAATGGTTGATCAATAAGGCCTTTATATTGTTGCGCACAACCACCAAGGTGCTCATTAAAACCAAAATAACTAAAGAGGCCGGCAACTCCGTTTTGGTAAAAATGCTTGCATCCTTTCCCTGCCCCAGTTCATTCCAAATATTAGAAGCAAAATTGCTTCGGTAGTCCCGTAATATGGTCAATAGCACATAGGCTGTAATTAAAAGCACTAGCCCGGGAAGAAAGCGTTGTATAAAAGCGCGTCGCTCACTCTTATTCATAGGCTTTCGTTCCGTACGATGCGCAATATCATCGGGCGAAGGCGGCGGGGTTTTGTCAAGCAAGGCTACACAAACTATCGTAGGTACAATAAAAACAGCACCGGTTACAAAGGGCATCCACCAGGCATTTAATTGAAATGCCTCCATCAGGTATTTGCCAATAGATTGGGTAAACCCAGCAGCAAAAATGAAACTGGTAGCTAACACAGCACCTAAAAACTCTGTAACCCTTCTCCCCTCCAGGTAGCTAAACACCAAGCCATAGATCATACCCAAGGGAAAGCCATTGATTATAAAAAAAAGAATATTGTATGGAGGTGGAATGATAGCAAAAAACAACAACGACAGCCAGGCCACAATTATACACCCTACAATCAACCGCGCCCGCCGCCGATGAGTAAGTTCTGCAATAAAGCGAATGCCATAAAACTTACTCAGGGTATAGCCAATCGTTTGCGCAATTACCAGCCACACTTTGTAATTAACACCCAACAAAGAAATATCATCAAAGCCCGCTGCCGTAAACGGCTTGCGATACGCAAACATGCAGGTATAGGTGCAAAAGGCTGCAACAGCTGCCAAAAGCATTTGTGCCGTAAAAGGTTTTGTCTTAGAATGATTTTCCATCAATTATAGTGGTCTGTTCTTGATGTAGTAAAATAGCATAGTATTTTGGATTACGGAAATAGTGAAGAGCTTCCCATCAAAATACGACACAACACGCTTCCTTATTCTCTCCCTAATCCCTTAATCTCCCCCCGATCCCCAATTTCCAATCCACCTTACTTCATCCTAACCTCATAGTAAAGCCTATGTAACGTCCTATGAGTCTGTAGGGAACCTGTAGGTTCACCCGTACCTCACCCGTACCTCGGCCCTACCTGAGCCCTACCTCACCCGTATCTTAGCCCGTACTGAGCTAACCGGTAGCCATGATAAATAAACAAGAAATAGTAAAAAAAAATGCAATAAGAAGAGCTGAAACTGTTCCAAAAGAGAAGGCTATAAAGATACAAAATACAGCTCACCTTTACGCCGCCTCCCTTCATCTCCCTCAATCCCCGTTCCAACATTCCTCCTTGCACCTTGGACTTTGTGCCTTGAACATTGAATATTGCGCATTGAACATTCCTTCATTATTCTTCCTTCCTTGTTCCTTGTTCAATATTCTTCTTTCCTCTTTTCTCTCTTTCATTCTCTTAGCATTCATCAGCTATTTCCCTTCCTTACGCCTCCATAGTTTCGATCTAAGGTTATGTTACAAATATTACATATATTGAAGAAGAAGCATAGCAATGCCACATCAAGTCGCTGAACTACACTCTTTCCACAAGCTATTCAATTTATCAATAGATGTAATCTGCATTCTGGATGCACAAGGTCTTTTTTTAATGGTTAGTAAAGCATCTACTACAATTTGGGGCTATCAACCAGAAGAACTAATTGGGTGTAACATATTTGATCTTATCTATGAAGGTGATTTAGAGCATACCTTACAGGTAACACATCAAGCCATCGCAGAAGGAAAATTCGTTTCCAATTTCGAAAACCGGTACGTACGAAAAGACGGCACTCTTGTAGAAATGGAGTGGTCAACTATATATGAACCAAATGAACAAATTGCCTATGCCATTGGCCGTGATATAACTGAAAGGAAGCAAAAAGCACATGTAATAGCAGATCAGCACGAGAAGCTCGAGAAAGCACAGGAAATTGCCAAATTGGGCTACTGGGAATATAATTTACAAGACCAATCGATTTATTGGTCGGATAGTATGTATACAATGTTCGAATTGGATAAAGTGACATTTGGGGTGCCTTCTATGGAAAAATTTAGCCAACTTGTATATCCCGAAGACAAAGCCTCTTTATGGAAAGAATTGTCTTCTTTTAAAACACAAGATAAATCAGAATACGTACTACGTTTTGTAAAACCAGACGGCAGCACTATTTATGTAAATACCATCTACACCATCATTAGAAACGAACTAGGTGCCATAATTAAGCTTAGAGGTGTTTCGCAAGACATAACCGAAAAGGTTTTATTGGAAAAACGACTGGAAATTGAAAAAGAACTTCACAAACGATTTTTAACCAGAGCTGTAATAGACGCACAAGAAAAAGAAAGAGCCAAAATTAGTAGGGAACTACACGACAATGTAAATCAGGTGCTTACAACAGTTAAGCTTTATTTGGAAATGGGGCTCAGTAATGAGGTTAACACCTTGGAACTACAACAAAGATCTATTCAATACATTACTGACTGCATCAACGAGATCAGGGCCATTTCGCGGTCGCTTTCTGCACCCACATTGGGTGATATTAGTTTTAAAGAATCAATACAAGAACTGATCAAATCGATTACCGATACCAATAAACTAAAAATAAAACTGAAGGTTATAGGGTTTGGCACAAAAGAAAACGCATTACCCACCGAGCTGCATTTAGGTATCTATAGAATTTTACAGGAACAGCTATCCAATATATTGCGCCATGCCAATGCAAAACATGCTAAAGTAGATATTACTAATGAGCCATACTTAATTACTTTACGTATAGAGGACGATGGCCAAGGTTTCGATATAAAACTGCAACGCCAGGGAATCGGCATTACCAACATGACCACACGGGCTGAAGCCCTTAACGGCCAATTATATATTCAAAGCGAGCCGGGAAAAGGCTGTATTGTAACCTGTATGTTTAACACCTAGAAAAACATATTTATTTACTCCAACGCTCATTGTAATGAATAGCGATTTCAATTACTAGTATTTTTTCTTGACCTATTGTATAAATGCTCATTCATTATTACCTTCATCTGTAACAAACCATCAGGCTTGAAAAGCTATTCTTTAGCACTTGTTTTTCAAGTTTTCCACTCCCACTCCCCTATAAGAATTTAAGTAGTACACTTCTGAAAACCAATTAGCGCTCATTTATCCAACTGGATTAGCTTTTACCTTTTTATCCTATACAAACGAACCAACTGATCGTACCCGGTATAAGAACACAATGACCACCATTCTTAAACCTGTAGTAAAATGATCAGCAAATCAAACCATAATCGAAAAGTTCGGCTAGCCATTAACGCTACTACATCTGCAATTGGAATCATTGCAATAGTTTACCTGCTTTATTTAATTAATCACTTAGCTTTTTAGGGAGGAGAATACGCTTTAACAGGACATTCATGTGCATTGGCAATCAAAATATCATATCTCCTTTAAAACTGAACCAAACCAATAGCATACTGTGTTGAGAAGATATCTCTTATATACACTTGCCATTATGCAGCATCAGTAACTGTGAAGTTTTTTTGTGTATCGCCCCCATTATAAATTAATTGCCCCTTACATAAGTGAATGACTAATACAACCATTGGGATAAAAACAAGTATACAAATACAAAAAATAGTATTAGGCAATAAGCTCCCAGTTCCATCTTTTACAGACATGATAGTATGGGTATAAAAAAAGGTTGTGTTACCAATCCAATGCATACCACCAGTAAGCCAAAGGCGCTTGGTTAATAAAACAGGTATAACGAATAGAACACCTAGTAAGAAAATATAAGACAAGGTTGCCGCCCCATCGCCTAACCGATAAATATGGTTTAACAAATAGATTATTGAAGAAATCAATGCAAAAGCCAATGCGGATGTTTTATTGGCTAAATGTTTATACAAGTATCCTCGAGTAAGTACATCTTCTGAAAACGATGAGAATAACGTACCGAAACCAAAGAGTGCCAATTGTGGCCAGATGTCTTTGAGAGAAGGCACCTGAAACACTTCCTCGCTTTTTAACCAAGTACTTATAGCAAACGTTCCGCCATAGAGCACCAATCCCATTACCATGCCGAGTAGTAAATTAATGAACCAACCTTTTCTCAAATCTAATCCCCAAGCTGCCGGGCCATTGTAACCTTGCCATTTAGCCAACATCCAAGCTGCTATAAAAAACACTAATTGAAACGCTAGAAAGGCTCCTGGGTTATACGTAAACAAAACGAAGTATTCAGCAGCATGATACAAAGAGAACAAAAGCAAAAAGCCGGCAATAAATTTAATAGGGTTGGAAAGCATGGCAGTTTATTAGTACTAACAAAACTACAATCCTCAATTATATAATTGAAACTACTGCATTTCAAAAAGAGTTTATTCATAAATGCTTTTGCAGATACTTATAAACTGTTGCAAACGAAAACGAAACGTTTACACACTACTACTACACTGCTTAAAAGCTCCAATTATAGCCTACAGTAGCAGTCAGCTCGCTAAAGGAGGGGCGGTTAGCCACTGCTGATTGGTTTAAATAATTAACGGCAACATTGATAGCATGCTTCCCATTAATGCCCTTCTTCTTCTCACTATCAGTAACACTTGTTGTTTCTCTCGCTTTAGGTGCAAACGACGCCTGAAAACCGGCATTCCATACAGCACTCTTAGTAGAAGCACCGCTTATAGTAGCATGTGTAATATTGTAGGCCGATGAAGTACTCAAACGTAATTTCTTTTTCATTAATACCCTACTGGCATTAATGGAAGGCCCCAGGAATGTTGTTTGCATATCAGGCGCTTCTTGAACATAATAGTTGCCTCCTGCCGTTAAAGAAAACCCTTTGGGAATCAAGTTGTAGGTATACCCTATATTGCCAGTATAAAAAGCACTTATCTGCTGTTGCTGGCTTTGTGGCTGCCATTGCTTATCACTAGCCTTTTGATAACTTAGGTTAGTCATCATGCTATGCTTTACTTCTTTACTACCAAAGCTATAAGATGCCATGCCATTGTAGGTTGTATTTACCTGGTAGAAGTTCAGTGAATCGAGTGGATTATTAAAAAAAGGATCTGTTAACGGACGCACACGTGTAATTGTACTAAAGTTGGAATAGGATGTATTGAACAGCCATTTCTCATTAGGCATAAAGCTTAGGTTACCACTTCCAACCCAACGATGTGTAGTACTTGCCTTATCCCTATCCAAGTTATTGTCCTGCACACCAGCGTTGGCAGCTAAGTTCAAGCGTCCGCTAAACAGTTGTAGTGTAGGCGCAACTGTTATATTCCGCAAGTCATTAATTACATTGTAGGCTCCTAGCGTGGTATAGCCCGGCGCCACTCTTTCATAACGCAACTGCACATTATAAAAATTTCCAGTAAATCCAATGCCTGATTGCAAAGCATCAAAATAGGTAGTTGTTTGAGTAGGTGATAACCACGATTTTAAAAAATTATACTGTCCCTTATTGCTACTACTATCTTCAACAGATTTCGAAGAACGGACATCTCTATTCAATGCAGAAACTGAATACTCCATATCCATAAAGAGTCGCTTCCAGATGGTTTGCCGAACGGCTACTGCTGCTGCTACATTCTCTTTTGGGCTAAGCGTAGCATCAATAGGTATAAACTCTAGTGAACCGACATTGTCAAGAGCTTTAAACAAACTGAAACTGTAACTGTTACCATTATTATCAAATCCTGCCTTTATACCATACCCTTTTCTTTCAAAGGCCGCGCTGTTATAAGATTCTTTATTCGCAATATCAAAAGGCACGGCTTTTAGCAGTCGTCCTTGCATAACAGACACTCGCCACTTTCCGGGACTTAATTCCACTCCTACACCATCAAACATATGCCCCGCCAGAGTGTAATTGCTAAATGCCATACTTGTAGTACCCAAGTAAGCCTTAGCCCACTTATACGACGGAGCAAACTGAAATCGGTTAAAAGGCTGCGAAAAGCTTCTATTCTGGTTGCTGTAACTAAACGAAAAGGGCATGCTATAACCAAACAACGAAAGATTCAAGTTGCCTTGCAAGAACCAATTAAAGGGATCTCTTCGTGAATCAATACCGGCAGCCATATAAGCCACTGTATTGGCACTAACAGAGCCATTAATCTTGACGCCCTTTTTTATACCTAGCTGGTCTAGCGCCTGTGCACAGGTAGCAGTAGCGTAAGTACTACTGAGTGTTAAAAGTAAAAAGTATTTATAGCATCGCTTCATAGTTTTGGGATAGTTTTGGTTAAACGAATCAATAGCAAGATTGAACTAGTAATGTATTTATCGGAACTAGCTCAATGAATAGTGGAGGTGCCGGAGTATGCAATTACTTTGTAACTGGCAGCATCCATTGTGTATTTGCAGCCTTGCCATCTGCGGTTGTTTCTTTTACGTTTTTCAGGTTCCACCACGGCCCCTTTTCGATGTTGATATCTTTCCATAAAGAATATCACCTTTTGTCGTAATCACATAGCCGTTTACTTCTTCTAATGGAGAAGATTCAGGCGCATCATCGCTTTCTTGTTTTGAGCAAAAGCAGTTGTTGTTGATACAACAAGTAATAATAGGGGTAAGATATTGTTTGTTTTCATTGTAGTTAGTTTTGGTTTTGAAATAGACTTTTATTAATCCTTAATGAAGTATAAAGCTTTTGGTTATTCTTTTCTATACAGAACTCTATTGACAGGTATAGGCCCAACGTCTGAATACACATTTACGATAGGGTATTTATTAGTCAAAATAGGTAATGGTTAAAACTGGTATTACCAGATAAAGAGCGCCCGGTAAGAAAGCACTCTTTATTAGTTGATGTTACTTACTTCTTTTTGTATTTTGAAATATACTCTTTACGGAAATTGCTCCCTTGACCGGCAGATTCGTCGATGATAGTTATGGTTAACTCGTTGTTGTTAACACTCCAATCTAAGGCCTTTTTACTAGTTTGTCCATCCCCTTTAATGTAGGCTTTAGCACCTTCAATACGATATGAGCCACTTTCAGGAGCTTCATCTATATATTCGATTACATATTTACCGTCGGCTTTAAATTCCAAAGTATAATACAATTCCTTGTTTGTAGAATTTACAGGCTCTGTGCTGCTATTAGAAAGATTGCCGTTAAGATAGGTTTTTACGGTCTCTTCAAATAAACCCCATTTGCCAACAATAGAAGACTGGTCATCTTTGTCTTTTTTACAAGACGTAGCAAACAGACTAAACAGAGATAACACAAAGAGAAGCTTCACTGCTTTCTTCATAATAATTGGTTTTGGTTTTAAAAAAAGAGTTACAATATTTTAATCATTTCATTACTGCCCACAGTTACGCTGCTATTAGTATACCGGTTATCCTATAACGCTAGCCTAAGCAACAACCAGATGAGAAAATGGTCTTTCTTTTGCAAAAAGCTACAATTAGCCACTATTTACGCTTGGCTTTACATGAGAGCTTTTGCTTCCTGAATGACACGTACCACTATAGTGGGCTTTTCCTTTAGCATAGGTTAGTAAAAGAGCTAAAATCATGATGCAATCCAGTGTACACAACCGCATACATATGGAAGACTAGTATCTGATAAGATGCAGTGTACTCCTAGCTTAACCCTTTATACAAGCTTTTCATTACAAAAGGGTAGTCTTTAAAAAATTCATCTTCGTTTGCCCACTTAACGGATTCATCTAGCAACTTTTCATAAATCATTTCATAATCCGCTACACTAGTTAGCTTAGCAATTACTAGCATCCGGAAGTTATGTCCCAAACGATTCACAAAACTGAGCAAGTTTGCTTCTTTATTCTCATTAGAAAAGTCACTATACTCTTTTAAAGCAACACGTATCTGCTGTTCTAGAAATTGAATATCATTAAACTGATCGGCCAAAGGCATTGCTTTATTTACGATTGTATCCGTTACCAACTGGCAAAATGAAGCAATGCCTTCAGGGCTGGGATCAATGGTTAGCTGATGCATTTCATTTAGTTTCCTCGCTATAGCAGAATCCATATATTTCATGCTAAAAAATAAGGTAACATCAATATCCTCTCTATAATTAGATCTGATCTGCTCTCTATATTTCCATAGTGGACTTTCAACTACATCAAGCCTTTTGGCATAACCGAAAGATCCATTATATTCTCCCGCCCAGTAAGCCGTTACAATACTTATATGTTCAAAGCCAGCTTCCGTCATCTTTTTAAAAGAGAGTAAGTCCTTTTCTTTCTGTTGGAAGCCTAATTCTTCAAATGTTTTTTTTATCACTTTCAATATCTGCTTATCTATTTGTTTCATTATGGCTTTATTGGTTTAATAATAAGGTTATAGTTCGATCCTTTTACGCCGCTGTTGATGTTTCGTTTAGCCCTGCGTGGTTGCCTTCACTAACAGCTGAATGCAAAAATTGTTAGTTATGGCAAAAAACTGCACCTGTTATTGGTGTTGCCAATCACCCTACTTACCGCACAACATTCTTTCCATCCAGCTGTTGGTGTAGGTCGCTTTGAGTACAGAGACCATATAAATAGAACACCAACAACGGCGCAAAAAATATTCTACTAGTTTATCATATTGTTTTTTTTATATACTGTTTAGTATTTTGAGTTTATCTAGATAAAGTTTTTCCAATAACTCGCTTTTGGACCTTTATTCAATACAGCAGATGTTAGTAAGAGTGAAATACTAACGCCCATCTTTACAAGTTGTTAATATCAATACAAATCCCCTTTAACTCTTTGAGCTATATATAGGGTTAGATATTATAATAAATCATTAAATTGTATATAACCAATCAACTTTCTTTGCTATATAACCTGTAACACCTTTACTTTTTAGATTATCGACTAGTTTCTTAGTAACAATCCAATCAAAATTGAACATGCCAATCTTAAAAATATCAGTCGAAACATCGCTAGATTGGATATAAACTTTGTTTGGGAGAATTCTCATTCTGCTATTCAACTTCTGAAATTCCGCAATTTCATTTACCGACGAAAAGCCCCTTTCATCAATTTGTTTTGATAAAAATCCTTTCATCAATTTGAAGCTTGACATTTTAAAATCAACCTTATGGCCAACTTCAGAAACCAAATAAAGCCAATTATAATTTGTATAAATTAACTCTTGACCCTTCAATATAGTTTTGAAGTACTTGTGAATAGGCAAATTGCAACCATCAAATACTTCTTTGGCTTTATCACTAATTATAAATCCCCAAATAGGATTATATACTGATATAAAATCAGTTAAAACTGCCTTAGTATCAAGCTCTAAATAATCAAGAGAAAAATCTTTTTCGGGCAGTTGATCAGGGGTAAGCTGTGAAACGATATACTCATAATTGTCATAACACCAATTTCGATAGTTTGCTACCTGAGGATATACGTTACCTGTAATACTAGGTTCATTTGCGTTATCTAATATGTAAAACTCCATTGTGTTTTTGTTTAAAACAAGTCCCTAAAAAAGTCATTCAAATTTTTATTTGAACTTTTTGCTGCATTTATTAGTTCATCTAAATCTGGTATTAATTCTTGTTGTATAAATTGATTTGCTTCATCTGGCGTAAATCTATTACCCTTTGAAGCACTCCATTCATTCAATTTTTTATTTACCCATTCATCATACTTAGGATGATTTGCATGAAGCCCTACTTCATCTAAGTCTCCCGCCTTATATTTCGACAGACTTATTCCATTTTCAGGCATATTCGGATGGAAACCATTTTTAGCCGCTTCTTGGATAACTCGATTATTTTCACAAACCTTCCAAGGAAGCTTATGATGCGCTTCCATCCCTTCATCTGTAAGGTTAAGTACTTTTCTCAAATCCTTTCTATCTCCAAAATCAATTTTACCATTTAACTTTTTCCATTTGAGCTTAGTATTATTGATGCTTTCTATGGCATATTCCCCAAACTGGTCTAATCTACCATTAACATTAATACGTTTAAAACCAGACTGCAAAGAACCATACCAATCATCAAAAACAAACGGGTCTTCTTTTAATCGCTTTAATAAATTTGTGCTGGCATTTCCAAAATCTTCGACAAATCTGGTAATCAGCTCTGAACTAAGATTAGATATTTTGGCTTTTACATCGGCATGGGGAATTTCCTTCAATAGCTGCTTAAGATTTTGCAGGACATTGCCTCCCTTTTTTATGATACCGGGCAGGTTTTTCGCGGCAGCTGCTACTATCATTACAGCTTGTATGCCATCGCGGGTCGTATGGTACTGCATCACAGTACCACCCTTTTCATACTGCGCCTTTTTTTCCTCATAGGCCTTTTGCACCATCCCCTTGATATCTTCATACGAGAGGCTGGTCACACTGTTGTAAATGTCTTTGACCACCGATGGGTTTTCAATCACTTCGCCTGCAAAGTCTACCAGTTCATACAGGTCTTTTACTTCCTGGAGCCCCTGATCGCCACCGGCCGCTATGGGAGCCCATACATTAAGCGCACTCTTACTATAAGCTGCTTTATCATCGATATCATTCCATAAATGAGGGTTGATCTCGGCTTTATTGACCACATAACCGAGTTCTTCCATACCAAATGCGGCCCATTGCAGCACATTCATTTCCTCACTACGGTAGCGACCATCCGCTCCACCCGGTATTTCCTGTTTGTTTAATATTGGTTGGTCCCAATTGCTGCTCGCCAGCTTTTGGTTAAGGCGGTCAATGATTTTGCGGGCAAACCAATCTCCGCTTCTCCCCTTGGCAAATTGGGTCGGCTGCAAGTAGCCGTTGCGGAACTTCAGGTACACTTCCATCTCCCCGGTTTGTTCATTGTGCTCTATCCAGATGGCCACGTTTTGGCTAAACGCACCCTCATCAAACTCTTTGGCCGCCGCCTCCCTTCCTGCTGTTTGATTTCCGGCCGCCTGCCGGATGTCCACGTCGCTCCCAGCTACCTTGTGCCAATAGACTTTGGCGTTGAGGGCATGCTGGCTGAACCACTGGCTCAGCGGGCTGTTCCAAAGCTTCTGAGCTGCAGCAGCACTGATTTTTATGCCCCTGTTGGTGTTTCGGAGAGCCCTGTGCGGTAGCTGCACCAACAGCCAATAATGACAGCTCATACTGATGTCAAAGAACTACAGCGCTTTTGTTGGTGAAGCCTATCCACATAACCCGGCGCAGAACACCAACAAAGGCGTAAATATCTTGATGCTCCTTACCTATACAGACAGTAAAGAGTATTGATACTTAATACTCGCCTTTATCTAGTTGCTCTTTAAGATCATAATAAACCCCCTTATATCTTTCATACTGGTCTTTATCGGCTGCTTTCATTCGTTGCTCAATCATATCATTCAATACCCAATCACAAACAGCATCATAGTCTTTATTAACCAGCTTAGCAACAATCATCTTTCGAAACAGTATACCACCATCGAAGCTGAAATACTTACAATTATATTCATAATACTCGGGTGGTGTATTAATAAAGGCATGCAGATCTTCATAAGATTGTAACGTGTTCAATAAAGGAAAAAATTTGTGCTTAAATACATACAGCACATCTCCCATTAGCTTCTCAATACCTGCTTCTGTAGGCTCAAAACCATATCTTGTTCCAACATTATAGATGCCCCTTACAGTATTTTCATCAAAACGCAATGTCTCTGAGGAGCTACCCAGCCTTCGCATCTTATCCACTATATCAAGCTTGGGAGCAATCATTTTTTCCATTCGCTTGAAGGTGCGTATTATTATTAGCGTGAAATAATAACTTGTTCCATTAGAATAAGAGTCTAATCCTATTTCTGTAAAAAACACATCGTCATCTTTAACCAAGCTATTTTTATTTTTATAGACAAACCCATAATTGTTTAATTGCTCCGCCAGCTTTTGGGCTATTACTTTTTGCAGATTTTTCATTTACACATCTATTTCATCTTAATAACCAGCCAATCATATTAAACCATAGTGAGTTGCTACTATATGCTACTTACTTATTATTTCAAAGAATGTCGTCGTTTCTGAATCATAGACATACTATATCTTTTCCTCAGGAAAGGCTTAACGGTTGTAAAGGCTTGTTTAAGCTGTTATGCTAAGTCTTGATACAAACTTTGCATCACTGAAGGATAGTCTTTAAAAAAAGCCTTTTCATTAGCCCACTTAACGGATTCGTCTAGTAACTTTTCATAAATCATTTCATAATCCGCTACACCAGCCAGCTTGGCAATTACTAGCATTCGGAAATTGTGTCCTAATCGATTTAAAAAGCTGTATAAGTTGTCTTCTTTATTTTTTACAGAGAAGTCGCTGTAATCCTTTAAGGCCGAGCGTATCTGTTGTTCTAGAAAATGAATATCATTAAACTGATCGGCTAGTGGCATTGCTTTATTCTCGATTGTCTCTACCACCAATTGACAAAATGAAGCAATACCTTCAGGGCTTGGATTAATGGTTAGCTGACGTATCTCGTTTAGTTTCCCTGCTATAGCAGGGCACATATACTTCATGCTAAAAGAAATTGTAACATCGATGTCATCCTTTATACTTCTAATTCCGATTTCATTTTTGTAACTCCATAGCCAGCTCTCAATAGCATTGACTCTCTTGCTCAGTAGAAAAAAGCCGTTGTATTCACCTGCCCAATAGGTGGTTACGATACCTATTTGCTCACAACCGGCTTCTGTTTGTTTTATAAAATACAGTCTATCTTTTTCTTTCTGCTCATATCCTAACCTTTTAAATGATCCCTTTACTTCCTTTAAAATCAGTTTATCTATTTGTTTCATTATGGCTTTATTGGTTTAATAATAAGGTTATAGTTCGATCCTTTTACGCCGCTGTTGGTGTTTCGTCTAGCCTCGTGCGGTAGCTGCACCAACAGCTAAATGCAAGAACTGTTAGTTATGTTAAAAAACTGCACCTGTTATTGGTTTTGCCAATCCCCCAACTTACTGTACATCAGTCTTTCCAATCCAGTTGTTGGTGTAGGTCGCTTTGAGAATAGAGACCACATAAATAGAACACCAACAACGCCGCAAAAAACTCTAACTGACCCTGGCACTAAAATAAGGGGAGCTCACAGAGGATAAAACTGATTCCCAAACATATCCATGGCTTAAGCAATATCTTCATATACTATCTAAATAAAGCCACGAGGTCCATTATCAATTGTTTGTACTTTTGGTAAGTAGCTTTATTACTAAGAATGTTTTCATGATCTAGTGTTAGAATGCGTCCATTTTTACCGCGATCAATATTAACCCAACTTGGCAAGTCAGGGACTTTAACTGAATTAGAATAGTAAGTAATATAGCCAGGTGGTCTAAACGGCAAATGCTCTTTTATCATAAACTTAAGAAGTACTGCTCCCCATTTAGGATTAAAGAACTCAACTAAGTTTTTAAATAAGTTGAAATACCATTCAAAGCTTGAAGAAAAAGAATTAGGAAAATCAATAAAGACTCCGTTACCGGGAAAATCATACGCTCCTGTTGTCACTTTAAAAACAAACTGTTCAAGCTCAACTCCTCCACTATAAAATGTAGTAGTAAATCCAACCTCTTCTTCAAATTTTGAATTCAAAAGATACTCTTTGCCAATATCTTTTAATTCCACCTCTTTATTCTCGTATAAACACTGTTGTATTAAGTTTATTAAAGTCCCACTCTTTTCTAATTCAATAGTATTTATAACAACATCATCTTTGCCCTTCATTAACATATTCATTTTCAAAAAGTGGATATCATACCTAGCAATCCAAATAAGAAAAGATGCAAGCAGCTCCGAAACCTCCATTAGATTTAACTTCCGGTCATCCCAATTTAGTGATATAAAAAATTGATTCTTCATAATCGAATTACGGTTTTTCGAACACAATTTTAATGTTTTTGAATAAAGGATTATTTAAGGCTTCTTTAGTAAATAGTTCTGTTATTCCATTTTCAGCTAACCGGTTTGATACTCTCCATTCGACTTTTAGACCCTTTTTACTAGCAACTAAAAGTTGACGTCTTGCCTGTTCAATTAATTTATCTGCTAAACTTTTATTAATAACCTCAATTGAATATTCTTCAAAATCGTCAATACTTTTTATAAATACACTTTTACCATAACCGAATTTGGCATCTAATAAGACACCGTCTTTGAAATCATCAAAACTTACTCCATCCAAATCAAAACTCAGGTCTGCATCACCACTAAACTTCTTTTGGTATTCCTTAGCTGCGTTATAAACATCTGGTCGCTTACTATTTACAGGAAACTTTTTCACTTTCAACTCTAACCCTTCCACATCAGCCTTTGCCACTCTTTCCCAGGCATCAAATACCTTGGGGTTGGCCTTTAGCAACTCTTTGAGTTTATTATCCACCCCCTCAAAAGCCTCCATAAACTTTTGCGCCAATAGCTGATCCAGGTTTCTGATTTTGGCTTTTACATCGGCATGGGGGATTTCCTTCAATAGCTGCTTAAGATTTTGCAGGACATTGCCTCCCTTTTTTATGATACCGGGCAGGTTTTTCGCGGCAGCTGCTACTATCATTACAGCTTGTATGCCATCGCGGGTCGTATGGTACTGCATCACAGTACCACCCTTTTCATACTGCGCCTTTTTTTCCTCATAGGCCTTTTGCACCATCCCCTTGATATCTTCATACGAGAGGCTGGTCACACTGTTGTAAATGTCTTTGACCACCGATGGGTTTTCAATCACTTCGCCCGCAAAGTCTACCAGTTCATACAGGTCTTTTACTTCCTGGAGCCCCTGATCGCCACCGGCCGCTATGGGAGCCCATACATTAAGCACGCTCTTACTATAGGCTGCTTTATCATCTATATCATTCCACAAATGAGGGTTGATCTCGGCTTTATTAACTACATACCCTAACTCCTCCATACCAAAAACTGCCCATTGCAGTACATCCATTTCCTCACTACGGTAGCGCCCATCTATATCTCCAGCTAATTCCTGTTTTCGTAAAATAGGCTGATCCCAATTGCTTCTCGCTAACTTCTTGTTTATGCGGTCAATGATTTTCTGGGCAAACCAATCTCCACTTCTACCCTTGGCAAATTGGGGCGGCTGTAAGTAGCCGTTGCGGAACTTCAGGTACACTTCCATCTCCCCGGTTTGTTCATTGTGCTCTATCCATAAGGCCACGTTTTGACTAAACGCACCCTCATCAAACTCTTTGGCCGCGTCATCCTTTCCAACTGTTTTACTGCCTGCCGCCTGCCGGATGTCCACGTCGCTCCCAGCTACCTTGTGCAAATAGACTTTGGCACTGATGGCATGCTGACTTAACCACTGACTCAACTCATTGTTCCATAGCTTCGCTGCAGCAATAGAGCTGATTTTATGGATTACAGGGGTGTGTTCGTCAGCAAACTTCCCTGCAAGTTGTGCTCGTTGCCAGAGAGTAGTAATAATGCCACAGAAGTAATCGCGATTCACCCCAATCCACGCTTGCAGGTTGCCCACAATATCAGACACCTTCTTTTGCTCACCGGGGTGATCTTTACGCCATTCTTCCACGTACTTTTCTAATTCCTCAATACTTTTATGGATGGCTTCTTCTTGCCGGATCGCGGCATCCAATGCCTGTTTAAAGTCCTCAAAGAGGCTTTTGTCCTTACGGTGTTTCTTTAAGAATGCCAATATGGCCAACTTCTTATCTTGGGGATAGTTATCCCAACAAGTAGGGTTACCTGTTATCCAATCGTAAAGGTTGATGTTCGGTCCTTTATCATGACTAGCCGATTCTTGGACTGTCTCAGTTGTAGCCTGCTCTAGTATTTGAATGTGTTCTTCAATTAGCGTCGTATATAATTCATCCCGTATCAGCCCTAATCTCACCAGTACGCCTTTGCCAATATTATCAGAGAGCTTTTGCAAGAGCGGTTTTGCCGCTTGTAAGGTCTTCCGCAGCTTGGTGGCTGCCGCCCCATCATTGGAGGAGTCGCTGTCACTAAGTTCCTGCACCGCGGCTTTTACCTCCCCGATATAGCCCTTGACTTCGGCCCGCTCTTTTTCGCTATACACATAGGTGTCGTTCCAAATGCCATCTTCTATACCCAATAGTTCTTGAACAAAGTCCTGTAACGCCTCCAGCGAAGCCGCTTCAAAGTCAGGCATCGTTTCCCCCCAGCCCTTGATCACCTGTACATCTTTTTGCACTTCCAGGCGCTCATTCACCCACTCCTCCATCGGCTCACTCAATGCCACTACCTCCCCCGAGGTCATCACCAGTTTATCATTGATGCCAATACCCGTAAACTTAACATTCACCTGAAAACCTAACAGTGGAGTAGTTATTGCACCATAGCCAGAAAAGAAACCACTACTACCTTCTACTTTTAGGAGCTGCATGTCAAAATCCCCGACCCGTATGATCATACCAGCAGTAGCCACTTGCAGCGGCTGTGCATTATCTAAGGGTTGTTGATCATATTGTTGCCCACACTCAAATACTCGTTTTGGTGAGGTATGGAATTTAGCGATGTCGCTCCAAGGCCCATAGATCCCTTTCACCCGGGCCTGCACACGTGCTTCGTAAGTATGGTCACCTTCTAAGTTAAACAGTGAGAATACTGTGTCTGAGGTCTCTTCGGTATTCCACGTCCACTGTTCTGCGTCGGTTATAGACTGTTGTCCATTGGCTGCGGACTTTCTATATTGAATCTTCCATCCTTCTACCTTACTTTGGTTAGAGACTTTCCAATTCCAATGTCCACTCCGCTCTCCTAAGGCTTCGCCATTCAATACAGGCCGACCAATATTATTTAACATGAACGGATCTTGACCGCCGTACGTAAATAAATAGGCTTGAGAATAGCCTCCATTGCTATAGGCTTCCCGGCCCTCCCGGTCAATGGCCTGCACCCGCCACACATACTCCATACTATCCTGCAACAGGGGCTCCGCAGGGCCGTAGATCAAAGTGGCCGCATCGGTAGTAGTACTGAAAAGCGGTTTACTACTGCGTACAATGTATTCCGGATTACTACCTGCCGGGCGTACTTCAAAGAGTTCAAAACGGTAAGAAGGTCGATTCCAGGCACCGCTTTGAAGAGCGGGAGTATTTCTGTCACTCCAAGAGAATGTCATGAACTGTGGTTGCTTGCTCTCTACACGGCTTTTATGAAAAGGCAGGTTCAAAACAGGCGGCTCACTCTTTTTGAAAAAGAACACATTATAGCCTTCATTACTTACCGGCACTTGGCGGTTATAGTCATAAGCTGTAAAACTGATCTTATAAGTGCCTTCAGGGAGCGCTTTGGTGCGTTCATAGTTTTCTCGGGAAAACCCACCAGCAAATTGCAGATTAGCCGTAGACAAATAGTCACTTAAGATAGCACCGGAAATTATCACAGGCTGCCACGGCATAAGCACTATCGGTTGCGGCTGAAAGGCGGGATCTGTTTGTAAGATCAGCCGCCCATTGAGTTCCACTTTTATAGCCAGCTTCACCTGGTAGGAAGACTGGGTGATGTCATTCAGCGTCAGGATCACCCGCAGCTTGTCCGTCCCGGAAGCAGCATAGTCCGGCAGGTACACACTATAAGGCGGCACCAGCTGCACCGCTGTCGTTACAGGATGAATAGTTTGTGACGAGGTGAAAAAGGATAAGAATAAATTAAAAAGAACCAGGTTGAGAAAACGAGCTACCAGCCGTTTCCGGCTGATAGACCTCGTTTTACGATATATGGTGTGTACGGACTGCATGTTGATTAGTTTGATTGGTTTCCTTAACGGGCAATGATGAAGAGCACGTCCTGGCTATCGTTTTCTGTAATAACACGTAATACATAAGTGCCACCGGCTACATTGCCAAGCGAGAAGCGGTCTTCAATAAGCAAGGTGCCTTCATAATTTTTCCGCATTAATTCATTACCGGTTCCCATTTGCAGTACCTGCAAAATAACCTTCTGCTTGCGACCAAGGCGTACCTGCACATCAAACTGCCCGCCGTTTGGATTCGGTGTCAATGTCACAGTATCGATTATACGCACAGGCGTCTGAGTTACCGGTCCAGCAATCGGATCATAGGGCCTGACTTCAATGGTCTTACGTAAAGTATAATCACATCCTTTAAAATAGCCTGTCATGGTTACCCAGTAGGATCCAGGCTCGCGGAAACGTATTTGTGGCATTACCCCATCAGCCTTAATTACTATAGCTGCTGGATCAAATGCCCAGGATACAGAATCGGGAGCTGGTACGGATACCTCCCGGATCACTAATGTATCTAAGGCATTTTGCCGCGTAGCTACCAGGAAGTTGACCGTTGGCATTTCATTGGCAGGCGCAACAACCACACTTGTTTTATACGTACAACCATTTTTGTCCTTTACAACCACAGCATAAGCGCCGGCTATAAGTGAAGTAAATAATGGTTCTTCCTGAAAGCTATTGCCATTATCAATTGAATATTGGTAAGGCGGTGAACCTCCATTAACCTTTACCGCTATGCGTCCACCTGTACTACCAGCACAGGCAGGCTTGGTGGCTAATGTAGCGGTAAGTGCTGCTATGGGTTGAGTAACGGCAGCCGTATGCGACAACTCACACCCAACAGCATCTTTGAGGATTACGGTATAAGTACCTGCCGGCACGTTTTGCAAATGTTGTGTTGTTTGCGCAGTACCACTCCACAGATAAGAATAAGGAGCCAAGCCACCCTTTACAGTTAGCTGCACCTGGCCATCACTACCGTTAAAACAGTTTACCGGCAGCATCGTGTGTGTAGCCATTAATGCGGGATACTTATCTACAGCAGTAACAGTAAGCAACTGCTGACAACCATTAGCGTCCTGCACCGTAAAGCCATAAGTACCTGCATACAGGTTGGCAACGATTGATGATGACTGGAAGGTCACACCATCTTTACTATAACGATAAGGCGCTGTCCCTCCAAGCGCTTCCAGCTCTACCAAACCTGTTGCCGCACCAGCGCAAAGAACATCCGTTTTACGCACCACTCTCAGTGTAAGACTGGCAGTCGGCTGCCGTAAAGTAACGTCCTGCTGCACCACGCACCCCCTTCCATCTTTCACCCGCAGTTGATAGATGCCTTCTGCCAGGTTGGTAAACAGTGAGCTACCAGCAAAGGCACCACCATTCAAGGCATACATGTAGCCATTATAGGTATGATCATTACCACCAGAAGGTGTTAGTTGAATCTCGCCATCACGCTGACCTACACAAGAAATATTAACGCCATTATAGTCGGAAAGCGTTGTAGTAAAGCTGAGTGGTGTGGCTGGCTCTGTTATGATAACCGGCGTAGCCCATGGCTGTATACAACCGGCTGCATCTTTTGCATGTAACTGATATTGCCCTGCAGCAAAAGAAGCACCACTGGTAAATACCTTGTAAAGCATGTCATCGCCAGCATATTCAAAAAAGACACTACCACTGCCACCCGTCGCCGTCATCAATACACGACCCTTATCGCCTTTGCAAACAATATCGTTAACTGTTACGCTATTAATAACGATAGGTGTATGCACAGTACCAATCGTTACAGTAATAGTGTTACTACAGTTGTTGGCATCTATAACCGATACAGTATATGTACCCTCTGCCAGCCCTGTAAATACAGCAGCGTCTTGTGGCGTATCACCATTCAAGGCATAACGCAATAAGCCGGTCCCGCCTGTCCCTTTTACGGTAATGGCGCCATTCTTATCATGCTGGCAGGTCACATCCTGCTTACTCACCAGCGCCACAGACAACGCTACTGTAGACTGTGTGAAGGTTATTGTTTTACTTACAATACATCCTCTTCCATCTTTTACCTGTAGCTGGTGTGCACCGGCATTTATACTATTTAATAATGGAGCGTCTTGAAAAGCCCCTGCATCCAGGGCAAAGGCATAGCCCGTATAAGCGCTTCCATTACCACCCGTTGCGGTCAACGCTGCCCAGCCATTGCTGCCACCAAAACAAGAAATATTATTTCCATTATAATCTGATAAGGTATACGTAAAGTCTAATGCTTCCGTTGGTGCTGTAATAACAACAGGGTCTGCATAAGTTGTAGTGCAACCAACACCATCTGTTACACGAACTTTATAAGTGCCTGCTGAAAACAGCGTAGCAGCGGTAAAGGGTTTCCAGGTAACGCCATCATTATCACTATAGGCATAGCTATACACACCATTACCACCCGCGGGCGTTACTTCAATATTCGTCTTTTCGCCAAAGCATTTGATATCGGCAGCCTTTACGCGGGTTATGGTTAAGGCTGGGAACTTATTTACCAGCGTAACGGTGGTGGTAAAGGAACAGCCATTGGCATCTTGCAGCATATAAGTATAGTCGCCTGCTATTAAGTTATTGAACATACCAGGCACTACAGCTGTCCCATTCAGTTTTAATGTATAGGCGGCAGTACCGCCTTCTATAGTAGCATTGATAGCGCCGGTACTGGCGTCAAAACAATTAATATCGGTTTTAGAAATAGCTAATCCTAATGTTTCTGGCTCCTTCAAGGTAAGGGTCTTCACAACTTCACATCCTCTGCCATCGCGAACCGTAACGGTATACGTACCAGCAGTCAAATGGTCAAATACATTACTAGTCTGGAATGCCCCACTGTTTAATTTATAGGAGTAACCACTATAGCCACCCTCATTACCACCGGTTGCAGCAATGGTTATCTGCCCGTCAGCAGCACCTTTACAACTAATTTGCCAACCATTGAAATTGGAAAGTGTAGTAGAAAAACCTAAGGCAACAGATGGCACTAGCACAGAATACGCTCTATCGCTCTCCACCCAACAACCTTTGCTATCGATCACTTTCAGCGCATAAGAACCAGTAGTATGTAGTGGCGTGCTACCAGAAAAACCAGTATAGGTTGCCCCTCCGTCAATAGTATAATAGTACTGGTATCCGCTACTCCCCCCACTGGCGGCCATGGCAATACGCGCGCCATCTGCTTTACATACAGCATCGCTAATGGTTATATTGTCAATCTTAAGTTGCGTGGGCTCTGTGATCAATACCTCTCCAGATGTAATACTACAATCAATAGCACTCTCGCGGTCCTTAATGGTAAGACGATAACGACCTGGCTCCAATGCTGTAATTTCAGTATCGGTGCTGAACCAGAAAGGATTGCTCTTCCAACTAGCGCCATCCCAATATTGCCATTGGTATTCATAGTTACCAGAACCTCCCGTAGCAGTAGCACTAATTCTTCCGTCTGCCTCTCCTTTACAACTTATTGAAGTAGCGTTCAAGCTTACATCCAAAGGATCACGCTGTGGCACAACAATGGTCTTCACAAAATTATCTATACAGCCTGCAGCTGGCTCATTAGTAATAGTTAGCTCATAATTTCCAGCTAATAATCCAGTAAACACACCTATGGTATTTGCAGTATTGCTACTGGTTGATATTTCCTGTAGCTGATAGCTATAGCTTCTTTTACCTCCTTTTGCTGTAAACGCCAGCTTGCCATCATTACCACCAAAGCATGAAACTCCTCCTATAGATAAGGTATTGATATCAATAGCTGGTGGAGCAGACAAGGTAGTTGTACCAAGCCAGCCAGCACAGGAAATACGATCAGCATCTAACACTTTTACAGTATATGATCCAGTGGTTAAAGCCTCCCATGTCTGATTGGTTGCTGTAGAAGTAGTTTCACTAACCAAAGTGCCATCTTTCCAAAGTTGGTACACATAATTACCATCACCTTGTGTAACATTAGCTGTAATGCGTCCATCAGATGGAGTATTACAGGTAGGTTGCCGGTTACTTATTTCAGCCTTTATCTCAGCAGGCTGAGTGATGGTTATAGTAATTGACTTAATTGGAGAACAAGTATTTTTTAAGTCAATGCGATAGGTATCAGCAGGCAAGCCTGATAGCTCCCATACCCCGCCAGGCATTGTAGCAAAATCAGTATTTAAATGTGTATTAGCAGTAGCGGTCAGTTTAAATTGATAACCACTGGATGCATCGCCTCCTGTAGCATGCACTTTAAAGCTACCATTCGATCCCCCAAAGCAGGAAACATTACTGGCTGCATCTTGTACGAGTTGCAGGTCTGGCAGGCCAGCTACAAAAATTTCTGTAACTGCCTTATAGCAACTACCAGAGGTGCTGCCAGGATTTAGCACCAAAAGTGTGTACCCGCCTTTTGCCAAACCACTAATTTCAATTTTTTCACTTCCTGTAGGTACATTAATAGCTCCACCACTCCCATCTACATAGGATGCTCCGCAATCTTCCCCATTACAAGGTTCCGAATTACGCTCCCCGGCTTTTAAAATCCAGCGGATCTGACCACTTTGAGATTGGAGTGCACCTGCCGGAATCGTAATGCTTCCTGTAGCATCGAAGGAACAAGATGGTTTAATGATGAATTTACTTTTATCAGCTACAGGCGCTGGTGGTAGAAATGTAAGTGGTTTCTCAGCTGACCATTCACTGTACTGTCCTTCACCACTTACTGCCCGCACACGGAAAGAAGCATTTCTCTTCTCAGTTAGCGTGCCTCCAAATATTTGATTCAATGGAGTAAAAACAGCAAAATTGTCGTACGGCGAGTTTCCAATAGATAATGCTCGCCAAGAATGTGTCATAACAGTAGTCGGCAGATCACAATCATTTGCTGAAAACCAAACATCATTGCAAGTTTCTCGACCATCCCAAGGATCTATATCACAAACAGTTTCCCAATGGCCACATTCCCCCATCCAAGAATCATAAGTATTCCGTGGATCCTTAGCCGGATTAGGTATTTCATAATCCTCCTCTGGTAAAGCATACTGCCATTCGTATCGTAATTCACTAGGGTTAGGCTTAACAACTGTATTAAGTGATATCAAATTATCTGCACAAAAGTCCGTCCCGGAAATAATAGGTGTTTCTGGTGTTGGAATTGTATAACGAATCTCTAAATCAGCATATGTTTTTGTTCCCTCAAAGTTTACTTCTATCCTTTCTAATGGCACAAACTTTCCAGGAGCATAATTTCTTAATACGACACTAAATGGGGAGCTCGAGGCCTCATGCAGATCAGGCTTTTTAAAACTTACATCAGAAATATCTTGTGCAGTGCAATCATCACTACCGTCTTTACGCTCATTATGCGTGGTCATTACTATGTTAAAGGCAGTAGCAACATTAGGCAACCAAATTGGATATAGTAAAATACTTTCACTCGATGTAAAACTTTCAGGTCGCTTAATACAAGGATAAATAAGAGATGATGAAGTATATGCTTGAAAACGGAACCGACTTCCATTGCTACTTCCGTCTGTATAGTTTGCGCTTAGCTTAGTAATTTTCAATTCCACTTTTATGGGCTGCGCCACTGTAGTTATAGAGCAGAAAATGGCAAAGAAAACAGCAATGATCAATTGTTTGTAAAACTTTTGCATAAGGTCAGGTTAATAGGTGATCGTTATAGGTTTACTTATATGTGTAGTATTCCCATTACCCCACTCCCCCTTAATTTTATAGGTATAGGTATTACCAATCTTAATTTCTGCGTCAATGAACAAGGCTACCTTATTATCTACTTTTTTTAATAATACCAATGGTTGATTATTAATCGATTTATAGATATAATATACATCAGGTATTGAGCGTTCTTTCCACTCCAGAACAATTTGCTTTTTCATTCTGTCTACCTGGGCGGTCAAACTTTTAATAGCAGGACGGAAACCTGTTTCAAAATAAATATCACCTGTCCGAGTACTTACGGAATTACCTGCTTCATCAGACACAATCAACTCGTAATAATAGGTATGTCCTAAAACAGTCGTCGTATCAATCCATTGATTGATTTGATTAGTAGTATCAAGCAAAACCGCCGTTCGTTGATTCAACAACTTGTTTACCCGGTATAGCTCCTGCCTCATCACATCTCCACTGGTACTTGTTTTCCACGCCAATTGAATAGCTGGTATACTATCCACCATTTTAGTAGTGATGAATACTGGCGCAGACGGCGCTATCTTGTCGGGGCGCGCTAAGGTTAGAATAGCCGAATAATCGGAAGGATTAAAATTCTTATCAACGGCTACTACACGATAGTGCACTTTTTCAGAAAGCGTTTCTACCATAACAGAATCAACAAAAGCATTTCTAGTTAAAAGCTTATCCGTCACTTCTACAAACTCTTCATGCAATGCATTGGCCCTAAATACCCGGTAACCCTGTAAATCAGCTTCCGCATTAGAGGTCCATTTAATCTGTACCTTTCCTCCTTGGTCAATAGCTCCTTGCAAACCAGTAGGACTACCCGGCGGAATAGTATCAATCACTTGACCAAATTGGGGCAACGAATAAATAGTCTGTCCATCAATAGTTTTGATCTTCAAACGGTAATAAGTATTGGCATAAGGTTTTTCATCGACATAGCTAACAACGTCTTTTATAAGTAAAGGAGAGATATCCTGATAAGGGCCTTCTGCCTTTGTAGCCCGACTTACATAAATAGACTGTGTTTTCTTTTTTAAGTCCTGCGACAGGGTCCATCTCAATTGCAGTTTTTGATTGTTTAGAATGATGACAGTATCAATAAAAGGCCTATCATAAATAGGCTTTCCTAACCCCGATACAACAGTAGAATAAGGACCAGTTTCACCAAATGGTGTAATACCTTTTATACGGTAGTAATAAGTAGTCTCGTTATCAGTAAGGGAATCAGTATAAAAGCTTAATTGCGCATCGGGACGCTCGCTACCGTTAATAACCGGTAGATCTGTTAAAGGATGAAACGACTTACCATCTGTAGACCGCTCTATTACATAAGCCGTATAAATACCTCTGTCCAGGGCAGACAACCATTGCAAACGAGCCAGACGATCATCAAATGTTACAGCAAATTCTTGTGGAGGCGAGAGCTTTACTGGTTCGTTAACAGAGGTCACATAGATACCAGGTTCAATGGTAAGACCTTTGGGTTGTTGTGCTACAGATATTCGATAAGCATATCGCTCCCCTTTCTTTACATTGCGGTCCACAATACGTAGAGCAGCCGCTTGTGCTGCCAGTGGAGAAAGATCGCATGCCAGTACCGCAAACCCATAACGTACATCGTTTTCGCCCTGCTGTGTTATGTAATTGCCAATATTTTTTTCTGGCGAAGTCAATTGAAAATCCTTGCTGTATATGGCTTCTTTTACTATAGCTACTTTTTCATCTATTACTGCTGCATTCTCCATTTGTGCTTCTGGCCAGGGCCGCAGCGGTGCATTGTTTAGCTTAAAAGCAGAAGCGGTAGAAAAGCTGGCAGCATTACCATCTTTAGCTATAACAAACCGCTCTATCCAATAACCATATTTGTTTCCCATTTGCCAGGTTATAAAACTGGCAGGGGCCCATCTCAGCACAATAGAGTCTCCTTTAGGATTAGCTAACGCTATAACCCTATGTTCACGTTGTTGAGCTTGAAGATGACAAGCAAGAAAAATGACAGCAATTAAAAGACTAACAGCTTTTTTCATACGTACACAATCGAATATTATCTAAATAGGATATTGCAGGTAATTGAAGTAGTTATAGTATTGGTCCCAGGCAAACGATAGTTAACTTCTACCTGATAGCTTTGATTAGATTCCAGATCCTGAAATGGTGTGCGGAATAAGTACTGCACACTTTGTGGCATTACATTCTGCAAAGCATTAGTAGACAAGTATTTATTAACAGCCTTTTCCAGCAACTCATGATAATCCTGGTTACCTATATAGGAAAGGAAATACATAATTCGGAAGCGCCCTGCTTTGCCCGCAGGCGTACCAGCATTAACATCTTCACCTGACAATTGGTACAATGCAGGATCATTGTTAAACACACTCACGGCACCCAATGGTGGTGTGCCCAACTTCTTCACATCGCGCTGCTCAATTGTTAATGTATTATCAAGTGGATAGGATTGATAAAGCAATGGTATCAACTTATTCTGAAGCCAACTGTTATTCGTATTCGCCTTTGCAAAAACCAAGGGTTGCGTTCTTTCATCAATCCCAGCCAATTCAAAACGGTCAAACGTTTCATCAATATCATATCGTTTACCCACTACAGTAATATAGTTCTGCGCAATATCAAAGAGATCCATACTGTTGCCGGCCGCATTCATCTTGTCGCGGAACGTCAGGTATTTACTGGTACGGAAACTTCTGTCCAATAATGAGGTTTCTGTGGCAGCAGTTGCCACGCCTTTCAGCACCTTCTCATTAATAGAAGTACTGTCTTCGCCTTGCTGGACAGTAGTTGAACGAACCGCTACATTCTCTGTAGATGCAACTCCATCTGCAGGCGCTTTGATAACGATCAGGCTGTAAACCGATTCTGTTTTCAATTGTGATGGGATATCAAAGTCCAGTTGAGCAGCAGTAGCATTATAAGTTACCGGAACGTCTTTAGAAGTGCCGTCTGCATGTTGAAAGCGAACGTAATATTTCCAACTGCCATTATTGTCTTTTTGATTGAACAGGTAGGGTTGTCCTCTCTTTAGCTTAAAGTAGCCACGTCCATATTCGTTCGTATAGAAATTATACTGTTGATGAACTGGATAGCTATACGCAATATTCTCCTCCGGTATATTACTAGGCGCTTCACCTGTACGGAAGCTCACTGTTTTTGTTTCATAATCGACCTTACCGCCCTCTGATAATGGTACCCATGAAGAACCTGTCCACTTTTCAATATGAACCTTTACGCTAGCAGAGAGATCAGCACTAGGAGGTAAAATATCTAGGAAATTCAGGGTAGCTGCATCTTTATTAGGATGCCATTCTAAGCTTCCTTTTAATGATCCGGCCTTTTTATCAACTAGCGTAAACTCATCCAGCTTTATTTGATAGGTCGTCACTACATCCTCATTATTCATCATGCTAAACGGCTTTTCTACTGGTATATTGAAGGCTACCTGAGGAGCTGCAAATACACTAACATCATTAGAAGCATTGTCCGGCCGTATATCATTAATAACTTTTACGTCGATCTCTTTTCCACTTATAACTTCACATTGAGAGCCTAGCTCTACCTTAACTGTTACTTTTCCTTTTACAAGTCCGCCCAAAACGGAATAACGCACGCCCACGGCGCCCCTGAACCAGGAAGGATTAGGCAGCTTAGCTTGCAAAAGAGCCGCAGCAGCCAAATTAATAATGTCAAACTCTTTTTTTGAGCCCATGACCTTAACCCGGATACCTACACGCCCTTGCAGAAAAGCATACGCCTGTCCCGAAGCATACCAGCCATTCACACCAATAGGACCATTGCCACCTTTACAGCGCGCTTCACCATAATCACGCAATAAAATGTCTGCTCCTGCTCCCACTCCTAGGTAAGCATATAAAAAACCACCATCCTTGCCAAATCCAAAATCAGTTCTGAAATGTGCACCAAATCCAAAACCGCGACCTGTAGAAAGGGCATTTTCCTTTTCCATAAAATCACCATTGCCAAAATCAAACAGGTTTGTTACTTCAGATGGTGGCAAAGGCATATTCTCCACTTTTGTACCCACCATAAAATATCCTTTTACTACAGCCAGGTTAGCAATATCCAGCCCCATCATCTGAGAAGGGCGCCCTATATAAATCCACCAATCATTTGGATCAAAGTGCAATACAGCTTCACCAACAAGGCCTCGCTCGCCTACTCCTTTTATAGAACCTAAAATGTTCACATATGTTTTTACACTAGCATGGAAGCTTTTATTAGTGTTATCATAGCGCATGTATAGTTTGGCAAATACAGGAGCTCCGCCACCATCACCATTGGGCTTTTCTTTGCCCAATTTTGCCACGTCTGAAAAGAAAAAGCCAGTTCCATCAAACTGTGCATACCGGAAGCCGCCAGAAGTCGAGAATGAGACTTCAAACATCGCATCCCCATTAAAAACATCTGCCGAGGGCTTTGTGGCAATAGTTGCACCAGCCAAAAAACCTAATCCCGCTTCTCGTGAGGGTGTATAGGTTAGTAAGGCATCTGCAGATTGCAGGCCAACAGAATCCTTACTCATGCTTTGAAACGGGTCAAATTGTGCAGGGCGCTCCATGTGGTAAGAAAGCCCACCTAACACCCTACGAATCTCTAATGTCGGCGCAATGGGTATATGTGTAGGAACAAAAGCATCCACATGCCAATAACGATACTCATCTGTAGATCCAAACCAGGCATGCGCTTCTACCCTTTTGATAACCGGAAGCTGCATGGCAATCTTTCCTTTAAAGCCTGTCCCATACACCGGATCATTTTCATAAAGCGCAATCGTACCATCCAATTCAAAAGCGCCTGATTTACATGTTAGTGAAATTTCATCAACCTTCAGCTTATCAAATGTCCATTTCAGCTTTGTATTTTCTGCACCGATTCCATCCTTTGTTACCAGCTGCTTCTCCTCACTTAATCGGCTAATTACTTTTATTCGAGTTTCAGCGCTAAAACTCTTATCTGCTTCGTCCATTAAATTCAAACGAACCTTGGAGCTAACTGCCAATTCACCATTTACCAGGCCCAATCTTATTGAATCCAACCCGCATTTGAAACTACCAAGCTTAAAGCCTACATTTCCATCTACACTTAAATACCCTTTATGAACATACGGCTTCTCTGAACTTAACGTTAAATCCTGAAAGCGAATTCCAGGGGCTTTGAAAACACCTTTAGCTATATCAAGGCTTCCATGCAAAACTGCACTGGCTACAAACTGTCCTTTATATTTTTCAATCTTCACTTCACTATTGGAGGCCAAGATCAATTCACCCGCAAAAAAGTCGTATTTCTTTTCTTTTGTTGTTTGTAAAGCAAAGGAGTAAAAAACATCATTTTCTCTTTGCCCCACATTGGCTTCATAAGCCAATGGATCATCTCCTAAAAAAGGAATATTCATCTTTCCTTTTAACCCTCCACTCTTAATACGATTATGTTGCAGTTGCACCTCCAACAACTCGACAGACAATGGCCAACCACTGGCAGAAGCATTACCCAGTGGTATTAAATTGCTTCCTCCAAACCGACCCGACATTCCACGATTATCAATAACGAGATCTCTGGCGTGTAGAGTTGGCCTCACTCCTTTATCATTGCTAAACTCTTTCGGAAGCCATACGTTCAACTCCTTTAAATAAAAGCCACGCCATAAGGCGCCTTCTTCATTATTGGCCATTATCATCTCTTCGGGATTAGCTATATCACTTAAATCAACAACAGCCTCCTGTACTTCAAAGCCAAAATCCTTCAAGCCAGCCAATGTAAAAGGCGACATATCGACACGCACTAAAATATTATTGAGATCTTTGGCATTAATTTGAAAATCTGCCTTTACAACTTGTTCTTGATCTGATAAGGGCTCTAAAAAATCACGAGCAAACTCAAATACACCTTTCAGGTTCACACTTTTGAAGCCATTGCAATCCCATTCAATATAATTGGCACTAGTTGGCAGTACCAGCTTTACCTTCTCACTAATTTTAATAGAATGTTCGCTTACTAATTCAAGGCGGGCACCACTAGAAACACTAATGCCCCCAGGATTAAACGACACATTTCGAGCTGCGAATGCAAGTGTTTCATCTGTCCCAGGTAAGTTCAACTGTGCATACACATTAAAGAAAGCACCATGGGTAGTAAAGCGGGCACTATCAATAACAATTAAATATTGCTTACCATTTATCTCTTTGGCTATGCCAACAGGCAAAGAGGCTAAGTCTGATTCTTTAAATGATCCGACATAACGATTCTCCGCTTGAATTTTTTGAAAAAGGCTATTAATCTGTAAGGCGCTAGAAGATACTTGCGCGTGAATTAAAGAAGTCAGGAAAAAGAAAAATAGTAAAGCAGTAATTGGCTTTAGCAAAGCAATACTTCTCATGCGTTAGTTTGGTATTAATTTATTATGCTTCTTAATTTATTACATGACAAAAGCCAGCAATGTTTAGAAGCCATCAAGCAGTTATCTGAAAAAATTAACTAGGATAAGCAGTAGAGGAACGGTCTATTAACAATAATTTAAAGCTGAAAAAATCGGATAATCCATATAGTAAAATCAAGCAGAGTAAACGGAAATATTGTTAAGCTCTTTGACTAGGTCTGACGTAGCAATTGCAATAGTGAGTTTGCAGAATTAAATAATCCATTTGCACCTATTATAAAATTTATTTGCAATGAATATGCACGCGTTGAAGTAAATATTTTCATAGAATAACCATCCATTTATCTTGCAAATCTATAGACAGTAACGCTCAAGCGCAACCGTACATATACGACGCAATTCAGTATTTATACTAATGACCAGTTTTAATTATACATATACACCTTGACATCAAATTATTACCAACTCTTTTCAAGAAATACTTTTAAACACTTCTCACTATTAAAAATTAAATCTAGTATAAATACTTACCTAACACTAGGTAGTATTAATTCATAAATCATAACTAATATTTCAGACAGGTATGCGTCAATTGTATTTACAAAGATTTTAAACTCGCTAAACTCTTTCTCACAAGAATTTAGCTTTGTCTTAATAGCAGCAAACATTATAAAAGACTTCCATAACAACAGTATAAATGTTTAGTCACTAAATATTTTATATAGATACAGATTGCAGAGCTTCTTTTTTGTCTTCTAGTATAAATTGTACCCCATCTACTTAATCTTAACCACATTACGTTTGTTACAAAGGCACTTTCAAGACCATTTTAGAAGGTAAAATTGTAACTTAGTAAAGCTACCTGAAACCATAACCTTTCGTCACTTAAATGCTTTTCTATGCTAGACGAAACACCTGTGCTGAAGTCACCCAAAAAGACTAAAATTTTATCTGCATCACCAACTATTAGTGAATCGTTACCAGCTTTTGACAGCCAAATTTCTTTTAAACCTTTTGTAAGTTATTTAAAAGAAAAACGCTCTTTAGTTTCAGAATCTAAAGAATGGTTATATAGCCGGCTAATAAAGGAGCTTGAAGATAAAAGAACATTATTGGAACCGGTCAATGATATGCATTTAATTGATGAGCATGCCAGCCTTATGGAGTTATTAACTACTTCACTATTCCCGGTAATTGGAGGGCATGACATGAACAACTTTGCTCTTGCTTCACCTCACCAGTATAAAGTGTTTTATTATTCTGACAACTTTAAAAAACTATTTCTGGATACAGATGAACAATACATTCTACTACCAGCAGGCTTAGATAAAGAAGAGCTGAAAGCTATTCAATGTGCAGCCATTTATGATCATGTACTGGAAAAGTTTTATGGCATGCACCTAAACGAAGATCCACAACTCATATATCCAATCACAGATTCGGAATCAGGAATGATGCGCTTCTACCGGATAAAGTATGACCGGCGCTTTATTAACTTAAACCTAAAAGGTAAATTGCCACCAATTCAGGACTGCGCAGTTTGTATGAATACCTTCCGCATATTGGATTTGGAGAAACAGTTAAATACGATGCCGCTTGATCTCTTTCAAGCAGAGGGATTTGGCTTATGGTTAGCAGATGATGTAACCCAAACCGAATCTCTTGAACTCCTTAAGAGAGCCTTGCTGCGCGAATCTTGTGGCATGGATGCTATGGATGAGGTAAAGAAGGCTATAAAAGCCTTGGTGGGCTTAAATGATACGGAGATAGGTATTATGCCCTTTGTTTCTATTAATGGTCAGATCGTTTTAGATACACAGGCCAGTATGCACAGCCTTGTGGCAAGGCAATGGAGGAATGGAACTCCAGACCAACAAGCTGAATTCCGACAATTTATCAACTTTTTGAAAGAACGCCCTGTTCCAATGCCAATTACAAATCTTAGCCAGGAAATGTTGGGCATGGCGCCATTCTTAACCTCTATTTTTGAGCAAGGCGCCAGAAGTTATATTTATTACCCAATGCTAAACGGTGACGGTTTAATTGGTTATCTGGAATTAGCCTCTCCTCATAAAAACGCACTAACCCAACAAACGGTAATGGATCTGGAGCCTGCCATTCCTTTACTTTCCCTGGCTGTTCTTAAATGCCGAGATGAATTTAATGATCGAATAGAAAAAGTAATCCGGGAAAAGTTTACCGCCTTACAACAATCTGTAGAGTGGAAGTTTGCAGAGGTAGCCTGGACACATTTGCATAACAATGACAAATCTGCCTGCACAACAAACGTAGTGTTTGATAATGTTTACCCTCTATATGGTGCTGTAGATATTCGCAACTCTTCATTGGAAAGAAGTCGTGCCATTCAAAAAGACCTAAAAGAACATTTGGTAGTAGTAGCAGATATTTTAACCCAATTGCAAACAATTATGCAATTACCGCTACTGGAAGGCTTGGAATTTAAAAACGAAAACTTACGACTGTCTTTAGAAGATACTATGACAGCAGAAGAAGAGATCGCCATAAATGATTTTTTAAATAATGAAGTAGAACCGTTATTCATTCATTTACAAAAAACAAATAACCAGGCTGAAAAAATTATTACCGACTATTTCAATCTCCTAAAACAAAGTGACAGCAGACTGTATCAAAACCGTCAAGACTATGAAAGTTCAGTAATGGCTATTAATGAAGCTGTGCTCACTTATATTGAAGAAGAGGAAGAGTCCATACAACGCGCTTACCCACACTATTTTGAAAAGTACCGTACAGACGGTATTGAATACAATATTTATATTGGCCAAACAATTGCGCCTACTATTCCTTTTGACATGTTCTACTTAAAGAACATACGCCTGTGGCAATTAAAAACAATGGCTGGCACTGCACGGGTTACCCAAAAACTTCTTTCTCAATTAAAAGTACCCTTGCATACTACTCAACTGATTCTTATTCATAGCCAGCCAATAGCCATTAGCTTTCGAAGAGATGAGCGACGATTTGATGTAGAAGGCTCATATAATATTCGTTATGAGATTATTAAAAAGCGCCTTGATAAAGTACATATAAAAGGAACAGATGAACGCTTAACCCAGCCTGGCAAAATTGCTATTGTTTACTCTAACCAAAAAGAGGTAACTGAATATGAGGAGTACATTCGATTTCTGCAAAAGAAAGACATCTTGAAGCCAGATATTGAGTCGTTAGAACTGGAAGAACTTCAAGGCGTTAAAGGACTAAAAGCAATACGGGTAGAAATTAATATTGAGGAAAGAGAAATAGGTAAAGTAAATTAATGCTTCAATACAACCTATGCATTATTGACATCAAACTATTTAAACCTATATGCTTGAATGTTAACCATAGCATGCCGCAATCCGTATTGCTTGTTGCAGCTAATGCTGATTTAAAGACATTAAAAGAATATTTTAAGGGCCAAATACCCTTTAGTAAGCCTTTCCTTTTTTAATGTCTAGGTAAATGCTTCCTTTCATAAGTAAGTAGCTGCAGCTTACCTACACCTTACTGTGGACTAGCTGTCCTCATCGTAGTATCAAGTTCCAGACTGTGTCGGAACAAGTTCGCTTAAAGACGCAATTAACCGAGCTAATACCTAAGCAGTCCTGAGCCTGTTACGACGAGGAGGACAGTAAGAGGTAGGAAAGGTGTAAGAAAAGGCGCTAGTATGTACAAAGAAGTAAATAATCAGGTATACCTGATTATTTACTTCTTTAAATCGTATGTAATTTCTGTAAAGCCAAATGTGCCGGTTTTGTCTTTGTCGTAGATAACCAATTTAGAATCGGTCAATACTTTTATATCAGCTGGGTCACCATCAATGGTGATCTGAGTTGCGCTTCTAACGGTAAAGTTTGATACATCTAATACGCCTTGAAAAAAGGTATGAAGTTTACCGCTATTCTTAAATTCAGCATAATCGGCAGCTGTGCCATTGTAGGTCTCTATATGATCCACGCCAGCAAAATGGTTGTTTGTGGTAATACTTGCCACCTGCCATTTGCCCATTACCTTGGCAGGCTCACCAGTCGGCATTACAAATTCTTCATTTACACCATCATCTGTAGTTGTGCTGTCATCCTCTTTATCTTTTTTGCAAGCTGTAAATAGTAGTGTAGTCGCCATTGTCAGAGTCAATAGAAAGTGTTTTAGCTTCATGGTTAAAGTTGTTTATTGACCTATAATTCAAAATAATACTTTACTATGTCATTTGACAGGCAGAATACATTTGTCTCCCCCCTTGTCATACAATTGTTATGATCAATAAGCAGCATGAAATCGCCGCGCTTTCAAAGGCACTAACCTATTAGACTCAAAACGATTTCGGGGTATTTGACAGATTTATCCCTATTATTCATTGAGTAACAGATTTTATCAAATACACGAGGAAATGGCGAGTAATTTCGCTTGCTGTTTTCAAGTACAGCAATTCTCATACCCGCTATAGCAGAGTAAATCGTTGTAGCCTTAAAGAGTTATCTGCTCTACACTTAATTAGATAGTTTTTTACTCTCGAAAACTTGTTGCCCGTTATTTTTAAAATAAAAGGTTTCAATACCTAAATAGGAAGAAGGCTCAGCACTATAGGAATAATGTTCTACATACGTCTTCCAAAGGCCTTTAGAAAAGGAAAATAAAAAGTAGTAATAATCATAAGTGCCAACGGGAAAATTGGTTGAATTATTCACAGCCTGCTCTGCTGCCCTGAGGACAATTACTGGCGGCCATTGCTCTTCATACTTACTGTTGTTTTGTGTTTGAGCGTTTAGTTGATTGGAGGCGAAAATGCCTGCACCACAAAGAAGGAGGGTTAAGAATAATAGTTTCATATCGGTTAGCTTTTATAATGACAATCTACTGATCAGAAATGATACAAGCAATTGATGAGTTTGTAAATGTTGATGCAGAATATCAAAAAAGAACTTTAACCCAATTTAACCGGCAATTCTAAGGTTCGATTTAGCTTCTGTAAAACGCGAATAAAGACGTTGTTTCCTACAAAGTGAATAAAGAAAGCAGATGCTTTTTATAAATAAACTACTACATAATGAATCAACATTATAAAGTTTTTGACGGCATTATTGACTAACTTTAAATACCACTTCACCTCTCTTTTATATATGGCAAAGAGAATGGTAAATATGCATATTTTTTCATGTCGCAGAAGGATGACTGTTTTAACAGGATGTTGATATTGAATAGATTCAACTTTTCCTAAAATTTTATCCAAAACGCTTCTATTGCTAAATAGATGAAAAAAATGAAGGCCACCGAAAACACTGTCACTAGTACGGACAACACCATAGCTTTTGAAAAGAATTTGTCCGATGCACTTATAGAAGGCTTACCCGGCATCTTTTACCTAGCAAACAAAAAAGGGCAACTTCTTAAATGGAATCAGAATTTAGAAAATATAACTGGCTGTAGCCATCATGAGCTGAGGAAAATGAAAACCACAGACTTTGTTGACAAAAGCCAGGTGCGTTTAATTTTAAATAAAAGAGTTGAAGCTTTTAAAAAGGGAAAAGCAAGTGCTGAGATTAATTTGAAAACAAAAAAAGGGCATACGCTAACTTACTACATTACGATAATGCCCTTTACTTACAATAATGAAGAGTGTATTCTTGGAATAGGAATCGACTTTACAGAGAAGAAGGCGGCAGAACAAACCCTGCTTAACAGGAATACAGAAATCAAAGAAAGGGTAAAGGAACTTCAATGTCTCTATCAATTATCAGAGCTGGCAAATGATCCGAAATACACAGTAGATGAAATCATGCAGGAGTGCGCCAACATCACTCCTGCGGCCTACCAATACCCAGAGATCACCTGTGCACTAATTCATTTTGGAGATCAAGAATATACGTCTTACAACTTTGAAAAATCAGAGTGGAAGCAAGAAGCAAATATTGAATTGAATGGTGAGCTAGCTGGGGTTGTAAAGGTTTTTTACAAAAAAGAAATGCCTCAAGCCTATGAAGGGCCCTTTCTAAAAGAGGAACGTTCGCTGATAAATTCTATTGCCGATATTTTAGGTAATGCAGCAGAACGAAAAATGGCAAACAAAGAAATTATCAAACTGAATCGATTGCTTCAATTTAGAAGTGCGATAAATGAAATGATGCTTAAAGCAGAAGACCGGGAAACCATTTTAAAGGAAACCTGCAAAATAGCCATCAGGTATGGCAACTTCAAAATGGCTTGGATGGGCGCTTTTAGTGAGGAAGTACACAGCCTAACTCCTATTACTTTTGCCGGCGATGAAGATGGCTACTTTATTAAAATTAAAGCTTTAACAAATAACTATACCTCAGAAGCTTGGTTAGCAAGAAAGGCAATACATAGCCACAGTTTTAATTACTGTAATGACATTGCTAATGAACGTCCCGATTTACCGTGGAAGGAAGAAGCGCTTAAACGCAGCTATAGATCTGCCATTTCTTTACCCGTAATAGTAAACACAAAATTAGATTCGGTATTTACACTTTATATGTCCGAAACGTTCTTCTTCACTCAAGAAGAACGCAATATTTTACTTGAAGTAACTAGCAATATTGCCTTTGCACTTGAAAAGATTGAATTAAAAAAATTGCAGCAACAAGCGGAAATAGATTTGAAAGAAAGTGAAGAGAAGTTCAGAATTCTAGTAGAGGAAACACTGGTTGGTGTCTTTATTTTACAAGAGCGCAAGTTTATATATACAAACCCAGAGTTTGAAAAGATAACCGGCTATTCAAAAGATGAATTATTAAACTACGTCACTTTTGAACAATTGATTTACAACGATGACTTTGAAACTGTACGGCAAAAAAACCAGCAAAGAATTACAGGCAAAAAGCCGTCAGACCATTATGTCTTAAGAGCAGTAAAAAAAGACGGCACCCTACGGCATATAGACATTATTGTATCCAGCATTACATTTAAATCAAAACTGGCTGTTATCGGTACAATCATAGATATTTCTGAACAAGTAGAAGAAGAACAAAGAATTAGTAAAGCTGTAACGGATGCACAAGAAAATGAACGACAACAAATCAGTATGGAGCTGCATGATAATGTAAAACAAATCATAGCTGCTACTTTATTGAATGTAGACTTCATTCCTATGGCACTAAATGATCCGGATACGTCTCTAAAAATCATTAATAATGTAAAAAAATACCTACAGGACGCGATAGATGAATTAAGAAGAATTTCACACCAATTAGCTCCTGTAATTGATTCAACGTTGTCATTAAAACAAATGCTGGAAGATTTAGTTGACACAATGAATGTCACGAGCGCCATACATGTATCTTATAGATTTGAAAAACTGAAAGGGTCTGTCAATAACGATATTCAATTAGCAATCTACCGCATTTTACAGGAGCAGTTTTCTAATATACTGAAACACGCAAATGCTACTGATGTAACAATCAGTTTAAGTCACAAAAAAGACAACTATGTCTTTTCCATCCAAGATAATGGAAAGGGGTTTGATACTTCTCTTAAAAAATCAGGAATCGGATTAGAGAATATAAAAAGAAGAGTACAAGCATTTAACGGAAGCTTGGTTGTAAATTCAGCACTTGGGAAGGGTTGTACATTAATCGCCGAAATTCCGGCAGGTTAAACGCGTTCGTATACCTTCTACCAACTTGCCTTACCACCCATCCATCTTGCAATTTGAGCTCTCGCCACAAAACTTAGGGCTTATTTAAATCAGTATGCCACATAAAAGCGTATCCGCCATTTCTATTACTGAATTGTACGGATGAATAAAATTGGCAGGAAGCTTAACTTTAACACCCCAATAAAAAGGAGCCCTCAGGAATTCATAAAATATGAGCACAAGTGTCATAGGGACATTGAGTTGGAGCTCGATAAAAAAAAGAAAAAACTTTTTTCAAAAATTGTTGGTGGAATAAAAAAGATTCTTATTTTTGCCACCCCAACGGAAAAAGGATCGGTAGTTCAGTTGGTTAGAATGCCGCCCTGTCACGGCGGAGGTCGCGGGTTCGAGTCCCGTCCGGTCCGCAAAACAGAAACAAAAGCCTTACAAGAAATTGTAAGGCTTTTTTCTTTTAATTCCCTTCAAGCACTTCTACCTTTTATAATTCCTTGGTTAAAAGAAGTGCTTACAAAAAGCGGTTCTGTAGCCGCAAAATCTTTTTTAAACCTTTTCTAAGAAGCTTGCTGTTATCTTTGAAACCTCTAAGTATTAATTATGGTGAAAGTTGGCCTTTTTGGCGCAGGATATTTAGGTAAATTTCATATTAACAATTGGTTAGAGATACAAGAAGCCACCTTAATCGGCTTTTTTGATCCAAATGATGAAACCGCAAAAGAAATTGAAAACACTTATAGTCTTAAACGTTTTCACAATGAAGACGAACTCATAAACGCCGTAGACGCTATAGATGTAGTATCTCCTACCCCTTTCCATTTTGCCATTTGCGAAAAGGCTATCCGTAAAGGCAAACATGTATTTGTGGAAAAGCCAATGGCCAATACCGTAGAAGAGGCCCAGCAACTGGTAAAATTGGTACAGGAATCCAATGTTAAACTACAGGTAGGACATGTAGAACGTTTCAACCCTGCTTTCTTAGCAGCTAATCAGTTTGACTTGCATCCAATGTTTATTGAGGTGCATCGCTTGGCTCAATTCAATCCACGTGGCACTGAAGTAAGCGTTATCATGGATTTAATGATTCACGATATCGATGCCGTATTAAGTATTGTAAATAGCGACGTGAAACATATTTCAGCTAGCGGCGTAGCCGTAATGACTGAAACGCCTGACATTGCCAACGTACGCATTGAATTTTACAATGGCTGCGTAGCCAATCTTACGTCCAGCCGCATCTCTATGAAGAAGATGCGCAAAATGCGTCTCTTTCAAAAAGATGCCTACATTGGCATTGACTTTTTAAGCAAGTCTACCGAAATTATAAAGCTAAAAGGTGTTGAAGATGCCAATGCTTTTGCATTTGATATTGAAACGCCAAGCGGCGTACGCACCATTGCAATCACCAGTCCACAGGTGCCGCAGGTGAATGCGATTAAGATGGAATTAATGGAGTTTGTTAAGGCAATTAAGAACAATTCGCGTCCAATTGTTAACGAAATTGATGGTTTGCGTGCTATGGAAGTAGCCCATCAGATTTTAGAAAAGATCTATCACAACCTGTCTTTAAAATAATAATGCCCTTGAAAAAGCCTATTGCGACCTCCTGGTATGCTATATTGGATTATACAGCTGGCGCATTAGCTTGGGGCTTGTTCTTTTTCTGGCGCAAATATTTATTGGACCAACCATTGTTCAATAGCAATGGTTATTTATTTACTGATGATCATTTTTGGCAGGGCATTATTTTAATCCCTCTTGGTTGGCTGGTGATGTTTGCCTTAGTAGGCAGTTATCATTCCTTGTATCACAAGTCAAGACTCGCGGAGTTTTTTAAAACTTTAGTGTGCTGCTGTATCGGCAGTATGTTTTTGTTTTTCCTCCTATTACTAGACGATACTTCAGACAGCAGCTCCTATTATCCCAAAGCTTTTTTGTCTTTATTGAGCATACACCTGTTTGTAATCTTTTCTGCTAGGCTTTTCTTTTTAAACCAGACAAAGAAACAATTGGCTAAAGGAGTCGTTCAGTTTAACGCAATTATTACAGGTTCAAATGTGGATGTAGAACAGCTATACCTGTCTACAAAAGAGCAGCTTAAAGAAGAAGGGTTTACAATAATCGGATATATACCCACATCTGAACAACAACAACTCACAGTTGCACTTCCAAAAATTGGCGAGTTAAATCAGTTGGAACAAGTTATTCTGTCACACCAGGTTAAATGTGTAGTAGTAGCAGCCTCAAAAAATGAAAATGTATTTACAGAACTAATTGAAAGACTTAGTGAAAAAGATGTTACGATAAAAGCGCAACCCGATACGCTAGATATTCTTTCAGGCTCTGTAAAACCTGGTAATATACTTGGAACTGCCTTGATTGATTTACACACCGGACTAATGCCCGACTGGCAGCAAAATATTAAACGCTTATTAGATATAGTAATAGCAATAACTGGCATGTTTCTTCTCTTTCCGCTTTACCTGTTTATTGCCTTACGTGTACGCCTGTCCTCTAAAGGTCCAATTATATTTACTCAGCAGCGTGTAGGTTTAAAAGGAAAGCCGTTCACCATGTATAAGTTCCGTTCTATGGTGGTAGACGCAGAGCCTAATGGTCCGATGCTTTCTTCTCACCAAGATAATCGCATTACTCGTTGGGGACGCATCATGCGTAAATGGCGGCTCGATGAACTTCCCCAGCTATGGAATATCCTTAAAGGAGATATGTCCCTGGTTGGCCCCCGGCCAGAGCGCCAGTTCTACATCGATCAAATCACTCAGCAATTCCCCTATTATAAATACCTTTTGAAAGTAAAACCAGGACTTACATCGTGGGGTATGGTACAGTTTGGCTATGCTGAAAATGTAAAGGAAATGATTGAGCGTAGTCGCTTAGACCTGATTTATATTGAAAACATCTCCTTAGCCTTGGATTTTAAGATCTTATTACACACCCTACGCATCATTTTTTTGGGAAAAGGTAAGTAAAGCCTTCACAAGCTGTTAAAGAAAAAAAGCCGTTCTTTATAGGAAGAACAGATTCGTATGAAGAGACTTTTTTCGTTTGCAGCCCTTTTAATGGCAATAACTTCTTTTGCACAACAAACACCCTATTGGCAACAACAGGTAAACTATAATATAGATGTTAACTTAAACGACAAAGCTCATACGCTCAAAGGCTTTGAAACCATTGAATACACCAATAACTCTCCGGATAAGTTGGAATACATTTGGTTTCATTTATGGCCAAACGCTTATAAAAATGATAGTACCGCTTTTGCCAAACAACTTTTCCGGGAGTCCGATGGTAAAAAGCGATGGGATGCTATAACTGACAAAGGCTACATTGATAGTTTAAACTTTAAAGTCAATGATATAGTCGCAAAAACGGAAGCAGACCCTAAGAATATTGATATTGTAAAAGTCCTGTTACCTACCCCCTTAGCTCCGGGACAAAAGATAACAATAACGACTCCTTTCTTTGTAAAACTATCCACGTACAATTCACGTAGTGGTCATGATGGACAATCATACATGATAACCCAATGGTATCCCAAACCAGCGGTTTATGACCGTAAAGGCTGGCACGCCTTCCCTTATCTGGATCAGGGCGAATTCTACAGTGAATTTGGCACCTATAAAGTAAACTTCACTGTTCCCGGCTCCTATGTAGTAGGTGCAACCGGTGTTTTACAAACAAAAGCAGAACTGGATACCTATAAGAAAATAGGAAAAGAAAACGCTGCTACGACCACCAACAATAAGAAGTATACAAATACAAAAGAATCTAAAACGCTTAGCTATATAGCTGAAAATGTTCACGACTTTGCTCTATTTGCCGATAAAGACTTTATAATAGAGTATGATACCTTGCAACTGGCATCTGGTAAAATCATCGATGCATTTGCCTACCATCACCCAGATGGCAATAAAAACTGGGAAAAAGGCGCTTCCTATGTAGAAAGTGCTATCCGCCACTATTCTAACTGGTTGGGAGAATACCCCTACCCCGTTGCCGCTGCAGTAGAAGGCCCCAAGAATGATATGTCTGGCGGTATGGAATACCCAATGATTACCTTAATTACTTCTCCTGAGGCCGATGAGCCGCAATTGGATGGTGTTATTGCACATGAGGTAGGCCATAACTGGTTCTATGGTATTTTGGCTTCCAATGAAAGAGAACATGCCTGGATGGATGAAGGATTGAACACTTATTACCAATTCCGCTATGAAGCTGAACTATATAAGTTCAACTCTGTTTTTGGTAATAGCGTACCAAACGAGATTAAGCAAAAGCCTGTAAATGAATACCAGGATATTCTTTACTATGCAGCACAAACTCAAATTCCCATGGAAGAAGCAATAGACATTCCTGCTGGTGATTTTAAAAGCAAGGAGGAATATGGCCTTATTACCTATTTAAAGACAGCTGTTTGGCTTCATTTACTAGAACAACAGTACGGTAAAGAGAAGGTAGATAAAGGCATGCAGACCTACTTCAACGACTGGAAGTTCAAACATCCTTATCCTGAAGATTTGAAACTTTCATTAGAAAAAGCCATTGGTCAGGATTTAACTTCCTTTTTTGCAGCGCTCAAAAAGAAGGGTAACTTATAATAGTCCATAAAACAAGTAAGAGAAGCACCGGCATTGTCGGTGCTTTTTTTATACATTAGTCGCGTGAAAAGAGCCGCCTACACCTTTGTACTTCTATGTTTTCTTTGTAGCATTTCTAAAGCCCAATATTGGCAGCAGAAAGTAGATTACACTATTGAAGTTTCCCTAAATGATCAGACCAAGACATTACAAGGCTTTGAAAAGCTAACCTACTATAATAATTCGCCAGATACGCTTACCTATATATGGTTCCATATTTGGCCGAATGCCTATAAAACAGATCGCACGGCATTTAGCAATCAGCACCTGCAAAATGGTAATACGGAATTTTACTTTGCAGATAAAGAACAGCGAGGCTATATCAACCAACTGGATTTTAAAGTCAATGGCGTTTCTTCTAAAATTGAAGATCATCCAGAGCATATTGATATCATAAAACTTGTGCTACCAACTCCATTATTACCTGGGCAGCAAACTGTAATCACCACACCTTTCCATGTAAAGCTGCCTTATAATTATTCACGTGGTGGCTATGACAAACAAACCTTCCAAGTCACCCAATGGCACCCAAAGCCTGCGGTTTATGACCATAATGGTTGGCACCCTATGCCTTATTTAGATCAGGGAGAATTCTATAGCGAGTTTGGTAATTATAACGTACGTATCACTGTACCTCAAGAGTATGTAGTGGCAGCTACTGGTATATTACAAAATGAAGAAGAAAAAGAATGGTTAAAGACTAAACAATTTAAAGAAGCACCCAAACCCACAAAGAGTGCTTCAACATTAGCAAAGAAACCAGTTAGTAAGTCAGCAAAGCAAAAATCCCCTCAAAATACATCCACACCTATAGCAAACGCTGCTACCAAAACATTACAATTCTTACAAAATAATGTGCACGACTTCGCATGGTTTGCTAATAAAGATTTTATAGTCAATAGTGATACATGTCAACTTGCTTCAGGCAAAATAGTTAATGTGCATAGTTTTTATACCTCTGCCAATAAAGCTGATTGGGAGAACAGTGTAGCCTTAGCAAAAGACGCACTGCGCTTTTATTCCGTCGAAGTAGGCGAATATCCATATGCTACATTGAGCGCCGTACAGGGGCCAGAAAGTTTTGGAGGCGGTATGGAATATCCTACCATTACTATTATTTCGCCTTCAGCTACAGAAAAGGATTTAGACATCACACTAGCGCATGAAATTGGACATAATTGGTTTTATGGCATATTGGCTAGCAATGAACGTCAGAACCCATGGATGGATGAAGGTGTGAACACATTTTATGATAGAAAGTATGCTCAACAGAAATATGGCACTAATCCTACAGGAGAAAATCTTTTATTACAAACACTAGTCAAGACACATCACGATCAACCTATAGTTACCCCTGCCGATAAAATGACGGCAGAAAACTACCAGCTAGTTTCTTATTACAAAACGAGTGAATGGCTACAACTGGTTGAAAAGAAGTTAGGTCCAGCTACTTTCCAAAATGCCATGCAGCATTATTATCAGCAATGGCAGTTTAAACATCCACAGCCAGCAGATTTTAAAGCAAGTTTGGCTCAATACTTAAAAGCAGATACAACAGAAGTATTTCCTCTTTTGTATACAAAAGGCAACATACCGCAAAAGGATGGTGGTAAGTTTAGTATTGTAACGCCATTCCTTCCCAAAAGTATTAAGGCTTATATGGAAACACCGACCAAGAATACACTATTGATCTCTCCAGCACTAGGTTTTAATGTCTATGATAAAATCATGATTGGTGGTGTCTTTACTAACTATAAGCTGCCCCCATCTTCATTACAGTATCTTTTAGTTCCCCTATATAGTACAGGAGCAAATTCATTAAACGGAATTGGAAAGATCAGTTATGCTATTTATCCAGAAAAAGGATTTCAAAAAGCAGAGGTCTTTGTTAATGCATCAAAGTTTTCTAATAATGATTTTACCGATAACACAAACACACGGCACGTATTTGGTTTTAGTAAAGTAGTTCCAGGCTTTGAGCTCACCTTCAAAGAGAAGTCGCTACAATCTACTTCAAGAAAGTATTTGCAATGGAAATCTTACTTGATCAACGAGCAGCCTTTGCGCCTTTCAACTGATTCCATTTTCGAGAATGGAGATACTACTTTAGTAGATGTTGTTAACAAGGAGCATCTTCACTTAACCATTCACCAACTGAAACTAGGTATTGAAAATACCAGAGCCCTATATCCCTATGCGGCCAACTTCACAGCACAGGCATCACAAAACTTTGTAAGACTAGCCTTAGAAGGAAACTACTTCTTTAATTACAAAGAAGGTGGTCTGGATGTACGTGTATTTGCAGGAAAGTTCTTTTATAATGAAAATAAAACCTATCCTTACGGCTATTACATAGATCGTTATGCCCTGAATCTTTCAGGTCCAAACGGTGAAGAAGATTACACCTACAGTGATTACTTTATTGGTCGCAACCGCTTTGAAGGATTGGCCAGCCAACAACTCATGATAAGAGATGGTGGGTTTAAAATAAAGACGGACCTTTTATCCAACAAAGTTGGGAAAACCAGTAATTGGTTAGCTGCTATTAATCTAAATACATCCATACCCTCTAAGTTTAATCCGCTGTCAATATTGCCTATTAAAATTCCATTGCACGTCTTTGCAGACATTGGAACATATGCAGAAGCGTGGGAACCAGAAGCTGACACAGATCGATTCTTATTTGATATTGGGCTGCATGTACCTTTATTTAAAGAAACAATCAATCTATACTTCCCAATCATTTATAGTCAGGTATTCAGTGATTATACAAAGTCCATGTACCCGAATAATCGTTTTTTCAAAACCATGACATTTAGCATTAACCTGCATTATAATGATGTCAAAAAATTAACTCAACAATTGGGTCTCTAATGCCAACTTCAGGTAACATACAATACCTACGACAGCATGAAATTGATCGTACTCGCTGGGATGCATGTATAGACAATGCGGATAATGGTTTGATCTATGGCTATTCTTTTTACCTGGATGCCATGTGCGACAATTGGGATGCCCTGATATTGGATGACTACAAAGCGGTAATGCCTTTGCCTTGGAGACGGAAGTACTTCATTTACTATTTATACCAGCCCTACTTTGTAAATACGCTAGGAGTATTTGGTAATATTGTTTCGAAAGAAATAGTCGGGCAATTTCTGAATGCTATTCCCGCCAAATTTCTTTACTGGGATTTAGATCTCAATGAAAGGAATAAGGTCTGTAATTATAACAACCACCAACACTTAGAACTGAGACAGAGAAAAAATATCTTTTTGAAGTTAGATACTTATGATAAACTCTATCAAGGCTATAGTCGATTAGCAAAAAGAAAATTAGCAAAGGCAAAAGAAGAAGGAATAATTATCACAAAAGGGGTTTCTGCAAATGATGTTATAGATCATTACATTAACGAGTATGAAAAAAAGAATAGAATTATTCCCGATAGCGTTTATACAAACCTTAAAAAGACAATAAACAACTTTAGCAAAAACAACTCCCAAACATATATGGCCCACACCAAGAGTAATGAGGTTCTTGGCTTTTATTTGCTCTATACCGACAAAAGATTTGTTTATTCTATCCTCGGAGGAAGTACTGAAAAAGGAAAGAGCATCGGCGCCTTTTATGCACTTACCGATGCTGCTATTCAAAATGTTGCCGGCTCACAAAAGATCTTTCGGTTTGAAGGCTCCGATTTACCAGGCATTGCTTTTTTTGATCTTCAATTTGGATCTTACCCTATAGAATATTTACATATCAGAAGAAACAGTTTGCCTAAACCTATCAGGTGGTTAAAAAAATAAAATGAGCTGGTCCCACATTTATATAAAAATTGGGTTCTTAATTGATAAGAAAGCATCTAGATAAATGTAAACCTATCTAGATGCCCAGTAAATATTTTCCTGTTCAATATTTTGTTTTAGAGGCTTAATAGTAAATCCCTTTTGAGTAAGTGTATCAATGCAGGTACGATAATCTTTTTCTGAATGTACTTCAATAATAATATTTTCAACCTTATCTATCCAATCTAAATTTGCGCTAAAAATCTGATGTTCAAACCCCTCTACATCTATTTTAAGTAAATCGACCTTACGAAGATTATATCTGTTAAAAAGCGTATTTAAAGAAATACCTTCAATAGTTTCCCCTTTAAATGAACTATCAATTTTGGTATTAAATGCAAAGCGCTCTCTTTTCAACGCTAAAGGACCATCAACATAGTTCACCGCAGCTTTTATGGCAATTATATTTTCAGAGTTAATTATCTTTTTCAAGTTCTTTTGAAGAACCTCAAAGTTTTTACTTTCGGGCTCTACTGCTAAGATGCTGGCTTGAGGAGAAACGGATTTAAAAAACAAACTTGCTAATCCAACATTTGCGCCTAGATCAACAATTGTTTCTAAAGAGGCATAATTAATTGTAAATCTATCATATGCTTTTTGCCAAAAAATCTCATAAAGTATTGCAATATCCCCAGCATAAGTACGCAAGTATAACTCACGCACAAAACCATTCAACTTTAGCTCATAAGAAGTTGGTATTTCACTAATTAAATACGACTGATTTGGAAACAATGAAAACCGCTTTGTATTCCAGAGTAACTTTAAAAATGTTAATGTGTTTAAAGATATCTTATAACAGAACAAAAGCTTTGAAACAGCTAGGTTCAATCGACTAATCATTATGAAGTGATTGTGCCATAGAGAGTAAACTTTCTGCCGCTACTAAATCAATAGGTCGAGTGATTTTGATATTATTTTCCTCGCCTCCCACCAGTTCTATTTTTAATCCAAAGGACTCCACGACAGATGCTTCATCGGTAAAACGTTCTTTGTAATCAATTTCAAAGGCAGGTAATAAGATGCGACTGTGGAAAGTTTGAGGAGTTTGAACCAAAACTACCCTATTGCGTTCTATCGCCTCATTACTCTCGCCAGATAGTAAGCGTACGCTATCTTTTACTGGCACCACAGGAATGGCACTTCCATTTTCTAATGCTTTTTCATAACAACGGTGAATAAGTTCAGTTGTTAACAAACAACGTACCCCATCATGTACAAAAACAATCCCATCTTCATCTAACAACCGCAAACCATTTTTCACAGAATGAAACCGGGTTTCTCCACCTGCTGTAATTTGAATGCGGTTATAATCAAAGTAAGCATCAATAATCTCACGCCCCATATCTGTATAATCTTCAGGAAGCACTAGGATGATTTTCAAATCATCATATGCCTCCAAAAAAGTTCTGATGGTATAATATAGAACTGGCTTATCATGTAAAAGGAGAAACTGTTTAGGCGTTGCACTTTCCATTCTTGTACCAACACCACCAGCAACGATTATTGCATATTTCTTCATAGCATTTTAATTAATTAGCCTTTATTTGTCTGGCATTTACCAGCAATGAAAATTAAATAGATTTCTCTTGTTTATTGTAAAACTTTATTTATAAATCAAAACTTCAAATCGTCCCATACTACTTTTAGCGCCTCTATACATACCGGCACTATTAAAGGGCATAGCAAAGTTACCCTTTGCATCTACACCAATCATCCCCCCTTCCCCACCAATCTTTACTAATTTATCCCGCACTACTATGTCCATAGCATCTTGTAGGCTGAGGCCTTTGTATTCCATCAGGCAACTAACATCATAGGCCGCTACAGAGCGGATAAATAGCTCACCATGCCCTGTACAACTAATGGCGCAGGTTGCGTTATTAGCATAAGTCCCAGCACCAATAAGAGGACTATCTCCAATACGTCCCCATTTCTTATTGGTCATACCACCAGTACTTGTTGCCGCTGCAATATTTCCATTACTATCACAGGCAACAGCTCCTACGGTACCAAACTTTTTATCACGTATCAACTCATCCTTTGACTCATGCTGATGATCCATCACATAGTCGTCGGTATCCTTCACTGCTTTCCATTGATCATACCGAAACTGTGAATAGAAATAATCATCCGCCTCAAGCTTAATGCCCTGTTGTAAAGCAAAATCGTTAGCTCCTTGCCCGCTTAAGAAAACGTGGTTACTATGCTGCATTACTTCAATGGCCAATGCAATAGGATTACGCACATTACGTACACCGGCAACTGCTCCTGCATCTAAATTGGCGCCATCCATAATGGCAGCATCCATTTCCTGCAATCCCTGTTTAGTAAAAACAGAGCCCCTACCCGCATTAAACAAGACATTGTCTTCTAACAAAATACAAGCAGCTTTCACAGCATTTACGGCACTTCCCCCTCTTTGCAAAACTCCATACCCCGCCTCCAAAGCATCGTTAAGTGCATCCATGTACGCCTTTTCCAACTCCGGCGTCATATCTTCTTTCAAAATGGTACCAGCACCGCCATGTATAGCTATTGTAAATGTCGACATGAGTATCTAAGTATTGAAAGTGAATATCTAATAAACAAAATTGCGCCTTTTTACAATGAAAGAAGGCGCAATTGATGTTGTAATTCTTGTTAATGCAGAACAGAGCACTGTCTTATTGAATAAGAAGCTCACTCTCCTCCAATAGACGCTTTGGATCAATGGCAGCTGTCCCAACCTCTTCACAAACCAGTCCCCCGGCAATATTAGCAATAGCGGCCATCAGGTATACATCTTTTGTAGCAGCATATACCAAAGCGGCTACAGCAATTACCGTATCACCCGCCCCTGAAACATCAGCTATGTTCCGCACATGCGAAGGAATCAGTTTAGTTTCCTCTCCATCCTTATAAAACACCCCTTTTTCGGAAAGCGTAATAAAGGAGATCCTATGGTGCAACAGGTTATGCAGTTCTGCGTGGATACTTTCCAGCAACGCATGATCAGCATCCGTAAAGAGCATGTTTAACGCCTCTTTTACCTCCTTAAGGTTAGGCTTAAATAGGTCTACACCTTTGTAAGTAAAGAAGTTCTTGCGCTTTGGATCTACGGCAGTTAATACACCAGCCTTTTTACAAATGCTAATCACACTTCTAATGACGGCTTCAGTCAACACACCCTTGTTATAATCCTCAAGGATGATAATATCAGGCTTTTCAGCTACAATGAATTGCTCAACCTTGTCCAATAAAGCGGCTTCTTCTTCCCGGTTTAGGTCGAATGTAATTTCATTATCCAATCGCATCATTTGCTGATTGCGACTAATAATGCGCGTTTTATTGGTTGTAATTCTACTTGTACTTTGAATACAGTATTGAACATTAATGCCACATTGTGCAAATAAGGCATTCAGGTTTACGGAATCTTCATCCTTTCCCGTTACTGATAATACATATGCTTGTGCGCCTAATGAATGCAAATTCAACGCTACATTACCTGCACCACCTATTCTGTACTCTTTCTTATCCAGTGAAACAATAGGAACAGGTGCTTCAGGTGAAATCCTTTCCACATGCCCCCACATGTAGGTATCCAACATCACATCACCAATCACTCCTACTTTAACCTCTTTAAACGTTGCAAATAACTGCTGTAAATCCTTCATCTAGTTAGACAAGCCTTTTTTGGCGCGACAAAGCAATGAAATAAATTGGAATTCCAGCTAACACAATGATCAAACCTGGCCATGTAAACTCAGGTTTATAGATGATCAATAAAATACAGAAAGCTAATCCCATCAGAATATACAGGATTGGCATTACAGGATAACCAAATGCTTTATATGGACGCTCCATATCCGGGCGCTTCTTGCGCAAGATAAAAATGCCAGCTATCGTAAGCATGTAGAACATCACCACTACAAAAGATATCATATCAAGCAGCTGTCCATAGTTTCCACTCAAACTCCAGATACATGCAGCTATACACTGAATCCACAACGCGGTCTCTGGTACTGCAGCCTTATTTAAATGCCCCGTCTGCTTGAAGAATAATCCATCCTGTGCCATGGTATAATACACACGGGCACCTGCCAGGATCAATCCGTTGTTACAGCCAAAGGTAGATACCATGATCATTAAGGCTATTACAATAGTTCCAACATTACCAAAGATGGCATGAGAAGCGGCTACAGCTACCCTGTCTTTATCAGCAGCAGCAATCTCTTGTAAAGGCAAAACTGCCGTATACATAATATTGGCAGTTACATAAATCAGTGTTACAATAAGAGTTCCCAGGAATAAACTCAAGCCAATATTGCGTTTAGGGTTTTTAATCTCCCCGGCTATAAAGGTTACATTATTCCAGGCATCACTACTAAATATTGAGCCTACCATGGCAGCTGCTATGGCACCCAATGCCGCCACCATTGTATAAGATGTAACGCTGCCATCTTTTGCTAATCCATGTAAATCCCATGCATTACTCCAGTTGGCTGTCCATACATCTCCTTTTGCCATGATCAAGCCAAATGCAATCAAACCAAACAGGCTCAAAAGCTTAGTCATGGTAAAAGTGGTCTGGATTATCTTACCATTCTTTACCCCACGGGTGTTGATATAAGTAAGTAAAACAATCACAACTATGGATAATAATTGCGCGGGAGATATGGTTCGAAACCCTAGATCTATTGCTACCAGGTCTTCACTTAACGAGGGAATCAGGTAGGCGGTAAACTTGGCGAAAGCCACACCCACTGCGGCAATAGTGGCCGTTTGAATTACGGCAAAGAAACTCCAGCCATACAAAAACCCAACAAGTGGATTATAGGCCTCCTTCAAATACACATACTGACCACCAGCTTTAGGGAACATGCCGCTTAACTCACCATAACTCAAAGCTGCCGTTATGGTCATAAAGCCGGTTATTAACCACACAGCCACTAACCAACCCGCACTTCCTACATTACGGGTTATATCAGCACTCACAATAAAAATACCCGACCCTATCATAGAGCCTGCTACAATCATCGTAGCATCTAATAACCCCAAAGACCGTTTAAAATCTTTATCCTCTTGAATGGCCTTTTGAGGCGTGGCAATAGTTTCAATAGTTTCCATCACTAGCAATCAATTTTACGTCAAGATAAGAAAGACCGCTGATATATATGATTTTGAAACAGAATTCAAGGATTTAGACAACTACCCCATTTATAAGCCCAGAAATAACGAATTACAAGCCTTTTCATCTTTTCAAATACTTCCAATCCATTCTTCCTCCAGCATACTATCATTTATTCTAAAAAATGGTAATCCTGTTAATCCCATAAATCCATCAAATCCGCGGTCACGAAAAATCCCGCCAAATGGCGGGACCTTCTTTAAAATACTTTATGATCAATCCGCAAACTTCATACTCAATCTGCGGTATCAGTAATCTTATTTCTTTGTATACAGTTGATTTAAACCTTTAATAATATCTCCTGTAATGTTATAAGTAGTGTCTTTATAATAAAAGATACCTGGCTCATACGCAAAAATGTAAGTATAATTTTTATCATTATTATACTGCTTAAGATAATCTTCAATCTTAGCTTTTACATCTTTCAACTTACGCATTTGCAGATCTTGGTACTCTTGCTCAAGTGATTGACGACGGCTTTGCATACTTTGCTGCATTTGCATAACATCACGTTGAGCCATCTCAGATTGCACCTGCGTCATATTGTTACCTTGAGCTTGCGCTTGATATTGGGCTACCTTACTACGGTAATTCTTTTCTAAACGCTCTAATTCAGATCCAATAGCTTCTTCTTTTTTTGTCAGTTCAGCCTTTACATCCTTTACCATTTGAAAGGAGTTCTCTACCGAATCCATTTCAAAATAAGCAATCTTAAAACCGGGAGTATTGGCAGCAGCAGTTGTTTGATTATTAGCAGTCTTTGCAGCTGATGGGTTCTTAGAAGAGAAATGTAGGTAAAAAAGAACACCAACCAATGCTAAAAGCACGACGTTTAAAATAAGTAAGCCGTTTTTCATTCAAGAACAATTTTGTGCAAAATAAGGGGCAAAATGATACGGACGCGCTTTTACAATAACAACTTTTTCAAACGATTAACAGCAGGTACACCCTTTGCGTAAAGGCTAATAATTGTTAAAGCTTAAATTAAAGGGTATGGGTATTATTTCATGGGTGCTGCTAGGCTTAGTGGCTGGGGCTATTGCAAAGGCCCTTCATCCGGGTAGAGATCCTCAGGGATGTTTTGTTACGATGTTTATTGGAATTATTGGTGCTGTTTTAGGCGGTTGGATAGCCACCCAGTTTGGCTGGGGCACAGTTGATGGCTTTAATCTTTACAGTATTTTAGTAGCCACAGGCGGTGCAGTTTTGGCCTTGGCTATTTATACGGCTATCACCGGCAGTCGACGATAGCAAAGCATAATAAACACAATAAAATGACCTCGTACTTGTAACTACGAGGTCATTTTATTAAAGGGATAAGCTATTAAAACGCACTTTGATTAGCGTATTAGAATCTTATGATCACTGAATAAATGTTTATCAGGTAATTTGAAGATGATGCTAAATTATAGCTGGGCAGACTAATCTCAATCCTACTCCTCCATGGCCTACCTCCATAATCACTCCTCTACTACTTCACAGCTCCGCCTATGTACCTTCATAGCAAAGCCTATGTAAAGCCATAGTAACGTCATGGTAGCCTGTAGGTTCACCCGTATCTCACCCCTACCTTACCCGTACCTTACCCGTACTAGACCCGTATCAGGCTATCCATCTACTGTTATAAACCCATAAGAAATAGTAAAGAAAAGTATAATAAGAAGGGCGATAATTAATCAAATGCGTAGTCTATAAAGGTACGAAATAGCAGCCTTTCTTACAGTTTAAAACAACATTGCCCATAGCAATAACTAAAACAGATATAATGTAATGGCTAAAAATGAATGCCACTTGGAAGTCTTTTGATAATATAATTGAGCTGGACAATCCAACCGTCCCCATGTAAAGCTTTTTTAAATGAATATTGCTATATACAAAAAGAACCCCACTAAAAGTGGGGTTCTTAATAAAAAGCCTTTATAAATGATTATTCTTCTTCGTCGAAATTCATGGCTTCACGAGCTGTTTGCAGCAATTCATATTCTTCTTTGCTACCTACTATGAAGTTATCGAATTCACGCAGACCAGAACCTGCAGGTATTAAGTGACCAGTGATCACGTTTTCTTTCAAGCCTAGCATGTCGTCGGTCTTACCTTGGATCGCAGCTGAAGACAACACTTTAGTTGTTTCTTGGAACGAAGCTGCAGAAATCCAGCTGGTTACACCTAATGAAGCCTTCGTGATACCTAACAAGGTTGGAGCAGATGTAGCCGGCTTCGCATCACGGTATTCAACCAACGTCTTATCGCTACGACGTAAAATTGAATTCTCTTCACGAATCTCACGCAGACTTACAATCTGACCAGGACGCATTCTTGATGATTCTCCGGCTTCAGTAATTACCTTCTTATCGAAAATGTAATCATTCTCTTCTAAGAACTCAAACTTATCAACCAGATCATCTTCCAAGAACTTCGTATCACCTGGATCTACAATAGATACCTTACGCATCATCTGACGCACAATCACCTCAATGTGCTTATCGTTAATTCTTACACCTTGTAAGCGATAAACTTCCTGGATCTCATTCACCACATACTGTTGTACGGCAAATGGACCTTGAATAGAAAGAATATCCTGCGGTGCAATCTGACCATCAGATAATGGAGAACCAGCCTTCACAAAGTCACCATCTTGTGCCAGGATCTGGCGAGTCAATGGAACTAAGTATTTACGGGTTACGCCATCTTTTGCTTCAATGATGATCTCACGGTTACCACGTTTAACTGCTCCCATGGTTACCACACCATCGATCTCAGATACGATAGCAGGGTTACTTGGGTTACGAGCTTCAAACAACTCGGTTACACGTGGAAGACCACCGGTGATATCTCTCAACTTACCTAACACACGAGGGATCTTCACAATAACCTGACCTGCTTTTACATCCTCATCTTCGTCAACTACGATATGGCTACCTGTAGGTAAGTTGTATGATTTCTTATCTTTTCCTTCAACAATAATTGATGGAATCTTAGTTTTATCTCTGGTTTCAATTACCACTTTCTCGCGGTGACCAGTTTGCTCATCAGCCTCTTCACGGAACGTAATACCTTCAAGCACATTCTCAAACTTCAGCTTACCATTTTGTTCAGCTACGATTACGTTATTGAATGGATCCCATGTACAGATTACATCACCTTTCTTGATCTTCTGACCATCTTTCACTAATAAAGTAGCACCGTAAGGAACGTTGTTAGTGATTAACAAGCGATCGTTCTTCTCGTCTACGATTCTCACTTCACCTGTACGACCAATTACTACTTGTACTTTATCACCTTCGTTATTCGTGGTTGTTACTGAACGTACACCATCAAACTGCACTGTACCGTCAAACTTAGCTGGCAATGTAGATTCTACTGAAGCAGAACCAGCCACACCACCCACGTGGAAGGTACGTAGTGTTAACTGTGTACCAGGTTCACCGATTGACTGTGCAGCAATAATACCAACCGCATCACCACGTTGAGCCAGAATACCTGTTGCCAGGTTCTTACCATAACACTTCACACACGTACCACGCTTGGCTTCACATGTCAGTACAGAACGGATTTCTACTGTTTCAATACCAACTTCTTCAATCAAGTTCGCAATATCAGTAGTGATCTCGTTTCCAGCCGCAATGATTAATTCTTCCGTTACAGGATTATATACATCGTGTACTGAAGTACGACCTTCAATACGGTCAGACAATGGCTCAATGATATCCTCGTTATCTTTCAATGCAGAAGTAGCTATACCACGTAGTGTACCGCAATCTTCCTCAGTGATTACAACATCTTGTGCAACGTCTACCAGACGACGGGTCAGGTAACCGGCATCGGCTGTTTTAAGGGCCGTATCCGCAAGACCTTTACGAGCACCGTGCGTAGAGATAAAGTAATCCAATACGTTCAGACCACCTTTAAAGTTGGAAAGGATCGGGTTTTCAATGATCTCAGAACCAGTAGAACCAGATTTACGTGGCTTTGCCATCAATCCTCTAATACCAGCCAACTGCTTGATCTGCTGCTTAGAACCACGGGCACCGGAATCCAACATCATGTATACAGAGTTGAAACCTTGCTTATCCGTTGCTAATTCGCGGATCAATGTTTCAGTGATACGGGTATCCACACGAGACCAAATATCTACGATCTGGTTATAACGCTCGTTGTTTGTAATTAGACCCATGTTGTAGTTTTCCCACACTTCGTCTACTTCATTCTTCGCGTTATCCAGTAATTCTTGCTTAATATCTGGGATGATCAAGTCATTGATAGAGAATGACAGACCACCAGAGTACGCCATACGGAAACCTAATTGTTTGATATCATCCAGGAACTTAGCCGTCTTTGGAACGTTTGTAATCTTAATGATATCACCAATGATCTCACGCAGGTTTTTCTTGGTCAACAAGGCATTTACATAGCCTACTTCGTATGGAACGAATTGGTTGAACAATACACGACCTACAGTAGTTTCCACTAATCTGTTTACCAATTGCTCACCCTGACGCACATTTGCTTTTACTTTAATATGCGCATGTAGATCTACACGCTTTTCATTGTAAGCAATGATAACTTCTTCCTGGCTATAGAAAGCTTTTCCTTCACCACGAACTTTTTCAGTTTCAGTTGATTTCTTACCCTTAGAAATATAGTACAGACCAAGTACCATGTCCTGAGAAGGAAGGGTGATTGGCGTACCGTTCTGCGGGTTCAAAATGTTATGAGAAGCCAACATCAACAATTGAGCTTCCAAGATAGCGGCATGGCTCAGAGGCACGTGTACCGCCATTTGGTCACCATCAAAGTCGGCGTTGAAGGCTGTTGTTACCAACGGGTGAAGTTGAATCGCTTTACCTTCTACTAACTTCGGTTGGAAGGCCTGGATAGATAAACGGTGCAGCGTTGGGGCACGGTTTAACATTACCGGGTGACCTTTCAAAATATTTTCTAAGATATCCCAAACCACAGCCTCTTTCTTATCAACCAGTTTACGGGCTGATTTCACTGTTTTTACGATACCTCTTTCAATCAACTTGCGAATGATAAATGGCTTGAATAATTCAGCAGCCATATCTTTTGGCAAACCGCACTCGTGCAACTTCATCTCAGGTCCCACTACAATTACAGAACGACCAGAGTAGTCAACACGTTTACCTAACAAGTTCTGACGGAAACGACCTTGCTTACCTTTCAATACATCAGAAAGTGATTTCAAGGCACGGCCACCTTCCGCTTTAACGGCGTTAGACTTACGGCTGTTATCAAATAAAGAGTCAACCGCTTCCTGTAACATACGCTTTTCGTTACGTAAGATTACTTCTGGCGCTTTAATCTCTAACAAACGCTTCAAACGGTTGTTACGGATAATTACACGACGGTATAAATCATTCAGGTCAGAAGACGCAAAACGACCACCATCCAGCGGCACTAACGGACGCAGTTCTGGTGGAATTACCGGAATGTATTGCATTACCATCCATTCAGGACGGTTAGAAATTCTTGTTTGTGCATCACGGAAAGCTTCTACAACAGACAAACGCTTTAAGGCGTCCGCTTTACGTTGCTGAGAAGTTTCTGTTGCTGCTGCATTACGTAGATCATAAGACAACTGATCTAAGTCGATTCTTGCCAACAAGTCACTAACAGCTTCCGCACCCATTTTGGCTACGAACTTGTTAGGATCTTCATCAGGCAGGTATTGGTTATCTTTTGGAAGGGTATCCAAAATGTCCAAATACTCTTCTTCAGTCAATAAGTCGCCGTAGTTCTGACCTTTATCAGCACGGATACCTGATTGAATTACTACAAAACGCTCATAGTAAACAATAGACTCTAATTTCTTAGAGCTCATTCCTAACAGGTAACCAATTTTATTAGGCAGAGATTTGAAATACCAGATATGAACTACAGGCACTACTAATTTAATATGGCCCATACGCTCACGACGTACCTTCTTCTCAGTTACCTCTACACCACAACGGTCGCAAACGATGCCCTTATAACGAATACGCTTATACTTACCGCAAGCACACTCGTAATCTTTTACGGGACCAAAAATTCTTTCGCAGAACAAACCATCTCTTTCAGGTTTATAGGTACGATAGTTAATGGTCTCCGGCTTTAGTACTTCACCAAAGCTTTTTTCTAAAATGCTGTCGGGAGAAGCCAAACCAATCGTAATCTTTGAAAACGATGGTCTTGGACGATTATCTCTTTTATTAAAAGCCATATTAGCTGATTTCTAATTTGAAGTTTCTAATTCTTTTTTCGCGAAAAATGAATCAAGAAACGCGAGACTCAAACTTTCACATTTAGAGTCTCACGTTTCACGATCTTATTAGTCATGGAATTTTAAATCCAAGCCTAAGCCTCTTAATTCATGTACCAATACATTGAATGATTCAGGTACACCAGCGCGAGGAATATTTTCACCTTTCACAATGGCTTCGTACGTTTTAGCACGGCCAATGATATCATCAGACTTGATCGTTAACAGCTCTTGTAAGATGTTAGATGCACCGTATGCTTCCAAAGCCCAAACCTCCATCTCACCGAAACGCTGACCACCGAACTGCGCTTTACCACCCAGCGGCTGTTGAGTAATCAAGCTGTATGGTCCGATAGAACGTGCGTGCATCTTATCATCCACCATGTGGTGAAGTTTGATAACATAGATAACACCCACAGTAGCTTTCTGGTGGAAACGTTCACCGGTTTCACCATCATACAAGTATGTGTGACCGAACATTGGGATACCAGCCTGCTCACAGAACTTAGCAATGTCGTCAGTTGAAGCACCATCAAAGATTGGCGTTTCAAACTTGGTACTCAATTCCATACCAGCCCAACCTAACACAGTTTCATAGATCTGTCCAAGGTTCATACGAGAAGGTACACCCAGCGGGTTCAATACGATATCCACAGGAGTTCCATCTTCCAGGAACGGCATATCTTCAGCACGAACAATCTTAGCAACGATACCCTTGTTACCGTGACGACCGGCCATCTTATCACCTACTTTCAGCTTACGCTTAACAGCGATGTATACTTTAGCCAGTTTCAGTACACCTGCAGGTAATTCGTCACCAATAGAGATGTTGAATTTCTCGCGCTTGTAACGACCTAGTTCTTCGTTGTACTTAATGCTATAGTTGTGAAGAAGAATGTTGATTTGATCATCAATCTTCGCATCACCAGACCAACCCAACGGATTAACGTTCATGTAGTCAATACCTGAAAGGTTTTTCTGAGTGAACTTCGAGCCTTTACCAATTAACACCTCGCCAAAGTTGTTAGAAACACCTGCAGAAGCTTTGTCTTTCAATAATGTCAGTAGTTTATCCAACAATACTTCCATTAGATCAGACACATTCTTTTCGTGTACTTTTTCTAACTTCTCAATGGCAGCTTTCTCACGAACTTTTGCGTTCTTATCTTTCTTCGCTCTCTGGAACAGTTTCTTACCGATCACTACACCTTCCACACCGTTTGGTGCTTTCAGAGAAGCATCCTTCGCATCACCAGCTTTATCACCAAAGATGGCACGCAATAACTTCTCTTCTGGTGTTGGGTCAGATTCACCTTTAGGAGTGATCTTACCAATCAAGATATCACCTTCCTTAATTTGAGCACCAATGCGAATGATACCATTCTCATCCAGATCTTTTGTAGCTTCTTCAGAAACGTTTGGAATATCTGGAGTCAATTCTTCCTCACCCAACTTCGTATCACGTACTTCCAGTTCATATTCAGAAATGTGAACTGAAGTAAACATATCTTCTTTTACAACTCTTTCAGAGATTACAATCGCATCCTCGAAGTTGTAACCTTTCCAAGGCATGAAGGCTACTTTCAGGTTCTTACCTAAGGCCAGCTCACCATTACGAGTTGCATAACCTTCAGTTAAGAAATCGCCTTCTACTACTTTCTGTCCTTTCTTAACAGCAGGCTTCAGGTTGATAGAAGTTTCTTGGTTAGTCTTAATGAACTTTGTTAGTCTGTAAACTTTCAAATCATCTTCAAAAGAAACTAAACGTTGCTCATCGTTGCGATTGTAACGAACATGAATTTCGTTTGCATCAACAAACTCTACTACACCCTCTCCTTCCGAATGAATCTGAATACGTGCGTCACGAGCTGCCTTAGCTTCCAAACCAGTACCTACAACAGGTACGTCTGGACGCAATAATGGTACAGCCTGACGTTGCATGTTTGATCCCATCAGGGCACGGTTAGCATCATCATGCTCTAAGAACGGAATCAATGAAGCACTTAAACCAACAATCTGGTTAGGTGCTACGTCCATATATTCTACTTCGTTTTTATCTAGAATTGGGAAGTCACCCGTTTCACGGCTCACAATTCTATCTTCAACGAAGTTGCCTTTTTCATCAACAGGCACGTTAGCCTGTGCAATCTTTGCCGTATCTTCTTCTTCAGCACTTAAGAAAGTCAATTGCTTCATGTTCACTTTACCGTTATCAACTTTACGGTAAGGCGTTTCAATGAAGCCCATCTCGTTGATCTTAGCGTGTACACAAAGTGTAGAGATCAAACCAATGTTTGGACCTTCCGGTGTTTCAATAGTACACAAACGACCATAGTGGCTATAGTGTACGTCACGTACCTCGAAACCTGCTCTCTCACGGCTTAAACCACCTGGTCCGAGCGCTGAAATACGACGTTTATGCGTGATTTCTGAAAGCGGGTTGGTTTGGTCTAAGAACTGAGACAACTGAGAAGTTCCAAAGAACGAGTTGATTACAGAAGAAAGTGTTCTGGCATTGATCAAATCAACTGGCGTAAATACCTCGTTATCACGTACGTTCATTCTTTCACGAATAGTACGAGCCATACGAGCAAGACCTACACCAAACTGAGCGTATAACTGCTCACCTACTGTACGTACGCGACGGTTGCTCAGGTGATCAATATCATCAATTTCCGCTTTACCATTAGTTAAGCGAACCAGATACTTAATGATTTCAATGATATCTTCTTTTGTCAGCGTTTTTTGCTCAACAGGAGAGTGCAAACCTAGCTTACGGTTGATCTTATAACGACCAACTTCACCTAGATCATAACGCTTATCAGAGAAGAATAATTTATCGATAATACCTCTCGCTGTTTCGTTATCAGGAGCATCAGCACCGCGCAATTGACGGTAGATTACCTGTACGGCTTCCAGCTCTGAGTTAGAGGTATCTTTATTTAACGTGTTATAGATAATAGCGTAATCGCCACCTACATCTTCTTTTTGCACGAAGATGCTCTTGATATCCATTTCAGAAATAGTATCAATAGCTTCTGCATCTAAGATCTGATCACGATCCAAGATCACTTCATTACGCTCAATAGAAACCACCTCACCGGTATCCTCATCCACGAAGTCTTCTACCCAGCTACGTAATACACGCGCAGCTAAGCGGCGACCTTCAAACTTCTGTAATGATTTCTTATCTCCTTTTACCTCGTCAGCCATTCCGAACAACTCCAGAATGTCTTTATCGGTTTCATAACCAATTGAACGCAATAAAGTAGTTACCGGGAACTTTTTCTTACGGTCAATGTATGCATACATCACATTGTTAATGTCTGTAGCAAATTCCATCCAGGCACCTTTGAACGGAATTACTCTCGCAGAGTAAATCTTAGTACCGTTTGGGTGAACTGACTGACCGAAGAATACACCAGGAGAACGGTGTAATTGAGAAACTACTACACGCTCAGCACCGTTGATAACAAACGTACCACGTGGAGTCATGTAGGGGATATTTCCTAAGAATACATCCTGCACGATTGTTTGGAAATCGATATGCTCCTCATCATTACAGCTTAAGCGCAGCTTTGCTTTTAAAGGCACAGCGTACGTCAAACCACGCTCCATACACTCTTCAATAGTATAACGAGGCGGATCGATAAAGTAGTCCAAAAATTCCAGAACGAAAATGTTACGGGTGTCAGTGATAGGAAAGTTTTCCTTAAACACACGGAACAGGCCTTCAATGTTTCGTTTGTCAGGAGTTGTTTCAAGCTGAAAAAACTCTTTAAAGGATTGAATTTGAACTGCCAGAAGATCAGGAGTATCGGCAATGTTTCCAATTTTTCCGAAATTGATCCTTTGATTCATTGTTGTAGCAGACATATGTATAAAAACCGGTTTTTGTTTTAAACGAGACAAGACTTTCTCAGGCTCTTATTTGAAAAATAAAAGCTATTGAAAATCAATTACTTGAGAATGTATTGTAACGTCAAAATTGTTTTTGGCCAAAACTAAAGGACAGCAAAAGTAAGAATTTTGCTGGGAAAACCAGAATTTTTCACGACAACAAATATTAAGCCACAAATTTTTAGATAATTTTCAGAAATCAAACTAACTGCATGAGTCCGAAACAAATCCTTCGAGACTATCTGACTTTTACTAAAAAGGACCGAATAGGAATTTATTTTGTTTTATCCTTGATCCTGATCATCTGCTTTTTGCCCAGGTTTTTCTCCCGTACTTACCATCCCCCTACCCCTATTGATCCAACCATTGCACGTATGCTGGATACTGTACAACACCAAAATGAAACCAATTCAGAAACGAGAAGTATTACCTCTTACAATTATGAGCCCAGCAGTATGCCAGGTTTTACCAAAGGTAAACGCTTTGTTTTTGATCCAAATACATTACCAGCTGAGGGGTGGGCTAAGTTGGGACTTAGAGAGCGAACCATTAGAACAATTATCAATTATAGGAACAAAGGTGGAAGGTTTTATAAACCGGAAGATCTTCAAAAGATATGGGGTTTGCCCGAAGGTTTTTATAACTACATAGCTAATTACATTCAAGTTACTTCGGTAGAGAGCAAATATGAACGCAACTATACCAACCCAACCTACACATATGAAAGGAAAGAGAAAAAAATAGAAATAGTGGATATAAACAGTGCAGATACAGGAGCTTACATTGCTCTTCCTGGCATTGGCAGTAAGTTAGCCAACCGAATTGTAAACTTCAGAGACAAATTAGGTGGATTCCATTCAATTGAGCAAATTAAAGAAACCTATGGCCTGCCAGACTCAACTTATCAAGCCATAAAAGGATATTTACAGTTAAATACACTTTCAGTCAAAAAGTTCAACCTAAATACTGCAACAAAAGAGGAGCTAAAGGCCCACCCTTACATTAAATGGCAATTGGCTAATGCAATTATAGAATACCGGAACCAGCACGGAGAATTTAAAACTATTGAGGATTTAAAGAAGATACTCATTATTGATGAGGCCACTTACACTAAGATCTCACCCTACTTTATTCTCTAAATGAGAGATTGATAACGAGCCCTTATAAACAAAAACCCCGCTAATGCGGGGTTCTAGTATATTGTTGAAATAGAATTAAGCGATTTCAACTTCAGCACCAGCTTCTTTCAGCTTAGCAGCGATGTCTTCAGCAGTTGCTTTGTCAACACCTTCTTTAACAGGTTTTGGAGCACCGTCTACTAAATCTTTAGCTTCTTTCAGACCTAAACCAGTCAAGTCTTTAACGATCTTAACTACGTTCAGTTTAGAAGCACCACCGCTTTTCAGGATAACATTGAATGAAGTTTTTTCTTCAGCAGCAGCTGCAGCAGGACCAGCAGGACCAGCTACTACAGTAGCAGCAGCAGGCTCGATACCGTACTCAGATTTCATGAAATCAGCCAATTCCTGTACTTCTTTAACAGTAAGGCCTACTAATTGTTCAGCAAGTTGTTTAACGTCTGCCATTGTTTAAAATTTTTTCCCCCTTCATTGTTTTAGACTCCGGAGGATGTTATTAAAAAAATTTGCCTTTATTGACCCTCAGGCCTGGGTTATATCATCAGCTAATTTTCACATTAGCTAATTAGCTAATTATTCAGCTGCAGGTGCTTCTGCTTCAGCAGTGCCACCGTTAGCTTGCTTTTCGTGATGGTGCAACAAAGCAGCCAATACACGCTTCGCTGGAGATTGCAACAAGCCAATAACTTCTCCGATCAACTCGTTCTTCGTCTTGATCTTTGTTAATGTAACCAGGTTGTTGTCGCCAGTGTAAATATCACCATTGATGAAAGCAGCCTTCAGCTCAGGCTTCTCACCTTTGCTCTCCGTACGGAAAGAAGAGATGATCAAAGCTGGTTCTTTTGGATTTTCAGAAAACAACAAAGCAGTTACATTGTTTAAAGAATCGTAAACACCAGTATAGCTTTCGTTATTTAAAGATTCTAATGCTTTCTTGATCAGCGTGTTCTTAGCCACACGCATTTCCACATTTTTGTTAAAGCAAGCACGACGCAATTTGGTTACTTGCTCAACAGAAAGGGATTCAGTATTGGTAACATAGAAGTTGTTGTATTGAGAAAATTTCTCTTTCAACGCTTCTATTACTTCATTTTTTTGTTCTTTAGTCATGATAATAAGTTTTAGATGATTAGTGAATTAATCACCTGAATTAGTGAACAAAAGATTTAGTGTCTACAGTAATACCAGGGCTCATTGTGCTGGCCATAGTCAACCCTTTCAGGTAAGTACCTTTTGCAGTTGAAGGCTTTGCCTTGATAATTGCGTTGATCAGCTCTTGGCTGTTTTCAGCAATTTTTTCTGGAGAGAAAGAAACGCGACCGATAGAAGCATGGATGATACCAGCTTTATCAACTTTAAACGCGATCTTACCGCCTTTAACTTCATTTACAGCACCAGCCACATCGTTAGTAACTGTACCAGTTTTAGGGTTTGGCATCAGGTTACGAGGACCTAAGATTTTACCTAAACGACCGATCTTAGGCATTACAGCTGGAGTAGCGATGATTACATCAACATCAGTCCAACCACCTTCAATCTTTTGTACAAACTCATCTAAACCTACAAAGTCAGCACCGGCACCTTTAGCAGCAGCTTCCAAATCTGGGCCGCAAAGCACTAATACTTTCTTTGTTTTACCAGTACCGTGAGGTAAAGTAACTGTACCACGGATAGCTTGGTCAGCTTTTTTAGGATCTACGCCTAAACGGATATGTAAGTCAACGGAAGCGTCAAACTTTGTTGTATTTATTTCTTTTACTAAAGTAGAAGCATCTTTCAAGCTGTATACCTTGTTGGCATCAACTTTACCGTTTACTGCTTTTCTTTTTTTAGGAATGAAAGCCATTTTTCAATTCATTTAAGAGGTTCAAAACTTATTTTTCCCATGGAGCTTGACCTTCAACAGTCAGACCCATGCTACGCGCTGTACCAGCTACCATGCTCATGGCGCTTTCTAAAGTAAACGCATTCAGGTCAGGCATCTTGTCTTTTGCGATCTCTTCGATCTGAGCCCAAGTTACCTTACCAACCTTGTTACGGTTTGGCTCTTTTGAACCGCTTTGAATTTTAGCGGCATCCTTTAACTGTACAGCTGCAGGAGGAGTTTTGATAATGAAGTCGAAAGACTTGTCTGAGTAAACAGTTAATAAAACAGGAAGTACTTTTCCCATTTTATCTTGAGTCCGAGCATTGAATTGCTTACAGAATTCCATGATGTTAACACCTTTGGAACCTAATGCTGGACCAATTGGAGGTGCAGGGTTTGCTTGGCCACCCTTGCACTGAAGCTTTACATAGCCAGTGATTTCTTTTGCCATTTTCTTCTGATTTATTGGTTCAAGCGACCCTTCATCTCAGCGACTACCGGGTCTCCCAAATTCCTCAATTTCCGTTTGAAACGGACGATAAAGAACTACTTTGGGGTCGCAAAGGTAGGTTTTCCACATTAAAAATTGGCATACCTCAAGTGTTTTTTTGTTAAGCCCATTATAACTTCAGGTTTCCAAACAACTATTTATGAATAAAAAAGTGGCCATAATTGGTGGCGGCAACCTCGGAGTAGCCCTTGCCGAGGGTTTATTGAAAAGTAACTATTCGCAAGCTTCTGATATATATATTACTAAGCGAAACCCATCTACCTTACGGGAGCTGGAGAAGAAAGGAGTAAAAGTTACAGCCAATAACAATGAAGCCATTCAAAATAGTAATCTGGTAATTATAGCTGTAAAACCTTTTCAAATAAAGGAAGTACTGGAAGGACTCAAAAATGATTTACACCCCGATAAACATATTCTGGTTTCAGTAGTTACAGGCATTTTTATTGAAGACATACAAAGTGTCCTTCAAAAAAAACTTCCCCTCTTTAGGGCCATGCCCAATACGGCCATTGCCGTTTTAGAAAGTATGACCTGTCTAAGCTACCAAAACGCTCAGCTCGATCACATAAAACTTGTTGAGCAACTATTTAGTAATCTAGGCAGAGTAACTGTGATAGATGAAAAGCTTATGGATGCGGCTACGGTACTGGGTGCCTGCGGTACAGCTTATGCAATGCGTTATATCCGCGCCAATATTCAAGGCGGTATAGAAATAGGTTTTGATGCCGCCACTGCCAGTTTAATAGCTGCACAAACAGTTAAAGGTGCTACAGAATTGTTGCTTCAAAGAGGCACCCACCCTGAACAGGAGATTGATAAAGTAACCACCCCTAAGGGTTGCACGATAGCCGGACTTAATGAAATGGAACACCAAGGTTTCAGTTCATCCCTTATAAAAGGAATAGCAGCAAGCTTTAATAAGATTATTAAAGGCTGATGGTTAGGCCTTCTTTTTACGCCATTTTTTAAGATCTAAATAATCAAGGTAGTATAATACGCGTACCGATAGATTATTTAAATGAGGCTCTGATATCGTTCTATTAAAGTTTTTGAAATATTGGTGATTAGCCATTGTCGCATCGTTATCATTTTCATTTTTCCAAACGATATTGATAAAGCTACCTGGAGCAAACTGCTTGGTGTATTCTGCAAATAATGTAAACTGGTTAAAGGTTACGTCACCACCATTATAAGTGCTGCCAGGCGTATATGCGCTAGTTGAGCCATCTTTATTCAATTGATAAAAACGGCTTTTATCTACTTCACTCCAATAGTGACGAATACGTATCGTAATACCAGATCTATAATTGAAATTATACTTAGCGCTAATAGAATTTTCAGTTGTCCTGCGGTCTCGTAAAGCAAAAACAACTTGATCGCCATCGAAGCCATCAAAACCTACATTATTATAAAATGGCTGAAAGTTGATAGATTGACTTAAGGAAAACTTGTCGTTGAAGCGGTATTTATGATACAAGTTAATGAAGTAGCTTCTTCCTTTTTCCATTTGGTATAAGCCGGCAAACACATCTCCACCAAAAGAGTATTTCTTGGCGCTATTACTTTCATACCAGGCTTCTAAATTCCAACGCTTAGAAGTAGTAAAGTATAGATCGCCGCCTTTCCTTGGCTCATTATAATCATTGCCTTCTGGATTATAACCAATAAAACCACCTACCCAAGCTAAGTTCTTTAATTGTGCATTAGAGTTAACGTTGGTAAAAAGAGATTGGTACTTATTACCTGTAAATCGCATGCTATGACCTAGGTTATAGTTGATACGCAATTGGTTAAACCATGAACCCGGTTTAGTCCACTTATAGCCCATCCAAAAATAGTGGTCAAAATAATTGATAGCTGTAAAGTACCCCATGTCTGAAATGTTGTACTTATCATCTACCAATTCTTGAGTTAGCTGAAAGTTAAAGCGACCTCCTGTTTTCCCAAAGCCAAGGTTATGCGAATACCCGTTTGTATTGTTAACAGCATCGCCTAATAGCCTGCTTACAGATACTTTTCCATTCCAGTTGTAGGTATTCTTTTTATTGTTGAAATTAAACAGTGCCGCGCTGACATTAGCATCATAATCATGGCCACTGCGCATTACATTAGTATTAATAAAAGAAACCGAGGAGTTATTCTTTAGCGTTTGATCAACAACAACAATATTGTAGTTTGTTAAGGGGTTCGTTTCAATCTTTGTCTGTGTTTTCGATGTTTCATCTTCTATCGTAGCAAACATGGGCTTTGTTATAGCATTAAAGAATCCTATCCCTAGCCCTTTCTTTGTACGACCCGATATTTTAGTCGCATTCAGCAACTTGGCCTTGGCTGGATTTTCAATTACTTTAATATTGTTTCCGGCCATATTCTCAACATCCCAATAACGAAGTGGCTCCGCCCCAATTCTTCTGGAATAAAATAAGTTGCCTTTGTTAAACAACTCAGTGCCCTCTGTAAAGAACGCCCTATTCTCTTGGTACTTTACTTCAAATGGAGAGAGGTTTAAAACCTTAGCGTCAGACGGCACTTGTCCAAAGTCCGGAATCAAGGTCATATCCAACGTAAAGCTTTCACTTATACCATATTTCACATCCATGCCACCATTGATAGATGTTCTCCATTGCTTTGTATCTGGCTGATAATGATTCACATAGCCTGACAAATATGGTGAAAATGATAAACGGATAGGAGCATCAATTTTACCAATACCTGCCCATTCACCTTCTTGGTTAATAAAACCATTTTTTTGAGGGTCTACCGGATTCCACATATACTGCTGCCCGGTCTTATTTCTACGTCGTGTAATGTTTAACCCCCATGTTTGTTGATCCTTGCTAACGAAGCGTAGTGCCGAATATGGTATACGCATTTCAAAGCTCCATCCGTCTTGATGTATTTTAGCCTCACTGTCCCACACGGCATTCCAGGAACCATCTTCATCGCCTGAGTTTGAGTACTTGGCATCAAATTGTTCCCCATAAGGAGTTACATAAAACCCCACTGCATTGATTTTGTCATTATAGGTATCTAGAATAACACCAACAAAATCATTGACCCCAACCTGGTCGCGACCAATCAACTCTCTTGAAACACTGTCTTTTGTGCGTTCATAACAATAGCCGCCTATATAAACAGATGTATTGTCGTATAGTAAATAAACAACAGTTCTATTTGCAGAGTCTTCTATTTTGCCAGCATTGGGACGCCACTCTACAAAGCCGGTGGCAGGCACAGCATCCTTCCAATCCATCTCATCCAGTAATCCATCTAACTTAATTGTAGCAGTTGTACGATGTGCAGGCAATTGCTTAGGCAGGCTTTGTGCCGACAAGCTAGTTATAAACAGTGTAAATAGGCAAGCAAAAAAGAGTCTCATGTGTATTTGTGCCGAAAAGTTTTAACAATAATTCCTTAGACGTGTTAATTACAACTTTGTTACTGAGTTTTTATTGTTTTTTATGTACAGGTGTCTTTCGATTGATGAACGGCGAAAAACTAAAAGCAGCAAAGAAAGAGAATAAAAAACAATTGCAAATAAGTCTAATTCAGCTTTCTGCGCTTTTTTAATGCCAGGCAATCCAAGTAGTAAAGTATTTTGACAGATAAATTATTGATCTGCGGTACTGAGACAGTACTCTTAAAATTAGAAAAATAGCTGCTGCTAATTAGATCGTTATAGGTTGTACTTGCTTCCTTCCAAACAATATTGATAAAACTTCCTGGAGCAAACTGCATAGAATAAGCCATATCGATGTTAAAGAAGTTTTGATTTTGATTGCGCACTTCCACGTCTTGAACAACAGTTGGTTCTAACAGTCCATTCTCTTTTAAATCAAAAAATGCTTTATGTTCCACCTGACTCCAATAATGACGTACCCTCAAGCTGATACCAGACCGTTTATTAAAATTATATTTTGCTTGAAATGTATTCTCTACCGTATTGCGGTCACGTTTTGAGAAAAGTAGAACCGGCATAGTTCTCCATGAACCAGGGTTACTATAATTTGAATAATAACCGGCTTCATTAAAATAAGGATAGTAATTGATACCTTGACTTAAGGAGAACTTATCACTAAATCGATATTGATGCGCCAGCCCAAACTCATAGCGCCTTGCTTTGAATAACTTGTCTATGTAAACCCAGTAATATGCGTTCCCGTTGTATTTCTTAGCCCTGTTTGTCTCAACCCACCCATGTAATCCTACACTTGCAGTATTAATAAACAAACTCCCATTGCGCGACTCATAATAGTCATGGCCTTCAGGATTATAACTGACATAGCTACCCACACCCCACAAGTTTTTCAATTGTGCACTTACAAAAAAGTATACCTGAAACCGTTGAAAGTCATTTTGTAAATAACGACGACTATAAGCTGCATTGGAATTGATACTTAATTGGTTATACCAAGAAGTGGGTTTCCACCAATTGTAGCTTATGCCTAAGTTGTGATCTAAATAGTTATTGGTATTGTTGATCCCCAGATCGTTTTTATTATACTTCTGATCTTGTAAATCCTGCGTGACATTAACCAAGAAACGTCCACTTGTTTTTGCTAACCGAATGGTATGAGCATAACCGCTAAGAGTATAGTCCGGATAGAATAATTTACTCAGCGAAAAATTACCAAAAAAGTTGAAGGTATTATGTTTGTTATTTAGATTAAGTAGTGCTGAACTAACATTAGCATCGTAATCCTTTCCGGCACGTGAAACATTAGTATTGATGAAGGATATAGAGGAATTGCCTTTCAGTGTCTGATCCAAAACTGTGATGTTATAATTGGTCAATGGGTCTGTAAGAATCTTTCTTTTTTCCCCTCTATCATTTTCAACTATAGCATACATGGGTTGAGTAATAGCGTTAAAAACTCCAATACCGAGTCCCTTATGCAAACGGCCGGAAACCTTTGTAGCATTTACCAGTTTTGATTCAGTAGGATTGCTGATGATCACTTCATTATCCTGAACATGATCCTCTTCTCTAAGCGGGTCTTGTATGGCATAATAGTGTATTGGCTGCTGCCCAATTCTTCTGGAATAAAAAAGGTCACCTTTATTAAAGAGCTCTGTTCCTTCTGTAAAAAAACTTCGGTTCTCTTCATAGCGCACCTCAAAAGGCGATAAGTTAAGCACTTTGTTATCGCTTTTTACCTGGCCAAAATCTGGAACTAAGGTCATGTCTAATGTAAAACTTTGGCTGATTCCATATTTTACATCCATACCACCGGTTAATGAAGAGCTAGTTCTGTTAGCATCAACAGTCCCATTATGATTGATGTAACTTGCTATATAGGGAGAGAAAGATAATCGAACGGGAGCCTTTGTTACTTGTATTCCCTTCCACATTCCTGCCTGGTTTAAAAAACCATTTATTTCAGGATTAATAGGGTTCCACACTAACTGTTGCCCAGCTTTTGTGCGCCGTCGGGTTATTTGCAAACCCCAATTTTGTACAGGCTGTTTACTATATCGTAAGGCAGAATACGGAATACGCATTTCAAAACTCCAACCGTCTTGATGTACTTTAGCCTCACTGTCCCACACGGCATTCCAGGAGCCATCTTCATCACCAGAGTTTGAGTACTTGGCGTCATATTGCTCTCCATAAGGGGTTACAAAAAAACCGACGCCATTGATCTTATCATTATATAGATCAAAAGCTACAGAAATAAAATCATTGATTCCCAATTTGTCTCTACCTACCAGCTCCCTGGAAATACTATCTTTTGATGGCTCATAACAAGTACCCCCAACGTAAATAGCGTAAGCATCGTATAAAAGATAAACGACCGTTTTATTCACTTCACTTTCCGCTTTCCCAACATATGGTCTACTTTCTATGAAATGGGTGGCAGGCAGAGCTTCTTTCCAGGCAGTTTCGTTTAAAATACCATCTACTTTTATGGGACCTACACTTCGGGTAGCGGATAATTCTCTTGAAACGTTTTGAGCAAAGGCTCGTACATTAAAACAAGTCCCAAGAAGTAGCACAAACAAAAGCCGCCAATAAAAAATATGGGTAGAAACAGAAACAAAAATATTCTGTGGGGAGATATGGACTTTACAGTGTTTCAACAGATATAGATGCCGCCTGATAAAAGGCTAAATAGTCGCGAAGTTGTCACTTAAGCATCTGTTTTCATCTATTACACCGATGAATTGTAGTTTTTCAAGTATGAATTGAGTAAATCAATCCACTTTCCGTAATTGGGAGCTATTTATTGATGTAATCAGAATATATAAATTGCTGTAAGGCCTTTCCATCATCTATACTTGTAGTATCCATCTGCCCTCCTTTTTCAATTACTTGTTTACCTACATGGTCATAAAGAACATAACCTGTAGGTGTTACCCAGCCAAAGCCATTATTGAAAGAAAAGAAGCTCCAAGGCTTTGAAGTAGTATCAAAACTATTTTTACTAAAAGGAAATGATGCATTTGTTATTCCTAATTGAGCCGATAAGGTAGCTGCCAAGTCTGTTTGGTTCATAACCTTATCATGAACCGTACCTGAGGCTTTCAATGCTCCACCTAACCACAACATGGGAATTTTAAAGTTATTAATCCGATGGGGCGTCTCCGGAAGTGGGTGCCCATGATCGGCAATAACAACTACAAGTGTATTTTTCCACCAGGGCTGCTGTTTCGCTTTTTCTATAAAATCACTAAGTACCCGATCGGTATAGTGTAATGAATTGAGGAATTTTGATGTATTATCATTGCCTTTAAAGGCTGGTGTTTCTGGTACTTCAAAGGGTTCATGACTACTTAAAGTAAGCCAGGTAGCAAAAAATGGTGCTTTAACGCTGTTTACATATTGTAACATGCGATTAGCCACCACGCCATCATGTGCACCCCATTTTGAATTCTGATCTTTTTTATCAAAATCGCTAACATCTACCAAGGGATTAAAGTTCCCATGTAATAAGTATGATTTGATATTGGCAAACTCAGGTTCTCCCCCATAAAAGAAAGGAATCTGGTAGTTTCTTTCTTTTAATAGAGTTGGTAAAACAGCCAGCTTGGCTGCCTTATTGGGTGTTCGGATAATAGAGGCGTTTGGCAAAGCTGGATAACCACTTAGTACAGCTGCAAGTCCTTTATCAGTTCTATCTCCACTTGCATATAACTGGCTAAAATATAGTCCCTCTTTCTTTAGCTGATTAAAGCCGGGTGTTACTTCTGTACCATCAATAGCAAGGTGAGTAGCTTTTTCTGTAAAGCTCTCCCAGATGATCAGAATAATATTGGGTGTTGTAGTATTTAGTAGTGCTGGTGTTGTTCCGGATGTCTTAAATAGACTATCTACAGTTCGCTTTGCTTTTTCTGACGAGAAATAATTATACGGATTCCGATTCACTCCTGATTGATTCATAACACCATGCAGGAAATTCCAGGAAGCATTAATAGCAGCCTGATTAGCAAAATTGTTTGTACTGAAGTAAACTGTACTTTGGTTTAAAGGAGCTAATTGTAGTCCACCACGTAAAGCAACAATCATTAAAACCGAAAACATACTAACTGACAGTACCCCAACTCCCCAATGAATTGGCTTACTTAAGAGGTAGATAAGTCGGGCGATACCTTTTTTGAATGCAGCTAATAAAAGCACATAAAAAATGGTCACTGCCAGCAGAATCCAGAATACAGGCAAGTGGCTGATTGATGCCCACGCCTCTTTTGGTGAATTGAGATATTTTAAAGGAGTTGCATCAATACGGAATGCCCACTGCTTATAAACCTCTAGGTCGGCTGTAACTATTAATACAGTTAACAGCAGCACAATAGCTGTATATATAAAGTAAAGAGACCTTTTCCTAAAAAAAGGAACAAAGAGACTTATAAGTACAAATAGACAAACGGGCAAAGTAACATAGGCTGCCGTAGACAAATCCATTCGTAATCCATACCAAAAAGTTTGAATGAGGGTAGAAAACGACAATTGATGAGCAGCATCAAAATGGTAAAGCAGAAATAGTAGTCGAAATAACTCGAATAGTATTACCCAAATAGATAAATAGCCCAATAAGAATCTAACTCTGCTTAACATAGTACGAAAAAAAAAAGCCATCCAAAAGTAGGATGGCTTTCTATGAAATATTTTGTAATTAACTCAACTTTTCAACCTGCATGTAGTTTAGCTCAACAGGTGTAGAGCGACCAAAGATTTTTACAGTTACTTTCAATTTCTTCTTCTCGTCATTAACTTCTTCAATTACACCATTAAAATCGTTGAAAGGACCTTCGATGATCTTGATCGTTTCACCAACAATGAAAGGCTCACTCATGCTCAAGCCACCCGCTTCAGCCATTTCATCCATCTTACCCAACATTTTATTTACTTCAGCTTTACGTAAAGCAATTGGATTGTCTTTACCTAAGAAGTGAATAACGTTAGAGGTATTTTTAATAGTATCTCTTAAATCGTCGTTTAATTTACCGTCAGCCACTTCTATCATCACATAACCAGGATAATAGTTGCGCTCACGCATTACTTTTTTACCATTCTGCACTTTATACACTTTCTCTACTGGAAGAAATACCTGTTTAACGATATTGTCCCAGCCCCCTCTTGATACTTCTTTATCTAAGTATTCTTTTACCTTACGCTCTTTGCCACTAACCACACGTAGTACATACCATTTGGTCTCTTGCTGTTGTGACTGTGTATTTTGTGTAGTTGACTCCATCAATTAGAACAATTTGTAAATAAAATTCAAGCCACCTGCAGCCACGAAATCCATTAAACCTACAATAGCAGTGGTAACCAAGGTAGCACCCAGAACAATCATCGTAGATTGTTGCAACTGTGTCCATGTAGGCCAGGTCACTTTTTCTGTCAATTCTTTAATAGAATCGCTGAAGTAGTTAGAAATTTTGTTCATATAGAATATGAGATTTGAAGTTTGATATTTGAAATTGTGTTAGCAATTTAAGACCTCAAATTTAAAATATCAAATCATTTAGCACGGGTGGAGAGATTCGAACTCCCATCAACGGTTTTGGAGACCGCTATTCTGCCATTGAACTACACCCGTAGAAGTTAAAAGCTATCCTGCTTGGAGGCAGAATAGCTTTTAGAGTTATTTTGCAAATATAGGAATCTTTTGCAACGCCTTTCGGCTTAAAGCTAAAAGCTAGAGCTTAAAGCTTATTTTAAGATTTCAGTAACCTGACCAGCACCTACTGTACGACCACCTTCACGGATAGCGAATTTCAAACCTTTCTCCATGGCGATTGGTTGGATCAGTTTTACAGTTAAGCTAGTGTTATCACCAGGCATTACCATTTCAGTACCTTCTGGCAATACGCACTCACCAGTTACGTCAGTTGTACGGAAATAGAACTGAGGACGGTATTTGTTAAAGAATGGAGTGTGACGACCACCTTCTTCTTTGCTCAGTACGTATACTTCACCTTTGAATTCAGTGTGAGGAGTGATAGAACCAGGCTTCACGATAACCATACCGCGACGGATCTGAGTTTTATCGATACCACGTAATAACAGACCTGCGTTATCACCAGCTTCACCTTCATCTAATAGTTTGCGGAACATTTCCACACCTGTACAAGTAGAAGTTAAAGGAGCATCCATCAAACCTACGATCTCAACAGGCTCACCTACTTTAATACGACCTCTTTCAATACGGCCAGTAGCAACAGTACCACGACCAGTGATAGAGAATACGTCTTCAACTGACATCAAGAATGGAAGATCAACTGGACGAGGAGGCAATGGAATGTAAGTATCTACAGCGTCCATCAACTCTTCAACCTTAGCAACCCATTTTGCATCACCAGCTAAAGCGCCAGTAGCAGAACCTTGGATGATTGGAGTATTGTCACCGTCAAAACCGTAAGAGCTTAACAAGTCACGGATTTCCATTTCTACAAGCTCTAACAATTCTGGATCGTCAACTAAGTCAACTTTGTTCATGAAAACAACGATACGAGGTACGCCTACCTGACGAGCCAAAAGAATGTGCTCTTTTGTCTGAGGCATAGGACCATCTGTAGCAGCCACAACTAAGATAGCACCGTCCATTTGCGCAGCACCGGTAATCATGTTTTTTACGTAGTCAGCGTGACCAGGACAGTCAACGTGAGCGTAGTGACGGTTAGCCGTCTGATACTCAACGTGAGCTGTATTAATGGTAATACCTCTTTCTTTTTCTTCAGGAGCACCATCAATTTCATCGTACTTCTTAGCCTCTGCTAAACCTTTCTGAGACAGAATGGTAGTGATAGCAGCGGTCAAAGTGGTTTTACCGTGGTCTACGTGACCGATGGTACCAACGTTAACGTGCGGTTTATCCCGCTTAAAATTCTCTTTTGCCATCTTTATCGTTTTTAGTTGTGGAGTTCTTAAATATTTATTATCGCAAATTTATCCTCCACCCTGCCAAGGCTGGTTGAAGGTTATTCTTTATGAAAAAAGAGAATTGCCATTGCTAGCAACTCTTACTTCATGTTTTTGGTCCTTTCTATAACATCAAGTAGTAAACCTATTTAATGTTTTTTGAGCCGTTATGGGGAATTGAACCCCAGACCTCTTCCTTACCAAGGAAGTGCTCTACCACTGAGCTACAACGGCTTGTGTCAGCTGACAGTTGACCGCTATAGGTTGACAGTGGCAACGTTCTGTCATCTGTCATCATTCAATCCGACAACTCAAAAGAGCGGGAGACGAGGCTCGAACTCGCCACCTATAGCTTGGAAGGCTATCGCTCTACCAAATGAGCTACTCCCGCTTGTTCAATTATTAATTATCAATTAATAACTAATAATGTAAAGAACTAGTGGGCAGGAGTGGATTCGAACCACTGAAGTCGAAGACAGCGGATTTACAGTCCGCCCCATTTGGCCGCTCTGGAACCTGCCCTACTGAATGGCGTTTCCACCATATGCGCCAGTATTGAGCCACTTGTCGGAATCGAACCAACGACCTACTGATTACAAATCAGTTGCTCTACCAGCTGAGCTAAAGTGGCATTTTTTGTGTTGTTAAAGAACTACCCCTTGTTTTTGGGAAGGCAAAAGTAAAGGAATTCTGCAATTGAAAAAAATTTTCAAAACTTTTCAGCAAGTTTTTTTTTCATTTTTTCTAAAACCCTTGATTCTTCTAATTTCCACGCATTCAATTTCTTAAAAAAATTTTTAAATAGATGGTTGCTACAATGCATAAATGAAAGATAACCGGACTACTACCTCTCATTAAACGCACTCTTTTGTACCAACTTTTTTAAATGAAGCGTCCCTTCGAATAGATGGCGGCTTGTACACCTTGCTATTAAAAAAGTCGACCAGGGCGATCCCTGAATATTGAGTTGGATAGATGTAACAAACATCTCCTATACGATAGCCTATTTCTCATCTAACCAAATACTTTCGTAAGGATACTCCTCCTCTATTGTACTTTCTTAGTTCGGTACCAATCTGAAATTACTTTGGCTTCATTCTGAATTTGTTTTACTCAACTCCGTAACCTTACGGAGTTGAGTAAAACAAAACCGGAACAAGACCAAGCTGAAAACAGGCTACGGACATAAGATTAGAAATTGGGAAGGTTTGGCTGCGCCATTGCTTTTAGTGATAAAGAAAATTGAAGATGCATTTAGCATCAATGGATACGGAAACAACTAGCATTAATATTAGATGTAGATCTAAAATGAAACGAGAGATATAATATATCAATTCATTTCCTGGCGGGTAACCTTAACCTTTATAGGTTATCATCCTAGATTCCAATTTGTTGGCATAAAAAGCAATTTATGTAGCCTAGCCGTAAGGATGCTTAATTTATAAATCAGTTGGCAGAAATAAATTATTGAGGAAATGGTATGGGTATAAATAAAAAGACCTCCCGAAGGAGGTCTTGAAGTATTATGCGGCAAGCTTTTCTTTTTTACGCTTGATTTGATTCACAAGTGATTCGAAGGCTTCGTCGAAAGAAACTTCAAATGATTTGCTAGTAGATTTCACGAAAAAGTCGGCTCTGGGCACATGCACTCTAATTTCAGCGATTTTGTCTTTAATGGTGTGTACTACGTTATCCAGTTTTAAAAACACGTCTACTTTGATGATACGATCATGAAATTGCGTCAATTTTGCCAATTTTTCTTCTACATGGGCTATTAACTTGCTGTCAGCATCAAAGTGAACTGTTTGAATGTGAACGTTCATAGAATTCATTTTAAATCGTGAAACAATAAATAAAGAGCTTCAATGTTAAGGGTGTGTCCATAGGACTCCCTATGAAGTTAGTAATAGCTCTTCTACTCACAAAAAGAAATACGCAGAAAAATGTGAAATGTGGAAAATAATTTTAAGCCTTTGGATGTGCTTTTTGATGTATATTCTTCAGCTTTTCAATGGTATTGTGGGTGTATACCTGTGTGGCGGCTAAACTGCTGTGTCCCAGCATCTCTTTTATAGCATTTAAATCAGCGCCATTGTTGACTAAATGGGTAGCAAATGTATGGCGCAGCACGTGCGGGCTTCTCTTTTCTATAGTGGTGACTTGGCTTAAATATTTTTTCACCATGCTATAAACCTGCCGAGGTGCCAGCGGTTTTCCTTTCTCCGTAACTAACAAGTTCTCAGTATTGCCCTTATCCAAAGCCACTTTTTCAGCACAATATGACTTTATCAGTGCCAGCAATTCACCACTTACGGGAAGCACCCTTTCTTTACTGCCTTTTCCTAAAACCCGTATGGTTTGATTATAATAAGAAATACTTGACTCTTTTAAGTTGATCAACTCGCTTAAGCGCATCCCGGTTTGGTAAAAGATAGAGAGTAGTAGGTATTCAGTTTTTCCCTGCCAGTTGTCAGGAAACTCCACATGCTGGAATAGCGTATTTATATCCTTGTCGGCCACAAATTGAGGTAACCGCTTTTCGTTCTTAGGCGCAATGATCTTCACCATAGGCGACTGCTCCACCTCGCCTACTTTCATGTTATACTTAAAATAGGACTTGAGGGTAGATATCTTGCGATTGATACTTTTGGCCGTTAGGCCCGCATCTTTTAAAGACGCTAACCAGGTACGTATATATAAATGGGAGATTTCAGATAGCTTCAGCTCACCATACTGGGTAATGATAAAGTCCCAAAAAGCGGTGAGATCATTCTCATACGCAAGGATAGTGTGCTGCGAGAATCGCTTCTCGAATTTGAGATAATCGAGGAAGGGTTGAATAATTGGATGTGCGATGGCCATAAAAAAAGAATAGCTGCAAGATATAAAAACCTTGCAGCTATTTACTATCGGTGAAAGAGGTATTAACCTTCAATTTTTCCGCTGGCAATCTGTTGTTTGTAGATCGCCTTCAATACTTCACCTCTGCGTTTTACAGATGGCTTAGTAAATGACTGGCGCTCACGCAACTGCAATAAGATCTTAGCTTTTTCGAATTTCTTTTTATACTTCTTCAAAGCTTTGTCTATGTTCTCGCAGTCCTTAGAATCAATGATTAACATGCGTTATACCTCCTTTAAATAATTTTTTTTGGAAACGCGAAGATAGCAAGGTTTTTAACATCAAACCAAAATAAAATGCAAAAACCCGAAATTTGCCCCATGTTTACAGGCATTATTGAGGTTTTAGGCCAGGTTAAAGAGGTAGAAATCAATGGGACGAATAAGACATTTTGGATTCAATCCCCTCTATCTTCTGAATTTAAGGTAGATCAAAGTATAGCCCATAATGGGGTATGTCTTACTGTTGAAGAAATTCGGGGCGACAGCCATAGAGTAACAGCAGTACAAGAGACGCTTGAAAAAACAGCTCTAAATCAATGGCGAGAAGGTTTCTTTGTCAATATTGAGCGTAGCTTATTGCCCTCCAGCCGGTTAGATGGGCACTTTGTCCAAGGGCATGTAGATACAATCGGGATATGCGAAAAGATAGAAGACAAAAAAGGGAGTTGGGAGTTCACCTTTTCATTCTCAGAAAACTTTGCCCCCCTTGTAATAGAAAAGGGCTCAATTAGTTTGAATGGCACTAGTTTGACTGTATATAATGTAGGAAAGAATACTTTTAGCGTTGCTATCATCCCTTATACTTATGAACATACTATACTACAATATTTAAAGGAAAGTGAGCAAGTGAACTTGGAATTTGATATGGTGGGTAAGTATATAGTAAGGAATTTATCTTTAAAAAATTAAAGACAACTATTAATGCGTTGCATTGGTATAGTGACAATTATTAAATTGTATGCTTTAGTTTAAGAAATCGTTTTTCATAATACTCATAGCTAATAGTAGAAATAATAATTGTAAGTGATAGTGCTATTAAAAAAAGTCCAACTCGATTTATCTCCCACTTTTTATAATTACTATACATAAGCACCGCTGTAATAGCAAAAGCATGGTAACAATAAAGCCCATAAGACAATTTGCCTAAATAGCGCCCTTTTTTATTGGCTAGAATATGAAAGTTTCCATCTTTTTTAAAACAAACCAACATCAATAAGCCGCAGAACAAAAATGTCATTATATGCTCCTTTAAAAGATAGCCTATGCCTGCTAAAAAATAAAATCCGCTAATTAAAGCAACTATAAAGAGGCTGACAAAAAATAGTATAGTGTTTGAGCTTAAACTATAAATGAATCGAAAAATCTTGTTTTTCGTAAAATAAAAACTCGCGGCGTAAGCAGAGAAGCAAAATATTCCTGCATATGAGAGCGTACTTTCATAGACATTATTGGTAAAACACCCTACCATGAAAGCTAGAATAGTAAAACTAAGTGCCAACCAGGGTAATAAAGTGATCATATTTTTTCTGAACAGAACCATCAGGATACCCCATCCAAGATACAATTGCTCTGTTACAGCCATTGCCCAAAGATTTTTTAGTATAAACAAGGCATCGCCTGCAAAGTAATTTTGTAGAAAGAAAAAATATGACCAATAGTCATTAATAGAAATATGCTTTCCTAAAAACTGAAATATAAGATAGGAAATACCACAAATCAAAAGGACAAGGAAGTAGACAGGAAATGTTCTCAATATCCTATTTAGTAAAAAATACTTTATTGAAAATGCTTGGTTAAGCTCAAGCCTTTTGAATGTGGTATGTCCAATTAAAAATCCAGACAAAGCAAAAAAATAAGTATGCCCATGATCATATTGCCAGACACCAATATGATGGGCTGAAATCATAATAAATATGAAAAACCTGAGACTGTCTAACTCTTCAAAATACTTCTTCAAATCACAGAATTATCTCATCAAATACATTTTACCATATCCATTATTAAAATACTTATCTGTGTCTCCGTTAGCAGACTTATATTTTTCTAATGCTTTTCCATTCAGGTTGGTTATCACGCGGTATAGATATACCCCATTACCTAACTTTTGCCCGTACTGATCTGTTCCATCCCACTTATATTCTGTAATATTTCTGCCTATATGCAATCTTCCCAGCTCTTCTTTTGTAATCTCACGAACAACTTTTCCTGTAATAGTCATTATTTGGATTCGGAGATTTTGTGGCACATCTGAACCTGTAATTGTAAATACAAAAGATGTAGAAGTTGTAAATGGGTTAGGATAATTCAGCATATTTGAAATCATTGGCTTCCTAACCACCTGAAAGTTCACTCTGTATTCAAGTTCACCCGCTCTATTACCACTTTTGTCTTTGCCAGAAACAATCAGCTCATAATCTCCATCTTCTGTTAAGTCAGGCATAAAGTCTATAGTTGCTTCATTTTCTGAACCAGAGCTTTCTACTGCTTTAGTAAACCTTAATGTATCTGAATTAAAATTAAAACTCCTTGGCGTCTGTTCATTTGGGTATTTTACCTGTACGGTCACCAAACTTTCATTGTCCAATAACATATATCGTGCTTCATCTTTTAGTTTGATTTGAATCCTAGGCTTTGCCGCAACAATATCACCGTTTAAAATATGCCTATCATCAAAAGTAACATCAAGAACAGGATTTAAAGTATCCCCCTTCACAAAGAAATCATGGAAAACATTGTTATTAAAATAATACTGTTCATTTTGATCTCTATCTGGATTTAATTCAACAAACAATGTATTGTTTCCTTCAAGGTTCTGAGTTGGAATATCATAAGTAAGGATTAAAGTATCGCCGCTAATCAATGGTTTTTGTCTTGGCACACTTAGCGTATGAGTTATATTATTGCGATCTGTTACTGTTAGTTTTGCTTTTATACTATCTGCAAATTTTACATCACTAACATTTTTATAAGCTAGTTTCAAAGTAGCAGGCTCTCCTACATCAAAAGTGTCTTTCATGTTGAAAAAGATATTTGGTGCCACAGCTCCTTCTGGTACAGGGTCATAAGTCACTCGCCAAAAATTTAACTGATAAGGTGTATAGTTTATGCTATCCCTACTTGTCATTCTTAACTGCAAGTTGGGGTAATCAATAGGATTAATTGTAGAAACATCCTGACCTTTTTCTACAGGATCAATATTTGCAAACAATGTCTGAGAACTTCCATCAGGACGCACTCCTATTATATCAAAAGTTACTTTATCTGTACTAACCTGATCTGCAGTATAACCGTCCCATTTAACCTGCTTCCATTTTCTTGATGGACCATATAATGGAGAAGTTATGTGCCCAATGGAATCAGGAGTTTTAAAGTTTTGAGAAAGCATTATGACATCATATTCATTATCAGAAAACATTGAAACTGGTTTGAATCCAGAATTACCCTTTTGATATATAAATATAAATGCCCTATGACGATAGAATGAATCAAGATCTGCGAAGCCCGCATTTTTTAATTTATGATAAAGTGTTTTCCCTGCACCCATTGTTGACTCATCAGCCATCCATTCATTAACAAACCCGCCCACTTGAGTATACCTCATTATATTTCTTACAACAACAAAATATCCATTAGGAATACTATCTATAAAATCTCTAGCGAGTCTGCGTGAGCTTGATGTCAAATAATCAAACTCAAAAGTCCAATCAGACATAGGCCTGCCACAACTTATATTTCCATATTTTCCAGACTTATCATTTTGGAACATTTTAAAGGTTTTAGGGTCAAACGCATTAAAAGCCAGAATAGAACGCCCACAAGCATTTCGTAAGAGGCTTCTATCTCCATTGATCGCAATACTAAAGTCTGTTTCAGCAGAGGATGCTGAAATAGTTACACAATTGCGAATATTTAAATTTTGTAGCACAGAATCAAAATTCCAACGGCCTCTTTTGTTTAACGTAATTTGTTGCTTCTCAGAATATTGATGTTGATCAACGTGAGATTGGTTAAACCCTAAATCATGATTAGGGATATAGACAAATGAGGCTGAATTCCAAGTACGTATACTGCTAGAAACTGGGGCTACCCGCCAATAATAAACAGAATTATCATTAAATGTAATACCAGGATTAAATTCAACTATCCCTCCTACTGCTTTTATTGTTTTTACAGATAGCGGTGTTTGGAATGATTCTGTGGTATCTACTTCAAGTCTATATTCTTTCTCTTCTGCAAAAGGATTAGCAGTAGAAGCTATAAGTTTTATTCCCTGTCTATTTACAATAGAGTAATTATATGGGTAAATAGGATGAATCTCATCGTTATAAATAACTACCTCTTTGGTAATGGTATTATTTGTCTCGTAACTTTCATTTATTAAGTTTTCCGGATCAATCGTAACCGTTAACTTATTTAACCCCTTGTCAGATATTGGATTAATTGGAATTAAAACATGAATTGAATCTTCAAAACGGGTAGCAGGAATAGTATCTCTAAAAATAATTCCGGAAGATCCATTGGGGAGTTCACGTTTTACTTCAACAATCAAATCGGTGTTAATGCCCCTACCTATATTTAAGATTTTGGCGTTTAAACTAAACGTCTTATCTGTTACAGATACAAAACTTGGACTAACTCTTAAATTTGGTTCTTCGATTACGAAATCTGGTTTCAAAAAGTAATTTAATTTCAGTGCAGGATCACCGTGTAAGGCTATTTGCTCACAGGTGGACCTTGCATAGAAGTCCTCCTGAGTTGTATAAGACATTGTTTGAGATACTGTGGCGCTCATACTTTCTCCTATAGATTCGCCGTAACCGTTTACTGAAATATTCTTATAAAATCTACTGTTATAGATATCCAGATAATGGGGAATACCGTAAGAACTACTGGCAATAAAACTTATAGAGCCTCGCTTGGGTGCTAAAACAAATTTTTCAGAAAGTGTTTCTTTGTTTACAAAACGTGTAGTGTTAAAGTTATAAAAGTCCCCAGCCATACAACCTAATGCAACAAAAAAAGGATACTTTCCTGGATTATTATATTTGCTTGGACCATTTAGATCAAATGCCAGAGTAGTAACCGATGAATGACCAAAATAAGTAATTAGACTTAACCCGTCTTCAAATAATTTATCAATTAAACCATTATTCACTTCCTGAACGACTTCAGGCGAGTTTTTTGAAATGGTATATACTTTCGCCCCAAATAAAGTATCTGATATTGTATTGCTATAGCCTTGCATGTAATAATCTAGTATCCTTTGCAAGCTCGGTTCACTAGCCCCAACTACATGCATAACATTTTTCATCCAAGCCCTGTCTTTAACTAGCGGAGAAGATACACGTTGTGAAGACTCATACTCTTTTATTTTATTTAAATAGTCGCTTATTTCCGTTGGACTAACTACAGATAATCGACCAATCGGAAGTTTTGGAATAGCATACCCTTTATCACAAGCTAACAATATATCCGAGGCCGGCCAGCCAAATGTTGGTACCAGGTTGAGTTTATCTAAATCGGCATAATTTTCATATACCCGCTGATGGACGTAATTAACTCCTTTACCAATTAACAGAACATTCTTCGGCTTTACTGTAAATTGCTCTCGCGCATAAAGAAGAAAGTCCCGAACCGCCATCGGGTGCTTTTTAATTCCAAAAGCAAACTGGTCTACCAATTCATCAATCATTGCCACTACTACAGAATGACTTCCTCCTTCAACTGAACTGCGATACTGTTTGTAATCTTCAATAGGATTAGCTCCTGATGAGGGCACCAATAATGAATTGGTTATGATTATATAATTACCTTGATTGCTGGCTTGTGCATAATCTACAAACTTGCGCGTTTCCAAAGAAGCAATAGAAGTATTATTTGCTGCTACCTGCGATACCAACACCAAGCGCCGATCTGCCAAAGACGGCTCTAATACTACTTTTACAATGGTAGGTGTAGAAATGTTGCCTACATATCGTTTGCCATTTGTTAGGTCATATAAAACTGGAGCAACTGACCCAAAATTAAAATTCTTAATTTCCAAGTAATTGCCAGAGGCGCTAGCAGGCAATGCAAACTCGAAATTTTGTTGCGCGCCAAAATTAAACTGCCGAGGGTAGGTTAACTCATATTTGTGAATAACCATTGCATCCGATCCAACGCTACTAATTTGTGCCACTTCAATGAGAGCCTTGTTTGTAGCTGCTAACTTGCTAGCAGAAAAAGTTCCCGAGTCCTTGCTATCGTTATAGTAATCCATCTGTTTTCCTAGTAGGGAGTCACTGTTGACTTTTACACGATAACTGCGTGGATTTACCCGGTTTCCAGAGAGAGCAATTGTGAATTTGGCATCAGGGCCAGTTGTAGATACGTTCAGATCAGAAAAAGTATACGTGTGTGGCGTCCCCCCTATCTCTGCGGAAGTCCATCCCTCACCTCTATCATATGAAGAAGAATATAGTGTTTCGCCGACATTGACAGCATAACCATTATTTAATCTGGCCTTATTAAAATAATTGCCAACAGTGTACATGAAGTAAGGCTCTGGAGCCAGCGTATTACCTCCCACATTATTGGCAACATCTCTCAATCGTAAATTATTAGAAACAACAGGGTCTACCGTTAAAAAATAAACAGCAGTATCTGTTAACAAACTATACTTATCATTCAATTGGTATCCCGGATTTCTATATAATTCCTTATCGGGTCTACCATCATTCATTTCACCCCAAAACTCTATATAGTCACTGGCAGACATTGGGCCAGAAGAAACGGTTGTATAAATAGGTACCTGGGTACCATTACGCCAAAGCTGAAAGTATTCTGCAGGCGTACTACCTAAACCCGCAGCAGAAACAACAGTTTGAGGAATGCGATGCAGACCCGTTTTACCTACTTTAAACTTATAGTAGGTTTTTGAATGATCTATCCATTCGTTATTATATACCTGCGCTTTAGAAATAAAGCCTGAGAGTATCAGTAAGCAGACGAAAAACTTTTTCATATAAGAGTGTTTGGGTAGCAGGATTATTTTGTTTTCGCTTTGGTTTTCGTATTGGTTTTATTTTTTGGTTTAACCAGATCTAATTGGAGAGAGAAAACATGGGTATACAAGGCATTGGATTGGTTAGCCAGGTTGGTAAAGGCGTAGTCAATGTGCACATTCTGTAACCGAAAGCCGGCACCTAGCGTTGGCTGATAGATCCACACTTTCTTTTGATTCAGTGTATCCTGATCTGCCAGAGCTTTTTGAAAATTATTTACACCAGCCCGTAAAAAGACCACATTACTTAGGTTAGCTTCTAAACCTATCTTCGGATCAACATTTACATTTTCAGTGCTTACTAACGTATTACGTTGTCCATCAAACGTAAAATCGAAATTAGCTTCCGCTAATAAACTAAACTTTTTATTAAACTTAAAATCACGTGCCAAGCCCGCCACTAACCGGGGAGCAGTCATTTCTGTAGATTTTACAGGAATATCATTATTCGTTAAGTATAACGCCTCTTTCTCGCGCTCTGTGAAGTTAAATGTCCAAGAGTTGAACGTTGTCGTTATGTCTTTTGCAGCAAAGCCCAAACGCCACTGTTTGGCCTGAATCTGAAGTCCGGCGTCTAAGCCAAATCCCCATGCTTTGGCAAACGTACCCACGCTGCGGTGAATCACTTTTGCATTAACTCCAAAATTCACATTCTTGTTTTCGCTTTGACGCAACCGTTGGCCCAATGAAAGCAAAAAAGCATAGTCAGTAGAACTAAACTCCTTTATGTTATTATAATTGATAGTTCCATCTGGTTCTACCAAAAATAAAGTATTGGGAATATCGTCTACGCCAAACCGAATCGCTGTCAGTCCTAATGTGCGCTTATTGCCAGCCATTGGTATAGCTAAATTCGCATAATCATACTTTCCAATACCTGAAAAATATTCCGCATGCATAGCACTCACACTAGGAACATTTTGAACGCCAGTTAATCCAGCTGGATTCCAGTAACCGGCAGTTCCATCACTCACAGAGGCCACCTGAGCACTCCCCATGGCCAACCCGCGGGCCCCAACACCTATATTGAGAAATTCATTTGAGTATTTGCGAAATTGTGCCTTTCCAATCAACGTGAAGGAGGTACAGATTGTAGCGAGCAGTAGGTTAACTTTCATTTGGTATGTTTACTTATAAGCAACAATTGCTTAGGGACGAATCGTCAGTCAATTTAGGTTGCAAAACAAAATTATACTTTAAACCCTACAATTCACAGCTTTCAAGCCGCTTTGAGAGTTATTTCACCATATATTAAAACGGTATAATCTATCTTAAGATTGTATACTCCCTTACTTTTGCGCCTTAAAGCTTCATTTCCATGAATTTAATAGAAGAATTACGGTGGCGTGGCATGATCCACGACATTATGCCTGGTACCGAAGAACAACTGCAAAAAGAGATGACAACCGGCTATATAGGTTTTGACCCTACAGCCGATAGTTTGCATATTGGAAGCCTGGTACCCATTCTATTGCTCGTTCACTTGCAAAAAGCCGGACATAAGCCTATTGCTTTAGTGGGTGGAGCCACCGGCATGATTGGCGATCCTTCTATGAAAAGCGAGGAACGCAACTTATTGGATGAAGCCACCTTACAGAAAAATATTAAGGGCGTACACAACCAGCTAGCCAAATTCCTGGATTTTGACCCATCTAAGCCTAATGCCGCTGAAATGGCTAACAACTACGACTGGTTCAAGTCCATTTCCTTTATTGACTTCCTCCGCGATACTGGCAAGCATATTACGGTGAACTATATGATGGCCAAGGATAGTGTAAAAAAGCGCATAGAAGGCGAAACCGGTATCAGCTATACCGAGTTTGCGTACCAATTGATGCAAGGCTATGACTTTTACTGGTTATACATGAACAAAAACTGTAAGCTACAAATGGGCGGTAGCGACCAGTGGGGCAATATGACCACCGGTACCGAACTGGTTCGCCGCAAAGTAGGTGGAGAGGCTTTTGTATTCACTAACCCGTTGATTACCAAGGCTGATGGCGGAAAGTTTGGCAAAACAGAATCCGGCAATATCTGGCTGGATGCGGAAAAGACAACCCCTTACCAGTTCTACCAGTTCTGGCTAAACGCCGCTGATTCAGATGCTGAAAAATGGATCAAGATCTTTACATTCCTGCCTAAGGAAATTATAGACGAATTAACTACCGAACACCAAAAAGACGCCTCCAAGCGTGTATTGCAAAAGCGTTTGGCCGAGGAAGTGACAAAGTTTGTTCACGGTGAAGAGGCTTACCAGAAAGCCATTGAAACCACTCAAAAACTGTTTGCCCAGCAAAATGCACCGGCAGAAAGCCTGAGTGTTGAAGATCTGGAAGGCATGGAAGGCATTGTAAAAGTGAACGTGAGTAAGGAGCAACTAGCTACAGGTATAGATATCATCAGCTTCCTAGCCGACACGGGCATCTTCCCTAGTAAGGGTGAAGCCCGCAAAATGATCCAAAACGGTGGCGTAAGCATTAATAGGAAAAAAGTTGACAATATACAGTATACAGTTGACAGCTCTCTTCTACTTCATGAACAATATTTATTGGTGCAGAAAGGAAAAAAGAATTACTACCTGGTTTCAGCACAATAAGAACTAAAAAGGGAAGCAGTAGCTTCCCTTTTACTTTATACAAATTCGGTTATTCAACTTCTATCTGCTTTTTAATCAAAGCACCCTCCTTAGCTTCCATCAAGAACTTCCGGCTGTTGCGGATATAACCATTACCCTTTTCACAGAAATGAACCTTTAGGTTCTCAATACTAATTGGGTTGCCTTCCGGAATATCAGCCACATTACTATGCTGAATTTCATGACCATCAACAATAATAACAAGCCCGCTACCAATGGCTTCCATCCTGTTACCATCCGTGATTAGCATACCGGTATCTTCACCTAGTCCAAGTCCTATACAGGATGGGTTCGTAGCCACCGCTTGTGCGAGGCGACCAAAACGCCCACGCTTTTCAAAGTGAGAATCGATGATCACATCGTCTATAAAACCAAGACCGGTAGTGATCTTCACCTCCCCTTTCAGGTGGGCACGCGTGGCATTTCCTTCGTAGATCATGGTATTGCTCATGGCCATGGCTCCTGCGCTTGTGCCAGCCACCACAAAGTTTTCGTACTGAAAGCGATTAAGCAGGATATTCAAGAACTCTGTACCGCCAAAAGTGGCTGTTAGGCGCAGCTGGTTGCCGCCACTGAACATTACCGCATCGCATTGGCGAATACGATTCAAATATTCTTCATTGGTGGCATCTGCCCTGTTACGGATGTGCATCACACCCACATTCTCACAACCAATCTTGCCAAATGCGTTCAGGTAATTATCCCCTACTTCTGTGGGAATCGTAGAAGCCGTGGTAATAACTTCTATACGGGCTGAATTGCCGCCGGCTTCTTCCACAATGCGGCGCAGAATGCCCAGTTCAAAAAAATTAAGGTTGTTGCGGTGGATTTCCCCTGTTTCCAGGTCTGTGCCTTTGTCTTCAGCACCTCCAACCGCAATAAGTTTTCCTTTAGGATTTAGCATTTTTCATTAGGATATTAGCTCTACAAATTTAACCCTAAAACAGAGCAATAGTTTAATGTATTCGCCCAAAAGGCTTGTGAAAGTTATGAGAGAGGTTAGAATTAAGATTATAGAACTAGTACCAGCAGGAGAAAGCCATTAACGATGAGCTAGGAGCCTCGAGAAGGGAATAATTAAGCAGGGAGGGATTTGTAATGAATGAGTATAGGAGGAGTAGTGAATGTGGAAGGCAGGTAGAGGGCTTTTTCTGTGCAGTTGGTACGGACTTACCTACAGAAGAGGTACAGAAGAGGTACAGACTAGGTACAGGAGAGGTACAAGAGACCCACAGGAGAGGCAGGCCCTAGCAAGCCCCCGACCCCTAAAGGGGAGCACTCACGCACAGGAACCTCCCGCTCTGAGATCCCATTCATTCATTATAAATCCTATTAATCCGTGGTCACTTTCCGGGGAGTTATAGAGGAGTTACGGAGGAGTTGCAGAGTATATCCTCCTCTACTCCTCCTATATACCTTCACTAAAGGTTCACTAATGACTCACTGACCAATGACTTATTGACTAATGACCATTAACTCTCTTTTCATGGACTGTCGTCTGTCGACCGTGGACTCCTCTCACTTCTTTCCCTCAAACACTACGGGCAAATTGGGTAATGCCTTCAACGAGAACATCGAGGTTTTTGGTGGTGGTGTAAACATTGGGAGTTATACGTACCCCATGAATGTTTTCCCATTCTATAGAGGTGGTGTGTATTTTATACTTGGAAAAAAGAAAACTGTCCAATTCTGCTGGCTTTTTGCCTTCCAACGATACCAGGCCTAGTGCCCCACCCCATTCCTTTTTTAGAGAGGTGTGAAGCTTTACCTTAGGCAGGTCCTTTACTTTTTCCATCCAGTAATTCTTCAAATACAGCAGTCGCTTTTCTTTCCGTTCGGCACCAATCATATCGTGAAACTCAATGGCTTTACCAATGGCCTGCTCAATAAAGAAGGGACGAGTACCTAGGTTTTCAAATTTCCGGATATCATCTTTATGTGGGTTGTCGGCGGCAAATAAGGGATAAATGTTCTTGATCTTATCTTTCTTTATATACAACATACCGCTGCCAATAGGTGCATAGAGCCACTTATGCAGGCTGGTAGCAAAATAGTCGGCATTGAGGTCGGGTATTTTAAAATTGAGGTGGGCAAAGGTATGAGCACCATCTACCAACACTTCTATACCCTTGGCTTTTGCCTGGTCAGCAATCTTTCTGACCGGAATTACCTGCCCGTTCCAATTGATCATATGGGTTATGTGTACCAGCTTGGTACGGGGAGTAAAGGCCTTTACATACTGCTGTACCAGGTAGTTCTCGTCTTCACTAGGCAACTCCAGGTTGATCCAGTTCACTTTTATGCCATCCCTGATCTCGCGTTGCTGCCAGGCATGGACCATGTTGGGATAGTCCTGCTTAGTTGCCACCACTTCATCGCCACGTTGCAGCGGCAAGCCAAAGATCACAGTTTCTAAGCCCTCAGATGCATTGCGGTTAATGGTAATTTCCTCTGCACTGCAGCCGGCAAGCCCCGCTAGGTTGGCTCTTAGCGTTTCCCGGCCCTGATCTAAAATGCGCCACATAAAATAACTAGGTGCTTCATTACTGAGATCGTAATACCGCTTCATAGCGTCCTGCACAACTTTAGGTGCCGGCGACACCCCTCCGTTATTGAGATTGATAATAGAAGAAGAAACGGTAAAGGCTTGCTGTATGTAATACCAAAAATCCTCCTCTTCAGCCAATTGATCGGCTGATAACAGATGGTATTCGTTCATAGCCCGATCCAGTTGGCGGGCCCACGAAGGCTGCGTTAATGCAGTAAAAAAGGCAGAGGCAGAAGCCATTCCTACCTTTTGTAAGAAAGAGCGACGGTTAGGCATCAGCAGCAAGTTTGACTAAATATAGTCAATGTTAGCAAAACAGGTTAGACAAATGTGTTATGTCAGGCAAAAGATACAAGCAACTACAGTTGAGAAATAAAAAAAAGCGTCCTTAAAAACGCTCAAGAGTTCGCTTGTTCACAAGTTTACAAGTTCCTTAAATTACTGGTGAACTCTAGAGCAAATGAACTTATAAACATGCAAACTGGTATCCTTAATTAACTTCTAAATTATATATAGGTTTAGTAACTTATAGTATGAGAAAAGCGCTTGCCCTCTTTTTCCTGATCTTATATTCCTCTTTTCTGTATGCTTGCTCTACCTTCTTATTAAAGAAAGATGGACAACTGGTATTTGGCAGAAACTACGATTGGGTAACAGGTAACGGGGCGGTAATGATCAATGCACGAGGTGTGAAGAAAACATCTTTTACACCCGTTGGTGAAAAAGCCATAACATGGATATCAAAATGTGGCAGTATTACATTTAACCAATTTGGCAAAGAGTTTCCGCATGGTGGCATGAATGAAAAAGGCCTGGTGGTAGAACTGATGTGGCTAACTGAAACCACGTACCCAAGGGCTGATCAACGTGCTGCCATGAATGAGCTGCAGTGGATCCAGTACCAGTTAGACAATTGCACTACCGTTAGTGAAGTGATTGCCACTGACAGCGCTATCCGCATTAGCCGCGATAATGCTGCCCCCCTTCACTATTTGGTAGCTGATGCTAACGGTAACGCTGCCACTATTGAGTTTATTAATGGCAAAATGAAAGTACACAGCGGAAAGGATCTTTCTAACCCGGTATTAACCAATACCGTTTATGAAGAGGCTGAACGCCAGGTAAGCCTGCATGGTAGCTCAAATGGATATTCCGACAACTCTGTTGAACGCTTTGCTACCGCTTGCCGTATGGTGCAAGACTTTCAAACAACAACCACCAACAAGCCTATTGTTGATTATGCATTTAGTATTCTGGATAACGTAGCACAAGGATCATATACAAAGTGGCGTATTGTATATGACATTACAAATAAGCAAGTACATTTTGTAACACAGGACGCACAACAACGAAAATCAATTTCTTTTAAGAACGTAGATTTCACTTGTAACAACTCCACTTTGTACTACCCTCTTCAGCGTCAACAAAAGGGAGATATTGCCACCTATTTTGCCCCACTTTCTTTCCAGCAAAATAAAGAGCTGATTGAACAATCGGCTCGTGAAAGCAAAAAGAATATTGATATTCCGGAAGCATCTATATCGCAAGCTGCCGCCTATTTCAAAACAATACAGTGTGATCATAAATAGTATTTACCCTGAACAAGCTACTATTATGAATTTTATTAACAGAGAAATGAAATAAGACTGTCAATCGACAGTTGTCTTCAATCTGTTTATTAGACTCATATTCTCTCTAACAGAAATCTTACATTAGAGGTATGAACGCCAAACCTCTTTTTCCTACACCGATCATTTCTATCAAACAGTTTCAAACACTGGCTGCAGAAAATTATATACTCATTGATGCACGATCTGGCCCACAAGCTATTTCCCAATACCAGGCCGGTCACTTACCACATGCTCAATTTGTAGATTTGGATCAAGATCTTGCAGAAAAGCCTGAAGACGCTGCTAAAGGAGGTCGGCATCCATTACCGAGTATCAGTTCCTTCGCGGCACTCTTAGGATGCCTGGGCATTACACCTTCTAGTACCGTGGTGGTATATGATGATAAAAGTGGCGCTAATGCAGCCGCTCGCTTTTGGTGGATGCTGCGGGCCACAGGCCACTCAAATGTCTATGTGCTGGACGGTGGCTTGCAGGCGGCAGTGGCAGCTGGCATTGCCCTTACCACAGAAGTAACGCATCCTAAAGCCACCATGCCCTACCCGGTTACCGACTGGCAACTACCTACAGCTTCCATTGAAACCGTTGAAGCCGTAAGCAAGAACCCTGATTATGTAGTAATCGATGTGCGCGATGCTTATCGCTATAGAGGAGAAAGCGAACCTATTGATTTAGTAGCCGGTCATATTCCCGGAGCTATCAATATTCCCTTTAGTCAAAACCTGAACGCACAAAATGATTTCAGAACTGGAGATGAATTAGCCCAAACCTATAAACCAGTTGTAGGTGACCGCTCCATGGATCACATCATAGTGCACTGCGGGTCTGGCGTTACAGCCTGCCATACACTGCTAGCATTGGAGCAGGCGGGTATGCCCGGTGCTCAATTATATGTAGGATCGTGGGGAGAATGGTCCAGAACAGACCGCCCCATTAATACTGGCGATAAACCCTAAATGGGTTTAATTAGAAAGCAAAACTGGCCTGCTTATTTGGATAATCTAGTTTGTAGCTTTTACGGTTACCGTTTACAATAACGTGCATGATATTGATCTGGGTATCGTTAAAGTCTTGCAAAATGCTATTATTAACATCTAGTTTTTTAAGTGTAGGAAGGTTATCCACTTCAAAATAGCAATACACCGATTCACTTTCCTTTTCAAAACCTACATAAGTAAGCTTAACTGGTTTACCATCAGCTATAAAGGACAAATGCTTGGTAATATAATCGCCTATAAACTTATTAATCTGCTCATGTTGTTGCGGGCTAACCAGGTCAACCTTTGTCTTATAATTCTGTTTTAACACCGCCTCCAAATCATCCGCAAAGATCTTACAGCTAACTTCTAGGGTTTTCTCCTTAGCATTATGATTGATCTCAGTCACACTTACATAAAAGGGGTGAAAACTCTCTGTACCTTTATCAACTATGCTATGCTCCTGCGATTGAAGAGAGAACAAGGAAAACAAGGAAATGAATAACCATTTAAATGATAGAAGCGCCATTGACAGAATAATTTTTATCAATACAAAAATGCGATTTATTTTAAAGGCGGGAATATAGAAAAGGTTAAAAGAAAAACCCTGATGGAAGAACTGAATTATTTTACTGAAGGCTGGCGGCATATTATAAGTGCCGACGCCTTGGACCACCAGCTATTTATCTTAGTGCTGGCCGCTGTGTATACCATAAAAGATTGGAAACAAGTACTGGTGTTGGTTACAGCCTTCACTATTGGCCACTCCATTACACTGGCTTTAAGCACTTTAAATATCATTCAAGTCCCTACCGAATGGGTAGAGTTTCTGATACCCTGCACCATTGTACTTACGGCAGCCTTTAACTTCTTTAGTAAGGACTATAACCCTAATCGTATTAGATGGAATTATGCGCTAGCGCTGTTCTTCGGGTTGATCCACGGCTTGGGCTTTGCCAATACTTTACGCTTCATGCTGGCAAAAGATGAAAATTTAGCTTGGCCTTTATTACAATTCAACTTAGGTTTGGAGGCCGGACAGGTGGTAGTGGTGTTAGGAATTCTGCTGGTAGCGTATCTTTTCATTTACTTTATCAAACTAAACCGGCGCTACTGGGTATGGTTGTTGTCTTCAGCCGGATTTATTGTAGCTTTAAAAATTGCCGTGGAAAGATTGCCGTGGTAAGAGGAGAAAAGCTATGAGCTGCCAGAAAATGAGTATTAAGGGATGAATAATAAGTGAGAAGAGGGCAATAATATCAAATAATAAATTTCAAATTCGTTTTTCTGTTTTATACCATAAATTAAATAAACACATGTCTAAAATGAGGAAAGTTGCGCTGGCGTGTGGCCTACAGTTAGTAACTGGCGGCTTACTGTTTGCACAAAACATTCAGAACAATCCAGGCTCAAATCACGCGAACAAGTTTGAGCAGCTAGGTTCTACTCTGCCTACTCCTAACGAGTATCGCACCGCCAGTGGTGCTCCAGGTCCAAAGTATTGGCAGCAACGTGCCGATTACAACATCAAGTGTTCTTTGGATGAAAAAGCGTTACGCCTGACAGGTAGTGAAACTATTACTTACTACAACAACTCTCCAGACGAGTTAACGTTCCTGTGGTTCCAGTTAGATGAAAATGAGCACAGCTCCACAAAGAATGCTAACTACCAATCCAGCAGCATGATGCCACGCCAAATAAGTGCGCAGAACCTGGAAAGTTTGCAAGAAACCGGCAAAGACAACGGTTTTGGTTTCAACATCACTAAGCTTACCGATGCTACTGGAAAGTCGCTGAAGTATGTGATCAACAAAACCATGATGCGTGTAGACCTTCCTGCACCATTAAAACCTGGTCAGAAAGCTATTGTAAATATCGACTGGAATTATAACATTTCCGACCGCATGAAAGAAGGTGGCCGCGGTGGTTATGAATATTTCCCAGAAGATGGTAACCATTTGTTTACCATGGCGCAGTGGTATCCTCGCCTTTGCGTTTATTCAGATTTCCAAGGTTGGCAAAACCACCAGTTCACTGGACGTGGTGAGTTTGCTTTAACATTTGGCAACTTCAAGGTTCAAATGACCGTTCCTGCTGACCACGTAATTGGTGCAACAGGTGAGTGTCAGAACTATGCACAAGTTTTATCTCCGGCTCAATTGGCTCGTTGGACAAAAGCCCAAACTTCTAAAGAGCCAGTAGAAGTAGTTACACTGGCAGAAGCTAAAGAGAACGAAAAAGACAAGAGCACTGGAACTAAAACATGGATCTACAACGCTAATAACGTTCGTGACTTTGCCTGGACCAGCTCTCGCAAACTGGTTTGGGATGCCATGCCTACTATCATAGAGGGTAAAAAAGTAATGGCCATGAGCTATTATGGTAAAGAAGCGTATGGTTTGTACCGTCCATTCTCTACTAAAACAGTAGCACACACCATTCAGTCTTATTCTAAGTTTACTATTCCTTATCCTTACCCTGTAGCTATCAGTGTTGAAGCTAACAACGGTATGGAATATCCAATGATCTGCTTTAACTATGGCCGTACAGAAAAAGATGGTACATACTCTGAGCAGACAAAATATGGTATGTTGGGTGTAATCATCCATGAAGTAGGTCACAACTTCTTCCCAATGATCATCAACTCTGATGAGCGTCAGTGGACTTGGATGGACGAAGGTTTGAACACCTTTGTTGAATACCTGACAGAAGAATTGTATGATAACAAATTCCCTTCTCGTCGTGGACCAGCCTTCGCTATCACAGACTATATGAAGCTGCCTAAAGATCAATTAGAGCCGATCATGACCAATTCTGAAAACATTATTGGTTTTGGTCCTAACGCCTATGCGAAGCCAGCTACAGGTTTGAACATCTTACGTGAAACGATCATGGGTCGCGAGCTGTTTGACTATGCTTTCAAAGAGTATGCACGCCGTTGGGCATTTAAGCATCCAACTCCTGCCGACTTATTCCGCACTATGGAAGATGCCAGCGCTGAAGATCTGGATTGGTTCTGGAGAGGTTGGTTCTACAGCACAGATGTAACGGATATCTCTTTAGATAGCGTTAAATACGCCCGTGTTGACTTCTCTCCAACCGCTACTATGCAAACACGTTTACAGGATGCTACCGTGAAAAGAAAATTGGCTGAACCTCAGGTAAACAGCTTTGAAGACATTTCAAAGATTCGTAACCGCCAGGATCCCAATATTAAATTCTTAACAGACGTAGATACCAGCTTACGTGATTTCTATTGGAAATATGACCGCGGCTTAGAGGCTTATGACACCACTAGCTATGCAACGATTGTTCCTGCTAACGCAGAAGCTGTTGATGAAGCTACAAAGCAACGCTTATCTAATAAACACTTCTACGAGTTAAGCTTTGGTAACAAAGGTGGTCTGGTTATGCCAATCATCATTGAGTGGACCTATAAGGATGGTTCTAAAGAAGTAGATCGCATTCCTGCGCAGGTATGGCGCCATAATGAGAACAAGGTTACCAAGTTCTTCGTGAAAGATAAAGAAGTAGCGTCTATCAAGCTGGATCCAATGCGCGAAACAGCAGATATCAACGAAGCTAATAATAGCTGGGGTAGTGCAAATGTTACACCTAGCCGCTTCCAGGTATTTAAGCAAAAGCAAGGTGGCCCGGCTCGTGGTTCAGTACCAGGACCAAACCCAATGCAAAAAGCACAAGAGAAAAAAGGTTTCTAATAGATCCCTATAAAAGAAAAAGCCACTCATAAAGAGTGGCTTTTTCTTTGCACTAATGTTTGTCAGAGCACCTTTACATAGGATTGGACTACTAGCAATCATAGGGATAGATAGTAGTAATCATAGGAGTGAATCTATTTACAAACATGTCCATTCTCTCTATTCTAAAAAGAAAGACAGCGAGATGATAAATGTTGTATTCTACTCTGCATCCAAATTACCGAGTCATTTTATTTTTAATTTGTTCAACGTAATGAGTTGATATTTTAGTTGGATAAAGTGCACAATACCCCATATTCATATAAAGAAATTTTACACTACTAATCGGCAATTTCCTTTTCTTTTGGCTGAAAGCCTTAACTTGAAATTTTAAATAGGTTCAACACATGCGCACCCTCTTTCTTTTAGTATGTAGCATCATCATTAGCACGTTTGCCAAGGCAGGTACTGTAGATACGGTAACCATTCGCAGCAATAGTATGCGTAAGGATATTAAGTGTGTAGTCATTAAGCCAGACACGTATAAGAATAAAAACAACCACTTCCCTACTATCTATTTACTACATGGCTACTCTGGTGGCTTTTGGAATTGGATTACACGTGTACCCGAGCTGCAGAAACATGCCGATACCTACCAGGTACTGATAGTTTGCCCCGATGGCGATTACGCTGGCTGGTACTTGGACAGCCCAGTTGATAGCTCCATGCGCTATGAAACGTATATAGCCAACGAAGTACCCGCTTATATAGAGGCTACTTACCGCACTATTAAAGACCGTAAAGCCCGGGCCATAACAGGTTTGAGTATGGGTGGCCACGGCGGACTGTTCCTGGGTTTTCGTCATGCCGATTTCTTTGGCGCCTGCGGTAGCATGAGTGGAGCATTATCTATTGAACATATTACAAACAAATACCGGATTGAAAAGCTTTTAGGCGATACGACGAATAAAGCTTTATGGCATCAATATTCCATTATGGGGCAAATGGATCATTACCCTAAAGATTCTATTGCTATTATTATGGACTGCGGCACCGAAGACTTTATTATCGAAATGAGCCGCATGGCCCATCAAAAAATGTTACAATTAAAAATTCCGCACGACTATACAGAACGGCCCGGAAAACACGATTGGACCTATTGGGGCACAGCTGTAGAGTATCAGCTATTGTATTTCAGAAACTATTTTGATCGTAATGGCGTGTCTAATGCAGAAGCCCTGAAGCGTGGAGAGAAAGCTAAGGAAGGGAAAATGTGAGTGGTGAATGGTGAGTTCGTTAGAAGTGAAATAGTCTTTACTATTCAGCAAATTATATAAAACAGAAAAGCCCCGGCACTCCGGGGCTTTCTCTATATTGCCAATTTAATAACTTCCCTACTCCTCACTCATTACTCCTTATTCCTCACTCATCCTTCCTTGTGCCTTGTACCTTGAACATTGATAATTGATAATTGAGCATTGAACATTCCTTCTTTCTTCCTTTCCCATTTCGAATTTCCCCTTTCGAATTTTTCCTACTTCTTCCTTCATCATTTCTTGTTCCTTGTTCATTAATCTTCTCCTTGTCAACTTATCAACCTGTCAACCCTTTCTCACCACTCACCTTAATCATCCCCCCGTACTTCCATCACGCACTTTTATCTTCTTTTTACCAGAATTCTTCTTTTCATAATCTAAAACGGCTTGTGGCTTTTTTGATGTCTTAGGATCAGTCGCCTTTGCACTAGTAGCTGTTTTACCAGTCGATACGTCTATCGGAGCAAGATCATCTTCTACACCAGTAGCGGCAGTAGCTGTTTCTTTTACCTTGGGCTTATCCATTACCCATTCTTCGGTTTTCTCAACTACGCCACCTTCACCGTAATATTTCCAGGTACCATGTTTAACTGCCAGTGTTTCTATCTTAACCACTTTGGTACCCACTACTTTCGTGGGGTCATTAACGTCATACACTTTCACCGTATCATAAGGATTCTGTGGGTCAATAGCGCGCCAGTTCTCCTCACGCAAAGGCTCACCCATATATGTCATATAAAGGTTACGTCCATCCTTTTGGCCCCAACGATAGTTTTCAATGGCTATCAAATCGCCCTCCAGAGAAAAACGTCTCCAGGTACCTTCTTTGACACCATTTTTAAAAAATCCTTCTTCTTCATACCCCCGCTCACCTCTCAGGTTGTCTACTCGCACCACCCAAGGCCCTTGTTTCACTCCTTTCATATCAGTACAGTTCAGGGTATCGCCCTTAGCACTGATAATATAATCCTTACACTGTGCTGCTGCACTGAAACTCACAAATACAAACAAAATGAATAGGTAACGCATAGTTTAGTAAGTTTGAACGATACACTTAGAACGTAAAAGTTATCTGTATGGTATCAAAGTTAACGCAATCCTCCCTAGCCCTTTGTCTGCTCTTCGTTACATTTTTGTCAAAGGCGCAAGTGAAACCTACTACTGCAGACGACCGTATGAAAGGTCTGCAGCAGCGTAAGACGCTGGAACGCAACTCGGTAATTAACCATGTAAAGTTTCGGAATATAGGCCCTTCTGTCATGAGCGGACGCGTAGATGACATTGAAGCCAACCCTAACGACCCAACTGAATTTTATGTAGCCTATGCTACTGGTGGTTTATGGCACACAACCAATAATGGACTATCATTTACGCCCATCTTTGATAGCGCTGATGTTATTGGTATTGGAGACATAGCTGTAAACTGGAAAACCCACACCATTTGGGTAGGTACTGGTGAAGTAAACAGCAGCCGCTCATCATATGCAGGCGTAGGGGTTTACAAAAGCAAAGACAACGGTAAAACCTGGGAGTACCTGGGTTTACCAGAATCGCACCATATCGGCAAGATCCAACTACACCCTACCGATGATAATATTGCCTGGGTAGGCGTGCTTGGCCACCTATACTCTCCTAATAAAGAAAGAGGGGTTTATAAAACTACGGATGGTGGTAAAACCTGGAAGCAGACCTTAGCTATTGATGCCAATACAGGTGTAGTAGAAATGGATATCAATCCGCAAAACCCAAATGAGCTCTATGCAGCAGCCTGGTATCGCACACGTAGTGCGTGGAATTTTGAAGAAAGTGGCGCTACCAGCGGTATTTATAAAAGTACAGATGGTGGTGAAACCTGGTCATTGATCACCAAGCAAGGTTCTGGTTTTCCAACGGGTAATATAGTAGGACGCATAGGTTTAACCGTATATCCTAAAAACCCACAGATCGTTTATGCTATTGTAGACAATCAAGCGGCCCGCCCCGATACAGCTAAGAAAGACACTACCACCTTTTTATTGGATCAATTAAAGAACTTAAACATCCAGGAATTTGCTCAACTCAATGAAGCCAAGCTGGATACGTTTTTAAAGCGTAACCGTTTAGCTCCTAAATATTCGGCTAAACAGGTCAAAGAAATGGTAGCTACGCAAAAGCTGAAACCCACTTCTTTGTATGATTACTTATATGTAAATACTGGCTTTGAAAGCACACCTGTGGGAGCAGAAGTATACCGTAGTGATAACGGCGGACAAACCTGGCGCAAAACCCATGATAAAGAGATACCCATCTTCTTTACTTATGGATACTATTTTGCTAAGATCTATGTATCGCCCTACAATCCTGAAAAATTATATGCTTTAGGCTTTTCTTCACAGGTGTCTACCGATGGTGGTAAAACCTGGAAGAGTATGGACAAAAACAATGTACATGCCGACCATCATGCATTATGGATCAACCCTAACCGCGACTCACATTTGATCAATGGAAACGACGGTGGCGTAAACATTACGTATGATAATGGTGAAGTATGGTTTAAAGCCAATACACCTCCGGTTGGGCAGTATTATGCTATAGCACTTGACAACGCTAAACCTTACAATGTATACGGTGGTTTACAAGATAACGGTACATGGTACCTCCCATCGTCTACGCCACGTAATTCCTTCGCCGGTTCAGGCATGGGTCAGGAAGACGGTGTTGTTCGTAATATAGGTGGAGGCGATGGCATGCAGGTACAGGTAGACACAAGAGACAATTCGACCGTTTATTATGGCTCTCAATTTGGTAACTATTCCCGTTCCAATCGCCTGAATCGCGAAGGAACAAGGCGCATTACGCCTCGTCATGAATTAGGAGAATTGCCTTTACGTTTTAACTGGCAAGCACCTATTCAAATCAGCCAACACAATCAGGATGTATTGTACTTTGGTTCTAACAAGCTTTACCGCTCTTTCAATCAGGGCGATACCATGATCGCATTAACAGGCGACCTGACCAAAGGCAGCAAGAATGGCGATGTACCTTTTGGAACGATAACCACTATTGCTGAATCTCCATTACGTTTTGGTTTGATTTACACAGGTACCGACGATGGCAACATCCATGTATCTAAAGATGCAGGTTATAGCTTTACACCTATTAATGCGCCTAAGAAAGGAACAGCTTTACCACAGGATTTATGGGTAAGCCGCGTCCTTGCTTCTCAACATAAGGAACCACGCGTGTATGTTTCCTTTAATGGCTACCGCAACGATGACTTTAATCCTTACCTGTATATGAGTGACGACTACGGCACTACCTGGACGCGCCTGGGACAAGATCTGCCAATGGAGTCGATCAACGTTGTACGCGAGGACCCTAAAAATGAAAACATTCTCTATGTGGGTACTGATGGTGGCTTGTATGTAAGCTTCAACAAAGGCAAGAGCTTTATGATGTGGAATGCGGGCTTACCAAAGTCTATTCCTATTCATGACATTGCCATACAACCAAGAGATAATGAGATTGTTCTAGGTACGCACGGCCGTAGCATTTACGTTGCCCAATTGGATGATGTTCAAAAAGCGGCTAAGTAATACAGAACGTGAGACGTGAAAAATGACACGTGAGATTGGGATTCTTTACTTTAATACACAGCTAATAAAAAAACAAAAAAGCGCTACGATCGTAGCGCTTTTTTGTTATACTATTTAAAAAGCAGAAGCTGTCATCTTGATATCACTTCGCTCCAACGCTTTTATAGCTTTTTTCTCTTCTGCCAACGCTTCTTGCCGCTTACCTTGTTTTTCAAAGGCTTCTTTTAAACCAGTCAGCGCCCACGCATTATTCGGATTGATCTTCAGGTCTTCTTTATAAACTTTTTCTGCTTCTGCATACAACTTTGCTTTTAGTAACACTCTACCTAAATAGTGCCGAACAGGTAACTGCCAATCCTTAGGCTCATTGTATAACATACCTTCCTCTTCCTGAACAGCTTCTTTCAGAAAACTAATGGATTGTGTTAACATACCACGCTCTTCCGCCATTACTCCCTGCAATACTTTTTCTGCAACCTGTATAGCTTCTTTACCGGCATTGAACGCTTTTGGATGCTCTTGCAACAATGCACTCTGAATGCTATCCATCATTTTCAATCGTTCTGCATAGGCTTGATCAAACTGCTTACGCCTTGCATAGGCTAAACCTTTAGCAAAGTGTTGCATACTACTGGCATATGCCCAGGCATCAGGAACTGCTGGAGCTTTTAAAATATCATCCCACTTTCCAAAACGAATTTGGGTGATCAAGGGTGTGGAGTACATATATTGTCCATACATCCCGAAATAACCACCTGAATTCAGGAAGCCGCTATCTACACTTTCCTTTGTTAGTTTAGCATATTTCATTGCAGTAGCATATTGACCATCCATACTGGCGCAGGCTGCCTGCATATGGCGGTTATGCATAAGGTATAGAAACGAACTATTAACAGTAGCAGGATAGTGAGAAAGATAGTTGTAATAGCCATTTATAGCGGCGTCATTTACTTCTACACCCTTATTATAATAACCCGAACGGATATAAATATGAGATGGCATATGGACCAAATGTGCCAGGCCTGGCATCATTCCTCCTAGTCGATCAGCCACAGCTAAAGCTTTCTCCGGTTGCTTAGATCCCTCTACTGCATGAATATAATAATGGCTGGCACCCGGGTGGTCAGGAAACTGTTTTATAATTTTTTCCAGCACCTGCACAATCTGAGGTGTCCAGGGTTTAGGATCGTAATTCCGGTCATAAAGATTCCAGGGGTGTTGCACCATTAAGGCATCAGCATACAAAGCAGCTACATCAGAATTAGTTGAGTAAGTACTATAGGTCTGCTTCATTGCATCGGCATAAGCCTGGTTCAGTTGTTCTCTGGTTTGTGCAGGATCAGCACTATACCTAACATCCATGGCTGCAATCAAAGCTTTTTCTACCGGCGTACAATTGGTGCAAAGGGCCTTTGCTTTCTGTACGGCCAGAAGCGCTTCCGGAGAAGCGGTATATCCCAGATCATTTATATTAGGCCCATAAGCCAACGCTTTACCCCAATAGCCCATAGCAAAACTGCTATCAAAGCTTATGGTTTTTTCAAAAGAAGAAAGCGACTCAATGATATGAAAACCATAATACATGTTAATACCTTGCTGGAAGTAGATACTAGCACTGTCGTTTTGTACCGTAATGGGCATACGGTGGTTGCCCCATCCTTTCAATAGCGGTATCAGGTTAGCACTATCACTGAAATTGATAGCAGCTAAGTTTGGACTGCAACCAACAACAGTCTTGACAGGCGCTTTCTGCAAGCTTTGATTTGTCGCTTTTATACGAATAAGTGAGTTGGTCGTTTTGAGATGGATGAAAGCTGCACAGCAAAAGGATGCCAGCAACAGAAGGATGAAGCTTTTCATGAAAACCTATTTTGGTTATTAAAAGTTACAAACTTGTACTTTCAAACAGTATGGCAGTGCTGTCAGCAAACATCAATTCCGTTGTTTAATCTTTATGACAACTTGCACCTGGCCTAATTTACTTGTCGCAGCACTTCTCGCTCGGAGTAACGCACTAGAGGCTTAAACTTTTCATACCAACCTTGAAAATCTGAAGTACCTAGCTCCCTTTTTAAATCGGCCTCATAATCTGCCAACGTAGCATAAGGTAATTCAATGATCAGGCGGTACCCCTCGCCTGTAAAATCTGTCAATACACGGCTACCATTAGGTTGCAACAAAAGATGCTTTTGAAGGCCTTCATTTAAAAGCGTTTTGACTTCTTTATAACGCCCAAATTGCAGGTGGAATATCTCGCGAACAATAAACATAACAGCCATTTTTAAGGTTTATTGAATACAAAAACGAGCTAATGTTAAAAAGGGCACGAGTCCATAACAAATGTAACCTTTAGAAAACAACAGGTCAAGTAAGCCAGTATAAATACGGAAGTATTTGCTCCATTTGAATGAATAAAAGGTTTCCGCTTTGTTTTGATTGAAGCTGTATCTTTAATTCAATCATCTGCTTATGAACCGGTGGACCTATATCAACGACAGTTTTGTTACAGAAGCCAACGCAAATCTTCATATCAGCGATCTGGCTATTCAGCGTGGCTATGGTGTATTTGACTACCTGAAAACAATAGATAATCAACCTGTTTTTTTAGAGGAACATTTGCAACGCTTTTATTATTCAGCGGAACAAATGCACCTACCGATACAACAGCCGCCAGCACGCTTAAGTAACATTATCCATGAACTGATTCAACATAACAATATGGGCACTTCGGGTATTCGTTTAACCCTAACAGGTGGCTACTCGCCTGACGGTTATACGATAGCCACGCCCAACTTGCTCATAACCCAATTACCATTAAGCCTGCCATCGGTTGAAGCTTTTGAAAAAGGTATCCATTTAGCCATCTATGAACACCTGCGCACACTGCCGCATGTAAAAAGTATCAACTATGCTATGGCAGTGTGGCTGCAACCACACCTGCGTAAGCAAGGAGCCGATGATGTAGTGTATCATTTGAACGGCATTGTCAGCGAATGTCCAAGAGCTAACATCTTTATCGTGAAAGATGGTGTCGTTGTAACCCCCGACTCAAATATTTTATTAGGCATCACCAGGCAAAAATTAATTGCTACGGCCAGGCATAAATTCCAGGTTGAAGAAAGGCCTGTCACCTTACAGGAATTAAAGAATAGCCAGGAAGTTTTTATCACCAGCACTACCAAACAAGTTTTGCCAGTAACCACCATTGATGGTGAACCCATTGCTAATGGCAAGCCCGGTCCAGTAACTCAGCAATTGTATAAGATGTTGAAGGACTTGCAAGGCCCCCTCTAACTCTCCCGAGGGGGGGAGAATACTGTCGCACAGAGGCCAGCTTTGCCACGATACTTAACTTTTACAATTAGACCAATAAACAACAAAACACTCCACTTGAAGGAGTGCTTTTTCGTTTACCAATTCCTTCTCTCCATTGAACATTCCTGCTCTTATTACTCATCACTCATCACTCATCACTCATCACTCATCACTCATCACTCATTATTCATCATTCCTTGTTCCTTGTTCAATATTCCTCTCCTTTTCAACTTATCAACTTGTAAACCTGTCAACCCTCATCAGCTAATTCCCCCACCTTCCTTCCTCCATCCAGCGTTGACGATAAGCATTCATAGCCATATAGCCCAGTTTTTGCGTAAGCCGGTAATTCACCACAAACCCCACCACGGCACCAATGCCAGGAATGAGTTGCGCCATCTTGGCTAAGTCAATATAATCGCGGTACTCCTGTTGAAAATTTCGCCAGTCAAATTCGTGGATGTCTTCCGGCAACTTTAATTTTTGTTCCTGCCAGTTAACCATTTGCGCATATACAGTACGCCGGTGCTGCTGGCTACTAAAGGTCAACTGAAAAATATGCAAGAGAAATACACGCTCTTTGTAGTCTTTAACAGAATAACCATAAATACTGGCCAGGTCAAAAAGCATCTTTAATTTAATACTGAGGAAAATAGGGAAGTCTGCCAATCCTAGTAAAATACCGCCCGCTCCTGTTATACCACCTTCAGCGGCTGCTGCATGTTTATAACCATTAATGGCCCGCTGGGCCGTTTCATCGGCCTCTAATAAAGAACTGTACTGTGTTGGTTGTCGGGTTATGTGTTGGGCGCCAAACAATACCCCTCGGATCATTTGCTTGATGGTGGTCGTAATTACGTTATGAACTTTTTCCGGAATATAACTGTTGAGCTTTGTTTGCATTCCCTTTGACAGCCGGTTCATGATGCTGGGTCGGCGCGTCATGTTTCGCTGCCACTGTTTCATTTCTTTCAAAGCCACCTGATCGTACTGCATAAGAAACCTATAGCAAAAAAGAAGCCCCGCGCTGTACGCAGGGCCCTTGGTGGGGTTTCTAGAAAACTAAAACTTAATACTGTACAATGAAAAACTAGAAGCGCCCGCCACCGAGTATTCTTCCAAGCATGCCGCCGGCATTTCCAAAGCCTCGGCCGCCGCCTAACATATCAAATAAACCGCCGCCCATACCGCGACCTCCACCTGCTAATAATCCTCCTAATAAACCGCCGCCCATCATGCCACCAAGTCCACCACCTGTGGAGCCACCTCCCATCATACCTCCTCCTCTACGGCCACCGCGAAATAGCTGTGCCAGTATAATAGGCCCCATAACAGCAAGTGCACCTTTCAGCAATCCATTGGTATTAATACCGGCGTTTTTCAGCTTATCTCCAAATCCAAGGCCACCCAAAAAGTTTTGGGGCTGTGTAGCACCATCTTGCAAGGCTTGTGCTTGCGCCGGAGCTTCCTGTACAGCCTTTTTAGTAAACTGGTCTAATAAAGAAAATTGCTGCTGATTAACTCCTAAATAATTGGCTACTTTTTCTACATTCTGCTTTTCTTCCTCTGAGTAGTTTTGATCGGCTCCAGCAAAAGCAATCAGGTCGCTGACCAATGAAAAGCGCAGATCACTGTTTTTTAGAACATCCAAACACCGTTTCAAATCATCATCAGCCATAGGCTCCATAGCTGCTTTCTGTATAAGGCCTTTCTGTTCTTCTGAAAGTTCTGCTCCTTCACATAACGCCTCTATATAGGCCAACTCCTCTTCCGTTGCACTCCTATCGGCTGTTGCAAGTGAAGCAATGGCGCCCAGGTAGGCACCTTTTTCCATGTCACTATACCCTTCCAATATTGTTGGTGTTCCTTGCTCCATGTTTCTTAGTTGAATTTGAAGATTGTCCTGGAAGGGCTAAAAAAGTATGCCATGAAATGGCATAACCCCATATTATGGGCGACCTTGCGGGCGATCTTTTGTACGACGCTGTGGCGGTTCTGAAAAGTCCGCGTCAATACCACCTTCGCGTATTCTATGTTTCAGCTCTTCAGAACTTATTTTTAAGGTATCTACAGCCACAATCGGATCGCCGCTATGCGGATCAATCTCCCATTTTTCAATGGCTCCTTCCCGCTTCAAAGAATCAAGGCATTCCTGTATGCGGGTGCTGTCAGTTTTGAGTTCGGTGGCTTTGAAGAAAAATGTGCTCATAATCGTAGTTTATAAAATAAGCAGCTACTATTATGCCGAAGCACAGGTATTTAGCAAAGAGCACTGCGTTTATTCAAAATAAGAACGATACTATTATTGCGTTTGACAGATAACCTTAAGATAGTAATCCCTTACTCCAAACTGCTTTCAGAAGTAGAATATTAACGTTTAGAAGCCCTAAGAGCTTCAGAACTGGCTTACCTTTGCCAACCTCCTTCCGGAAGCGTTTTCTATGCAGTTGACCCAGCAAAAAATAAAAGAAAGTCAGAAAAAGTTCAAACAGTTCTTGCAACGTGCCGATAAGAACAAGGTACTGAAGCAGCTACCCGACCTTCACGAAGAAGCGTTTGAAAAAATTGACTGCCTGCAATGTGCGGCCTGCTGCAAAAACTACTCGCCCCGCTTTAAAACACCCGACGTCAAGCGCATCAGCAAACACCTGGGCATGAAGGAAAGCGCGTTTATTGAAACGTACCTTAATGTAGATAATGAAGGCGATTTTGTAGTAAAAGCTTCCCCTTGTCCTTTTTTAGGAGACGATAACTTCTGTAGCATTTATGATGTGCGCCCTTCCGATTGCGCCCGCTTCCCTTACACCGATGAGGATGTTCTGATCAAGAGACAGGCCCTCACTTTAAAGAATGCATCGTTCTGTCCCATAACTTTTTATGTTTTAGATCGTTTGGCTAACAACGCCAAATAAAGTTTTGTACCTTATACAAAACTTTACATTATGCCACGCTATGTCATCGAAAGAGAAATTCCTGGCGCAGGACAGTTTAGCCAGGATCAGTTACGTGCTATCTCGCAGAAGTCCTGTTCCGTACTGGACGAAATGGGTCCGGATATAGAATGGGTGGAAAGCTTTGTTACCAACGACAAGATCTATTGCATTTATAATGCAGCCAATAAAGAATTGATTTTAGAACACGCACAAAAAGGCGGTTTCCCTGCTAACCGGGTAGAAGAAGTAGCAACGATGATCAGCCCTGCTACCGCCTATCAGCCTTTATAACTATCCAGCTGCCACCTCCTCCCAAGCGGCTGTTAATGGACGTTCGATACCGTCGCCCTTCCATTCAACAACGCCTGGGATTTCTTTGTTCTTTAGAAAATCTTCTTTAGAACGGCCAGCCTTTTGCTCCTGACGAGCAAAGTCAAGTACACGATTTAAGTAGTCTTTGAACTTGCCTAGATCATCTTTTGTGCCTGTTACTTCATAGCCATCTGCCGCATGACCGAAAATATAAAGGGTATCTTTTTCGTACTTCTTAGCGGCCTTATCCAACACCTGTATCCAGCTTTGTATATTCGCTCCTGCCGTTCTATCTACAAACGGATGCCTGCGATTAAATACCAGGTCGCCCATATGAGCAATATTGGCTTCTTCAAAGTAGATGATGGTATCGCCATTCGTATGCCCAGCACCAAAGTATTGCAATTTGATCTTCTCCTTTCCTACCTTGGTTTTCCAGTCGTCAGTAAACGTGGTATCTGGATATAACTGCTTATCCTCTGTCTTATTTTTCTGGGCTACAGCTTGCTGGTTTTGCAAACAGTTTTGATGCGCTACCACATGTTCCGCTAATCCTTTAAATGAAATATTCCCAGAAGTATGATCACCATGATGGTGCGTGTTGAACAAATAACGAATGGCCTTATCGGACCGCTTCTTTAGTTCATCTATCAGGTGTTTTGATTGATCGGGAAACTGCGAGTCAATAACTACAATACCGTCATTACTTAAGTGAAAGCCAATGGTGCCCCCACGTTCAGTGAAGATGCCCACATTGCCACGCAGCATATTTACTTTCCAGGGATCATCTACAAAGGCAGCTAATAACTTTTGTTGAGCCAATGTAAGCACTCCAGCCGTAAGTACTGTATTGCGTAAAAAGGAACGACGATGCATAGTTGAAAAGGTTTAGATGAAGATACGAAAAAAGCCCCCTGTCCCCCGAAGGGGGCACTTAGGTTCAATAAACTTTTCTTGCATAAACATCTTTAGACATGAACCATAATAAGAGAGCGCCCATTATCGGCGCTCTCTTATATATAATGTTATACTTAAATGAGTGGTCTTATAAAAACAAAGACTATGACCTAAGTGCCCCCTTCGGGGGACAGGGGGCCCTAATACTCAAACTTCCGCAACCCCGGCGATTTAAACCAGGTAATAACAACCACCAACGTAGTCATTACACCTCCAAATATCACCGCCGGTTGCGCCCCACCGAAAATGCGGGAGGTAAACCCACTTTCAAACTGACCTAACTCGTTAGAGGAGTTGATAAACATAGAGTTCACAGAACCCACGCGGCCCCTCATTTCGTCGGGCGTGGTCAGTTGTAAAATAGTATTGCGCACCGTAACACTGATGGCGTCTAGCATACCCGCTAACAGCAACGCAGCAAACGACATCCAATAAATCTCTGACATCCCAAAGGTGATGATGCACAAGCCAAAGCCAAATACCGCAAAGAACAATATAGTGCCTTGCCTTCTACGTAATGGATAAAAGGTGGCAAATATCATAACGATGGCGGACCCGATATCAATAGCCGCATTTAAAAAGCCAAACCCTTTAGGTCCTACTTGAAGTATCTTATCGGCAAACTCAGGAATAAGTGCAACCGCACCACCAAATAGCACAGCAAACAGGTCCAGCATCATAGCACCCAACATCACTTTATGCTGGAATACATACATCAACCCTTCTTTTACGCTGGCCCAGGCTTTCGTCTTTGTATTGCTTACTAAAACCGGCTTACTTGAAATTCGGGAAATCAGAAACACCCCAATCAGAATATAGGCCAGGATAATATAAAATGTTATATGCACACCAAATCCGGCAATAAAAAACCCGGCAGAAGCGTGGCCTAATATAGAGGCGGTAAGCCAAGAAGTAGAACTGAGATTTGCTGCATAGTGCAGGATATCTCGTGGCACTAGTTGTGCAATGATGGCACTAAAGGTAGGTCCCGCAAATGCACGGATAACTCCTGTAAAGAATACGATCACATAAAAGCCGATGGCCAATGCGTTTACCGACCAATGCTTATGAAAATAGGGCGACGTAATCAAAATAAATCCGATCACACAGAGCGCATAAGCCATGGTGCTGCGCAACAATGTCTTGCGCTTATCCGACTTATCAATCAGATAGCCGGCATACAAGGCTAAACTAAACACCGGTAAAAACTCTGATAATCCTACTAAGCCTATAGAAAACGATGATTTGGTTAACTGAAAGAGCTGGTACGCCACCACGGTGGCTACCATGCGCAAACCCATAATGTAGAAGAAGCGGGCAATAATAAAATACTGGTATTCCTTAATTTTCAAGGGACTTAGACTCTCAAATCGTTGCTTACGCTCACGCGACTCTAACAGATCTGCCATACTATTTAGAATTTCAATACAGGGAAGTGGTGCAACTCCAGACTAATATTGTCTTTCGCCGGTGCAAAAATACAGAAGTAATAATTGGCGATAAGTATGTGATAGGCAAGGAAAAGATATCATCAGTAAAAGTCCTGGCGAATACTATAAGGAACCAACTAAACACCCCTCTACTCCCAATTCCTCCCATAGCACCGATCTTCTTCAATAATCATTAATTATTCATTACTAATCATTGATTATTGAGCGTTGAAAATCGAACATTTCCTCCCTTCTTCCTTCATCATTCCTTGTTCCTTGTTCGTTATTCCCTTCCTTTCTTCTTTCCTCCTAATCCTTCTCAATCCTAAGAATCCTAGTTCTACGGTAGTGAAATATAATGCTGCCCTTCAGGGTATTCCTTATCCAAGGCTTCAATAATCGCCTGCAAATGCTTTTCATTGTTCAGAAAGTCGGCTTCCGACGCATCTACAAATAAGGTTTTCGTATTGTGCTGCTTAATGTAATGGGTATACGTTTCCTGGATGTTGAATAAGTACTCATCTGGGATCCGTTGCTCATAAGGCCGGTTGCGTTTGCGGATATTGGACTGCAGCTTTGTAACCGGGGCATGCAGGTAAATAAGAATATCTGGCTGTACTAACTGTTGGTGAATAATATCAAACAGGCGTTGGTACAAACGAAACTCGTCTTCCGGCAGTGTCACCTTTGCAAACAGCAGGCTCTTGATAAAGAGGTAATCGGAAATAGTGACACTTTGAAAAAGCTCGTTTTGCTGAATGATCTCTTTCAGCTGCTTGAAGCGTTCCGCCATGAAGAACAGCTCCAACGGGAAAGCATACTGTTTAGGGCTTTCGTAAAACTTAGGTAGGAAAGGATTGTCAGCAAACTGCTCTAAAATCAAACGCGCATTATAATGCTTGGCCAGTAAATGTGCCAAGGTGGTCTTACCCGCCCCAATATTACCTTCTATAGTTACAAAATTGTACTTCACCGTTAAACTGCCTTCTTCAAAAGAGCGGCAAAGTAAGGGATGTTTAAAGAATTTTTTACACCAATTTATGCACCGTCAAACTGTCTGTGCTTTCTTCCAATAAGGTACGTACCGTCTTATGCAACACAGGATGCATAAACCCGGGCGCAATGTCATTGAGACACTCTAACACAAAACGCCGGTCTTGTAAATGAGGATGCGGAATAACTAAACCGTGCTCATGGATGATTTCCTGCCCGTAGAAGATAATATCGATGTCAATAGTACGTGGGCCATACTTCTGCTCCCTTACACGTCCTAACTCTATTTCAATAGCCAGTACGCGCTCTAACAGTGCCTGGGGCGATAGTTCCGTTTGCAATTCAACAGCCTGGTTTAGGTAGTGTGGCTGATCATTTAATCCCCATGCTTCTGTCTCAAACAATGCTGAAACAGCAATAATTTTTCCACACTGTGCCGCCAGGGCATGTAGCGCACTGGCCAAGAAATGGCGACGATCCCCCATGTTCCCTCCTGTCAATAAAATAGCATTCTGCATAAGCGGTAACCAAACGGGGGCAAATATCTTTTATTTTGCAGGATAAAGTGAATTCAACCATGGGAAGCTTTTTCAAGATGTTTTTTGCCTCTCTGCTGGCAATGATCGTTTTTGCCTTAATTGCCGCGTTCTTGATCGTTGGTTTTGTAGGCGCCCTAGCCTCGGATGAAAAACCCGAAATTGCTGACAAGTCGGTTTTAACACTCGACCTATCGCAGCATTTCATGGAGCGAAGACAAAACAACCCCTTGGCAGTGTTATCTAACGACGACAATGCTATTCCCGGACTGTATGACGTCGTTCGTATTATCCGCCATGCTAAGGAGGATGAAAAAATTAAAGGCATTTATATTATAGCCAACTCCAACAATAACGCATTCGCTTCCAGCGAAGAACTGCGCAATGCCCTGCAGGACTTTAAAACCAGTAAAAAGTTTGTCATTGCCCACGGCGATATGATGTCGGAAAGCGCTTACTATGTATCAAACGTTGCCGACCGTTTATACGCCAACCCCGTTGGTTCCGTTGAATGGAATGGTTTCAGTGTGAACTTATTGTTTTTAAAAGGCACCCTGGAAAAGCTAAACATCCAGCCGCAGATCTTTTACGCTGGCAAATTTAAAAGTGCCACAGAGCCGCTGCGTGCTACACAAATGACGCCCGAAAACAAACTGCAAACGGTAGAATGGCTGGGCGATCTGTATAACCACTTTTTAGTAAAAGCTTCGCAAGCGCGCAAGATCGATACCGCCACGTTACACCAGTTGGCCAACACGGGCGCCATACAAGACAGCAAAGACGCACTGGCCAACAAACTGGTAGATGGATTAAAGTATGATGATGAGGTAAAAGACGAGATCAAAAAGAATATTGGTATTGGCAAATACGACAAGCTGCACCTGGTGCCAATTTCTACATATGCTGAGGCCATTAGCTATAAACAAAGTGGTAGTAATCGCATTGCCTTGATCTATGCAGAAGGAAATATAGTAGATGGCGATGGTGACAAGGAGAATATTGGCGGCGATGCCTTTGTAAAATTGGTGCGCAAAGCACGTTTGGATAAGTCGATCAAAGCCATAGTCTTCCGTGTTAACTCTGGTGGCGGTAGCGCCCTGGCCAGTGAAAACATCTGGAGAGAGCTAGCCTTAGCCAAAGCCGATAAACCAGTGGTAATGTCCTTTGGGGATGTAGCCGCTTCTGGCGGTTATTATATTGCCGCTGGCGCCGATAGCATCTTTGCACAGCCCAATACCATTACCGGCTCAATCGGTGTGTTTACCGTTATACCTAACATGAAGGGCTTCTTCAACGAAAAACTGGGTGTAACGTTTGACGGTGTAAAAACAGGTACTTATGCCGATATGGGAGTAGACCGCCCGCTAACACCTGCAGAGCAAAACTTTATGCAGGAAGGGGTAGACCGTATTTACCTGCAGTTCAAACAGCGTGTAGCACAAGGACGCAAAAGAGATATTGCCTATATCGATAGCATTGCACAAGGCCGCGTATGGAGTGGCGAAGACGCACTACGCATAGGCCTGGTAGATAAAATGGGAGGATTGGAAGAGGCTGTTGCTTGTGCGGCTCGAATGGCTAAGGTGACGGATTATCGCCTGCGTGAGTTTCCTGAATCCAGAAGCTGGATCAACGAGCTGCTGAATAAAAATGAAGACCAGCCAGCTGCTATGTTGAAGCAACACCTGGGAGAAGAGAATTTTCGCATTTACCAACAAATGCTGGAGATCAAACGCATTAGTAATGGTGCGCAGGCTAAACTACCGTACCAGTTTATTATTCATTAACCACTAGCTTTGCAGTTTTTCTAAAATGCCTCCAAAATATAATCAGTTCAAGGCCATGCTGGCCATTACCAAGGCCAGCTTTCGTGCCATTCTGCGTAGCCCCTCGGCTATCGTATTTAGTATCTTTTTCCCTTTGATCTTTATTCTGGTCTTTGGGTTTATTGGAAACAGTGGAGGCCCTTCCTACCGGGTGGTTTTAGGAGCCAACAGTGATACCAACAACGTGATCTGGCACAGCTTACAAGCCACCAAAGGTGTGCGATTTGTGAACTATGACAACGCAGACGATCTGAATACTGATTTAAACAAGGGACGCATCACTGGTGTACTGACAATTCATAAGAAGTCAGCTGCCGATACATCAGCACATTATCGAATTGACTTCCGGTCTACCACTGCCAGTGCAGATAAAGTAGCAACCTTTCTGCCGCTTTTGGAAAACACGGTGGACCATATAGACCGCGCTACGTTTAAGGGCCAACAGAGCATTGCACAGATTGTACCCAACATCCAACAGGTACGCGAATACCGCACCATTGATTTTATCCTGCCCGGCCAATTGGGCTTTTCGCTCATGAGCGCATCCATCTTTGGTGTTGCCTTTCTGTTTTTCAGTTTACGCCAGCAGTTAGTGCTTAAGCGTTTTTATGCCACTCCTATCCGCCGCGGTTATATTGTATTGGGTGAAGGTCTTAGCCGTGTGATCTTTCAATTGCTGACAGCGGTAATTATCATTGCTATTGGACACTACCTCTTCAACTTTACCCTTATTCATGGATGGGAAACCTTTCTGGAGATCATGATACTAAGTTTCATTGCGCTACTAGTGTTCATGGGCTTTGGCTTTATCATCAGTGGGATAGCCAACAGTGAGAGTGTTATTCCTCCCCTTGCCAATATTATCACCTTGCCGCAGTTCTTGTTGGCCGGTACCTTCTTCTCTATTGATGTATTTCCTAAGTGGCTGCAACCCATCAGTCGCGCTATGCCACTTACCTACTTCAACGATGCCATGCGCAAGATCTCTTTTGAAGGTGCGCACCTCTCCGATTGCTGGTTACAAATAGCTGTTCTGATAGGCTGGGGTGTTATTGCTTATGGTGTGGCTATTAAAGTGTTTAAGTGGGAATGAGGTGGTGAGGGGTGAATACTACCACACAACGGCTCGCTTGGCAACGAGATATTACTTTCATAAAGAGATCAATAAACTTAAAAGCACTCCACTTGAAGGAGTGCTTTTATTATGCAGTACTGTTTATGGTTGCGGTTTGTGCGATGGCTAAGTCCTCTCTTCGGGAAGATTTAGGAGGGCCGTCCCTCCTCTTTGGGGAGCTGGAAGGGGCTCTGCTATTATTACTTTCCTTCAGAATACAACTTTTCAGTTATTGCATTGCTGCTTTACGATGAGTAGGTTTGTAGTCGTAAATAGGATGATTCACTAAAACCGACTACAATGAACATCGCTGTTTTAGGCACAGGCGTAGTAGGACAAGCCCTTGCCGACCGTCTTTCCGGTCTTGGCCACCAGGTATTTATGGGTACCCGTAATGTTGCTGACAGCTTAGCCAAAACGGAAGCTGACCGAATGGGCAATCCCCCTATCGGCACTTGGCTCAAAGAACATCCCAAAGTACAACTGGTAACCTTTAAAGAAGCGGTAGATAAGGGAGGTAAGCTAATTGTATTTGCCATGAATGGCCAGGTGGCTAAAGAATGTCTACACGCTGTAGGTGAACAACTGCTGAATGGCAAAATATTGATCGACATTTCCAATCCACTCGATTTCAGTAAAGGCTTTCCCCCAACACTTTTTGTTTCCAATACCGAAAGCTTAAGCGAGCAGATTCAAAACCAATACCCTACACTCAAAGTGGTGAAAACACTCAATACCATGAGCAACCCTGTTATGGTTAATCCTAAACTGATTGAAGGTGACCACAGTGTATTTGTTAGTGGAAATGATACAGCGGCAAAAGCAAAAGTCACTGATCTTTTAAAAAGCTTTGGTTGGGAAGAAAGGAACATTCTGGACTTAGGTGATATCACAACTGCCCGAGGCACAGAAATGATCCTTCCCTTGTGGCTGCGTTTGTACAGCAAGTTTCAAACGCCTTTTTTTAACTTCTCGATCAAAAGGGCTCAACTCTAAACCCGACAGCTAGGTTGATACAACTAATCACTTCCTTATTGAAGACCAACTGAACATGAAACAGGCAATGATGCGTGTTTTAGTGCTGCAGGTAAATGGTACGATTGCCATACAACTTTGAAAACTTCACGCTCCAAATACAGACCGTTTATGAAAAGACTTCTTTTTATCAATGCTGTTTTAGTATCATTATTAGGTCGGGCGCAAACAGTAAACAATAAAGGGAATACAAAGCCGGAAATTAGAATGCTGATGAACGACTGGATGGTAGCCACAATGAAAAAAGATGTAACCACACTGAATAAAATCATGGCTCCTGAGTATAAGCTATATGATATCTACCCTTTTGACAAAGCACCGGCGACAAGAGAAACATGGATGACAAACGCAATACAACATTTAAAGATTGATTCTGTTCACTATTATACGATGAAAGTGGATGTTATTGATAACACTGCAATTGTACAATCAAAATTTTATTGGGCGGGCTCTTTTTATGGCCAACCGTTTGCAGACTCAGCATCCATATTGGTAGATACGTGGATGAAAAGAAAACAAGGATGGCAGGTGGTAAATCGACTGCGGGTAGACAAACCAGAATAAGGCCATCGATCCTGTGACCCTAAAAAAACAGGTGCATTTTTAGTTGACGATTATACTACTGTTTTACCCCGCTACTCTGGAAGGCTGCTTAGCATTTTCTTCAAAAAATCAAACATATGCGGGACAAAACAAAAACACTGCTTTACCAATGGTTCAATGAAGTTTGGAACCAAGGCCTGGAGGATTCTATTGAACAATTAATGGCCACTAATTCATTTGCTCATGGTATAAAATCAGAGGAGCAATTGCAAGGCCCTGCCGGATTTAAAACATTCTATCACGGCTTTAAAGACCAGTTCGATGATATACATATTGATGTTAAAGAAGTAGTGAGCCAGGACGATATGGAATGTGCTCTCACAGAGGTTATGGCTACACACAAAGAATCAGGCAAAAGAATAAGTTTCACTGGCCTATGTATGGTTAGAATTGAAAATAATCAAATTGCAGAAGCCTGGAACCAGTACGACTTCCAGGGAATGCAACAACAATTGGAACAAGAGCCGACGTCTCTTGCTGAATGATATTCTTTAGTTGTGTTTGTGTCCAAGCGGGGCTTCCATGCCAAACTTTGTGTTTAGGAAGCCCTCGCTTGTGTTTATGTAAAATAAATCAATAATCATTCTTATAATTTATACTCATTTAAGTTAAGCAGTGCGTATAGCAGATGACTGCTGGTAGTTGATAGTTGACAGTCTGCAACTAGAGGCGATTATCTGCCATCTGTCAACTGTCAACTGTCATCTGTCAACTAAATATGTCATTCTCGGTTCCCGCCGTGTCTCCTTTATATAGCCTTGCGTGTGGAAAGAGACACGGCGGCAATCGTAACGGTTAGGTTACCTGCTTTCTTACGCCTTTGTTGACGATCATCCTAACTATGCGCGGTGGCTGCACCACCAATCTAAGTGCAGGGAGGTTGTCAATAAGTTAGCTATCTTTCATTACTATTGGTAGCCAAAACGTAAGCCGCCACATCAATCCCAACAACGATGTAACCTTCAAAATAATCCCTATGGCATACGACACAAAACTTGCCGACACTGTAAGAGAATACTTTAACAACTTTTCAAACTTAGCAATAACGGAAAAGAAAATGTTTGGCGGACTTGCATTTTTAGTGAATAACAAAATGTGTGTGAATGTAAGTGGCAACAACTTAATGTGTCGCTACGACCCAGCTTTACTACCAATTATAGAAGGAAGAAAAGGTTATCAAAATATAATCATGAGGGGAAGGCAACTTGAAGGGTTTTGCTATGTTACACCAGACGGCTTTGCAACAAAAAAGGACTTTGCGTATTGGCTAGACATTTGCCTGGATTACAACCAGAATGCAAAGCCTTCACGGAAAGCAAAGAAAAAATAACAACTGCAATCCTAAGCTGGTGCGGTTGCTCTGCGTAGCCTATATATGGAGATTGCAACAACCGAAACACAGGACACTTTATCCTATTTAAAAAGTTTTCAATAGTTGATCACACTCCTGATATACTGTATTCGCCTCAACACCAACGGTATAAAACACTTGCGCTTTTAGGGTTAACAGCTAAAATAAAAACATGCGCTTTTCATGTTAACGCTAACAAAGAAACGCAAATGAAAGGGGCTAATAATAAATGGTTTGCAACTCAACCACAACTCTTACCTACCTGCAAGAACATGCGTATAGCATTCATGTAAATGGGATAGCTTACCGGTCCTAAACACTAAAGGAGGTAAGTTATGCAACAGCTTTTTATTGGTTTAGATGTCCACAAAAAAACGTGGGCGGTTACTATCCAGGAAGAACACCTTGTTGTCAAACGCTTCACTATGGAAGCCAATGCAGCCATCTTAGTGAACTATATTCAAAAGCATTTTCCCCATCACCAGGTACAGTGCTGTTATGAGAGCTGCTGCTGCGGCTACCACATCTACCACTCCCTGACGGCTGCGGGTTGGCAGGTGCTGGTGGTCAACCCCGGTGATATTGCCCGTGGCCATAAACTTGCCGTTTGTAAAACCGATAAGATTGACAGCACCCACCTGGCCCAGGAACTGGCGGCGGGACGACTCACCGGCATTTATATTCCATCGCACGAACAAGAACAGTTCCGTAGCCTTTTTCGCCGGCGTAATGACCTGGTTAAAAATATCCGGCGTATTAAGTGCAGCATTAAAAGCATGCTCTTGTACTATGGCATTGTACTGCCTAAAAAATACGACACCATCACCTGGAGTAAAGAGATGCTCCAGTGGCTGGGGCAGCAGCATTGGTCTTACACACCAGCTACCACAGCCATGCACAGCCGATTAGCAGAACTGGAATTTTTGAAAACCCAGTTCCTACAGGTCTCCAAGGAGTTGCGCATCTATACCCGCAAAAACCACCGCCAGGATTATTACCTGTTGCGCTCGCTACCGGGTGTGGGCCCCCTAACCGCCATCGGGGTCTTGGCTGAAGTGGGCGACATCCGCCGCTTTAAAGGCATCGACCGCTTAAGTGCCTATGTGGGGTTAGTACCTGCCGTACACAGCTCCGGTGGACGCACCTATACCAAGGGACTAACCCGGCGTAGTAAAGCCCTGTTGAGAAGCTATTTGGTAGAGGCGGCCTGGGTGGCATGCAAAAAAGATCCGGTCTTAATGCAGTACTACCAGGAGCGCAAAGGTGGTGATCATAAAAAGCTGATCGTCAAGCTGGCTGCCAAGACCCTCAGCCGGATGTACCATGTGATCAAAACAGGAGAACCCTACCAATTGGAAAAAGTAAAAGCCCTGGCCTAACAGAGGCCTGTATCTTATTACCGTTCTGATCTTTTAACACAATGCAGAAAAGGCATTTAAAAATAAAAAGTGGCGACTGTAAAACACGCTATGCAGCTCCCTGTGCTTAGTATAGGCCGAAGACTGCTGTCGTATAGCATACAGCGCCACTTCCTTTGCCTGTAATAAATGCTTGCAGCGGACACAAGGACTCCGACTGCTGATAGGATGCCAAGACAAAGGTAATAAGGTGAAAAAAGACAACCCGACCGCGCAGCTGGCGTAAGGCTTTTTTTAGTAATCAAAAGGGAAACGGATTAAAGGATTTAGTCAGCTGGCAGGGCCCCTATTGTGCTTTAGAATACAGCGGCGGCGGCCCTACCAACTTACCGCTTATACTACACTTTGAAAACCAACGTATCTTTATCAGCAACCAGCTATCCCTATTACATAGGATTTAGGTGTTGTGCGCAATGCTACCGGACACACCCTAACAATTATGAGACAACTATTGACATTTATCCTATTTACATCTTTAATCAGCTGTGATCAGACAAAGAACAAATCAAACAAAAACGAAAATACTTTGACTAACGAATTCACCGTTTTTGATACATCTAATCACTTGCAACCTGACTTTGAAAAATCAAAATTTGACACTCTTCATGGCTGGGATTTGGGCTGGGCGCTTTTAGAGCCGATCAATATTGCTAAAACGCAAGACGATGACAAAGAGCTTTCCAAACGGTTTTCACCTGGACAAAAGGCATTATATTTCATCTGGTACTTAGATGCAGAAGTAACGAACGGAGGGTTTATTCAGTTCTATTGGAATGGCTACAGAAAATATTTACCCGCAATAAATGATGGACTAAAGTTAATTGGCGACAATTCCATGATTAATCTAATTGACAAAGCCGACAAGGAGTATTTGGCTAACAAAGATAAATTCGCTATTCAAAGACAAAAAGATGATTGGACACCACTTTATGAAAATCTAACATCATTTGACAAGTTGGACAGTATTTACTATGCGACACATGACAAAATGATGAACTTACTAGAAAAATACGCCCGACAAAACCCAGAAGAGTTTATAAAATTAAAATAATATGTAGTCTGGTATAAGCACTCGCGCACAACAAGGGTGGCTGTTGCACAACTCGGAACTAAAACAGTATTTGTATGTGGTTTTTTGATTTTAGCAAGCGTAGCTTAAGCTGGTTTGTATTTGCTCTCCTCTTCGGCTGTAGAGAACCGGTAGCCAGTACAGCATAACCAGTAGCTGGCCAAGCGTTTTTTCGCCTTTGCCTTCGGCTTCCCCCATCCATTTTAGGAGTCTTTTCAAATTATAACACACGGCGGCCATCAGCAAACACTTGTTGGCCAGCTGGATGCCTCTTGTGTTCACTCGTCGCATCCCTAAAAAGTTCACCAGGGTACCAATCACCGGTTCGACGGTGGCTTGCCTAAGCCGTTTCATACGTTTGGCTTTGCGGGTTTGTAGCCGGAGATGCATCTCATCATAGAGGGGTTTGTCTACAGTGTCTTCAATCTTTTTAAAATCACTTTTACCAATACAGGTTTTTCTCAAAGGGCAGTTCCTGCAATCCAAAGAACTGCTTCTGTAGACCCGCATCTGGTACGTGCCATCATGAGAGTCCTTGATGCGTTTAAAAGGAAGCCTTACTCCCCGGGAGCATTGGTAATAATCCCCGCCGGCAAAATAGCGGAAGCCTTCCCGGGTGGGTTTATATTGCCCAAAGTTGGGGATATAGCCGGTGACACGGTACTGCTTCAGTGCTTTTAGGGCCTCCGAAGAGGAGTAGCCCGCATCGCAGAGTACTTCTTTTACTTTTAAGCCTACCGCCTTTACATTGTCAATGGTATGCCGGAGTAATGAGGGCAAACACTGCGAGTCTTTTTTACTGGCATAGTCGGCCTGTATACAAGTAATAACGTGATGGGCGGTATCGACACTGAGTTGCCCCAAATAGTTTAACTGGCGGGGCTTGCCGGGTTTGACGGCCACACGGGCATCCCCATCGGTAGTGCTGTAGTGGGTGTGGTTGGAGACAAAGCGAGCCCGCCATCCACCACTGGGCCGCCCTTGGTAGGCCTTCCGCTTCCAGCCGTGATGCCACTGCACTTGCTGGTGTTTGAAGACGGAGACGGTTTGCTTTTCTGTTTGCTCTTCGTCCTCTGCATCTTCACCGAGTTCACCTGCATAGGCTTCCCCGTCCTGCACAATTTCTTTTTCTTTTAAGGAGTCCATCGACGCATTGGCTTTGACATGCACCGAGTCCAGGGCCTGGCGTTTGCCCTTCACCATGCCTTGTTGCACACACTGGCGTAAGACCCGTTTGAAGAGTTCTTTAAAGACCTCTTCACCCAGAAGTTGACGCGTGCGGCTGATGGTAGAATGCCAGGGCAGCGGTTCGTCCAGGGAGTAACCGATAAAGTACAAAAGATCCAGGCGCAGGCTGACGGTCTGGATGATTCTTCGATCGCTTAAGAGGTTCTCGAGATAACCAATTAAAATGAGTTTGAAGAACACCACCGGGTCCAGCGATTTGTGGCCCTCACGGCCATAGTACTTTTGGGTGGCTTCATAGAGCCACTCCACATCCATGATTGCTTTTAAGCGGCGGTAGAAGTTGTCACGCGGCACCCGCTCCGAGAGGCGGAAGGAAGCAAGGCGCTTGTCTTGAAAAGGTTTCTTTCCTTGCATGGTTTAATTTACCACTTTTACAGTGGCTTTAGGAGGCTGAGTTGTGCAACAAGCACAAGGGTTTTGCAAAATACGGGCGATAGAATACCGCCTTAGCAACATTTGTAATTCTAATCAACTGTTGTACTTTGGCCGTAGTAAATCAAAAGTTACGGCCAAGCGAACGACAGGAATGCTAATGCCCGTACTTCGCAAAGCCCCGAACGTTGGTGGCAATGCTTTAGAAGCATAACCCATTGTAGGAACTGACCGGAAATACGGCTAAATCTATTTTAATTTTTTTCTCATTATGAATATTCCAATTACTATCGCCCAAACAATAGCTAATGAGAGGTATATATTTAAGGAAACCTCGTGCAGCGTGTCAAATTGAAGTATTCCTGCTACAGTATCTCCCAGGCACGAAATGCCAGTACTAATGGTTAACCAACCTATATATTTGAACTCATTTTTCTGAAGTTGATAACCAATAAATATCCACCAAACTGCAGCAAAACTCATCTCCAGCAAGTTCCACAAGCCGCTATAAACCGCGTCATTTATTAATTTGAAGTTGGCCGTCAATATTTGCTGCTCAGTAACATTAGCAGAGTGAAAGGCATCCATTATATTAGGCCATACAACAGCCAGTATAGAGGCACCTATACTTCCGATCAAAACATAAGCAACGCCGCTAAAAGTCACCAAATTATTCCATGCCGACTTTTCTTTCATCCAATCATGAAAAAGGTAAATTATGGGGAGCAATAAAAGATAATAGCCAAACATGTCAGAAATCATTGACCAACGAGCCGCAACTGAATTTGTGCCTACTGTTGATAACACCAGAACAGGATCTGATAGTGCATCAATATTAAAATTTACAGCAATAAGGGTCAAAATAATACACGCAAGCGCAATTAGGCCGGATAATATCGTTATGATACCGATCGACCTTTGCTCTTTTATTAAATTCATTGTCCTTTTTTTTCGAAATTATATTGCAGCTAAGAGGCGATCATTTCTTTTGTAATCAACTGTTAAATAATAAGTATGATGTGTGGACTCTATATGGCTTCGATGAAAATATAATTTCCGAGACTACTTTTTGATGTAAAAAGACGAAATATAATGGTGGAGAAAACAGGAATGGAAATTCGGTTTATTACCACAACTGCCACCAACATTTGGTTTTAGGCAAGTTGGCTTGACCTTGTAACATCATCTGATTGTAAATGCAAGCTTTTGTTCAGGCAAAGAATAAATAGTAGCTCTTGTACATAACTTCAACAGTAAATTTTCAATCAGCAGCGGTTACCGGCAGACGAAATGAGGAAACAGTGGAAGTAGAGCCTATACTGACAACGATTAAGAAAAATGGTTCTTTTTCTAAAAGCCTCCCGATGTTTGGCAGTCTGTGTACAACACTTATAGCTGCAACACAAGCTAAAGACTAACATTCAGCTATTTAATCATTAATCAACGGTAGAATAGGTGTTAAACGGCCGCAACACGGACTTCCTGTGCTGCCAGCAATACCATCCACGTCGTTAGCCTCTGCCTCTCACCCTCCCCAACTTTAAGAAACCCTCCACATTAATGCCGCTTCTTAATGATACTTTTGCGACTTAAATAGCCGTTTTGCAAGCACCTGTTTTTTTAATTACTCCTCCGTTTACACAATTGAATACGCCCTACCCGGCCACTGCCTATCTGAAAGGGTTCTTAAATACCAAGAATATCCCTTCCTACCAGGCCGATCTGGGTATTGAAGTAACGCTGGCTCTCTTCAATAAAGCAGGCCTGCAACAGCTTTTTGCACATATAGAAAGCGGCCACGAGGCCCATTCTGAAAATATTGAGCGCATTATTACGCTTAAAGAAGACTATATCAACACCATTGATGATGTAATACTCTTCCTGCAAGGCAAACGCCCTACTCTTGCTCACCTCATCTGTAAGCGTGACTTTCTGCCTGAAGCCAGTCGCTTTGCCCAGCTGGATGATCTGCATTGGGCCTTTGGCAGCATGGGTATACAAGACAGAGCCAAGCACCTGGCTACGCTGTACCTGGAGGACTTAAGCGACCTGATTAAGGAAACAGTGGATGAGCATTTTGGCTTTAGTCGGTATGCAGAGCGATTGGGCCGTTCCGCCAATACATTTGATGAGCTGTACACTTCTCTCCAGCAGGATTATACCTACATGGATCATATCCTTATTGATGTGCTTCAAAAAAGGATGGCTGAGGTACAACCGAAGTTGGTTTGTCTGTCAGTCCCTTTTCCTGGCAACCTGTACACGTCGCTGCGATGTGGACAGTGGATCCGTAAACATTACCCGGATATCAAGGTGGCCATGGGTGGCGGGTTTGCTAATACGGAATTACGCTCTCTCAGTGATCCTCGAGTGTTTGAGTTTTACGATTTCATCACGCTCGATGATGGTGAAGCGCCTATAGAGCAATTGATTGGACACATTAATGGCGAGAAATCACAGGCTGAATTAAAACGCACGTTCACGCTTATTGATGGCGCTGTTACCTACCTCAACAATTCGGCCTGCTCTGATTATAAGCAAGGACAGGTAGGCACTCCTGATTATAGCGACTTCTACCTAAATCAATACATTTCTGCCATTGAAGTGGCCAACCCGATGCACAGTCTCTGGAGCGATGGCCGGTGGAACAAACTGACCATGGCACATGGTTGCTATTGGGGTAAATGCACCTTCTGTGATATATCCCTCGATTATATCAAAAACTATGAGCCCATTACTGCTTCCTTGCTGGTAGATCGCATGGAAGAGATGATGACACAAACAGGACAGAATGGGTTTCACTTTGTAGATGAAGCTGCGCCACCTGCCCTGATGAAAGCGCTGGCACAAGAGATCATCCGACGCAACCTGGTGGTAAGCTGGTGGGCCAATATACGTTTTGAAAAAAGCTTTACCCGCGATCTCTGCCTGCTGTTAAAAGCATCGGGCTGTATTGCGGTAAGCGGCGGACTGGAAGTAGCTTCCGATCGGTTGTTGAAGCTGATCAATAAAGGTATCACGGTGGCCCAAGTGGCGCGCGTGAACAAGCATTTTACAGAAGCAGGCATCATGGTACACGCCTACCTGATGTATGGCTTCCCTACTCAAACAGCCCAGGAAACGATCGACTCGCTGGAAATGGTGCGTCAGCTTTTTGAAGCCGGTGTTTTACAATCAGCTTTTTGGCATTTGTTTACCATGACAGCCCATAGCCCGGTAGGTTTAGAGCCTGCTAAGTATTCGGTAAAGAAAGTTACCGAAATGGTAGGCAGTTTTGCCAACAACGATGTTGAGCATATTGATCCTACAGGCGCTGACCATGAAAGCTTTGGCTATGGATTGAAAAAAGCACTGTTGAACTATATGCATGCTGCTTGTCTGGATTACCCATTACAAAAATGGTTTGATTTTAAAATTCCAAAGACCAGCGTAGCACCCGATTATATCCGCAAAGCCATTGAAGAGCCCGAGTTCACTTCACTACCTAACAGTAAATTGGTATGGTTAGGTAAGACGCCTAAAACAGAAACATTTACAAAATCAAAGAAAGGCGCCCAGTGGGAAGTAATGTCACTCACCTTTCAAACCAAGAAAGCAGTACATACGATTAATGTAGAACCAGAAAAGGGAGCATGGTTCATCAATTTATTACCTAAGATCAGTGTGAGTAACCCCACTCCGCTTACCCTTCAGCAGGTAAAAGCTGATTATGAATACGCTGGACTGGAAGACTTTGAACTATTCTGGGACAACAAACCCATAAATACGCTGTATAAGGCGGGACTCTTACATTTATAATGCTTCAATACCGTTCAGGGCTTTTAAATATGTTTACGAGTTCACCTGTTTACAAGTTCACCTGTTAATGAAAACTAACTTGTGAACTTGTGAACTTGTGAACTTGTGAACTTGTGAACTTGTGAACTTGTGAACTTGTGAACTTGTGAACTTGTGAACTTGTGAACTTGTGAACTTGTGAACTTGTGAACTTGTGAACTTGTGAACTTGTGAACTTGTGAACTTGTGAACTTGTGAACTTGTGAACTTGTGAACTTGTGAACTTGTGAACTTGTGAACTTGTGAACTTGTGAACTTGTGAACTTGTGAACTTGTGAACCTACTGATCATTTACTCGGAACCGCTTTTCAATGACCTTTAGCTGCGGTTCGGTTAGTGAAGATGTTTTCTTTAGTACACTTATAAAATGGGCAACTTCTTCTTCTGTAGCTGGACAGCCGCTGTTTTCACCAGGCTTGTTTTGCGCATCGGCTAATAGTTTTCCATTCTTATCCAGTACCACCCAATAGGGTATTCCCAGATCAGCACCGCCGAGCTTTGTCAGCATTTCCAATGCACCGGCATTCTCCAGCTCTTTTTTATTATCTGACTCGTAAACAGAGAGGTGCGTAGTTACATAGTTTTTATCAATTAACGGTTTCACCGCATTATCATGTAGGGAAGAATCCATTTTACGACACCACACACACCAGGAGGCGTGAAAGATCAATAGCACATTCTTGTTTTCCTTGGCTGCTTTTGCATATACAGGCTTGAGTACTTCTGCTGCTGAGGGCACTTGGGTTTGCGCAGAGCAGTTAATGGTAGCTACCAAAACACAGATGAAACTAAGCGTCTTTCTCATTGAAAAAGATTTCCTTAAAGCTAAAGCAAATTCTGGTGTTTCGTTTAAACATAGCAAGTGAGCTATGCCCACCACTCCTTGGGTAAAGAAATAGAACAGGGAAGTAAATACCGGCAATGGCTATTGACAATTCAAGAAACAGGAGCCTGCTTAATACCTGGGTCCTGCTGTAGCCCTTCGGATCAGCGCAACGAGCACCGTAAAAATAGCGGAGCCGATAACAGCCCATATTATCGGGAAAGGTTTGCCTTCAATAGAAATTTCAAACATACGCGGCAGGCCAAACTTGCCTGCAATCCACAAACCAATATAGGCGCCTATAAAACCCACCACTATCGACACCAGGCACCCGCCCAGATCATAACCCGCCAAAGATTGTCCAACAGCACCGCAAATTGCAGCAATAACCAAAAGAACAAGAAAGCCTACCAATGTCATAGCTTGAAATTTATTTAAATGTAAAAAGGTTTTTGCCAAGGCTAACCTAACGCGGGTCCCTATCCGACGCCTTCCACAAAGAGAATCAACACATCCAAAATACCAGCTCTACAACTAGGACTTCGCGCCTGCAATAACATGCATCAGCAATACCTCACACCTCCTACTTATACAAAGCCCGGGCCATGCTACCTTACTGCCTTACATGTTGAGAGAGCGCACACTTATGAAGTAAAAGCCCGGGTTTTGCTTTTCTTTTCCTCCTAATCCCTCTCATCCTAATAATCCTGGTTCTGTCTCCCTCCTAATAATCTTAGTTCTAGCCCAATAATCATGGTTCAGTTGGTATCTTTGCCCCCAATCAAAACCTTCAACCACCTTGCGCATCATTAAACTGGCCGTAATCAGCTTCTTGTTTTTCTTTGTGTTGCTCACAGCTATTTCCTTATTTATTCCTTCTCATATTCGTATATCCAAGGCGGTGAATATTGGAAGCAGCTCATCGCAGATGCTTACCTATGTTGGTGACACTACTACCTGGAGCCAATGGCATCCCTTGGTGCAACAGCTGAAAGCGCAAGGGCGTCAGCAATACTTAAAAGCTACTCCATTAGCTAAAACAGATTCCACCGTTGTCTTTCAAATCCAGTACAACGACCAAACGCCTATTACCAATGGCTGGCAGGTATACCAGTTTCCTTCAGCCGATTCTTTAACCTTACAGTGGTATATGGACTTTCACCTAAAATGGTATCCATGGCAAAAGTTTGGCAGTTTGTTTTATGAAAAAACCTATGGAGCTATTATGCAGCAAGGCCTGGAAAACTTACGCCAAAGACCACTTCCTTAAAGCTGGTTTGATTAATCCTAAAAATTGTTTTCCCCTTTTATCATTTGATACTAGCATTAACAAAAAATATTTTAGAAATTAGTAGTACTCACACGTAAAGCAAATAGTACTCACATGTAAGCTCTTTCCACCTACGCGTACGGTAGTACCCCACTCACGCGTAAAGCAGTACCCTTTTGTGTCATTTGTAATTTAAAACCTGCTTTATGCAACATTTTTATGCATTCTATTGCCGCATGCGGAAACGTTTGTTCATCACCGCAGCACTGCTCTTTTTTACACTTACATTATTTGCTCAAATACGCATTCAGGGTAGAGTATCCGACGTTGAAGGCAAAGGCGTTCCCGGTATTTCAGTTAGTGTGCGAAACACTACTATTGGTACCACTACAGATCCGACTGGTAATTATGCCCTTGATGCCAACTTGAAAAAGGGAAGTTATAATCTTGAGTTCTCTGGCATTGGATACAAAACAAGAATAGCCCCTTTAACCATTGGTGATGCCACTTCTTATATAGTGAATGACAGCCTTATGCAAGATGCGCTGGGGCTAGATGAAGTGGTGGTGACGGGAACATTAGGAAGAAGTTCTAAGCGACAATTGGGAAATGCGATCTCTACCGTATCTGCAGAGCAACTACAAAATACCGGTGCGCAAAACCTGAGTGCTATGCTCAGTGGCCGGGTGATGGGTGCGCAGATCACCCAAAACTCAGGCGATCCTGCAGGCGGTGTTTCCGTGAAGCTACGGGGTGTAGGTTCCATATTTGGTTCTTCTGAGCCGCTCTATATGGTAGATGGTATTATCATTGATAACAGCTCCGTGAATGTGATCAACCAAAATGCCGATGCACAAGGCGCACAGATCCGCACAGGTGCCAACCGACTGGTAGATATCAACCCCAATGACATTGAACGTATAGAAGTGATCAATGGAGCCGCTGCAGCAGCAATCTACGGTTCTCGTGCCTCTAATGGTGTGGTACAGATCTTCACTAAAAGAGGTCGGAGTGGTAAGCCACGCGTTTCTCTCACCACCAGTATTCAACACAACTCCTTACGCAAACGTTGGGAAATGAATGACTATCCCTTCCGTTTTGGTATACCTGGCGATCCGCGGTTGTTTGCGGTTGGAGACCGCTTAACAACTATTGCCAACCTTCGTCCCGACCAGGCCACTACTCCTGGAACAGGCCCCACAGCACTTGGCGGACGCTTAGATCAAGTCAAATACCCTGTAACGCGCTACGACTACCAGGACGATATTTTTGAAAGCTCATTGGGAACCGACAACCATTTATCGGTTACTGGCGGTAGTGAAAATGCCAGTTATTATTTCTCAGGCTCTTATTTAAAGAATGATGGCATTATTAAGAATACCAATTTTCAGCGTTATGGCTTGCGTGCCCGAACAGACCTTACCTTGAACAGATGGGCTAAGCTGTCCGGCGGTATTTCTTATACTAACGCTAAGTCAAAGGATATGCCTAACGGTAACAACTTCTTCTCGCCGGTTAGCACTATGACCATCATTGATAATGTTTGGAATATCAATGAAAGAGACGCTAATGGCAACCTGTTGCATGTGGAAAGGGTCCGCGTGAATCCTTTATCAGTCATTGAAACATATGATATACGCCAGGAAACAAACAGGGCCTTATCAGATATCAAACTTACCTTAACACCTATACAGGGCTTGAGTGTAGATGTTACAAATGGCTTCGACACCTATGCACAGGAAGGACAAACCTATCAAGCCCGCTTGCCTTATGAAAACGTATCTGCCGACTTCTTCCCTGATGGCTATGTGAGCTATGGCAAATACAATTACTTCCAATGGACCACTGATGCTGTTGCTTCCTATAAATTTGATCTGACCAAAAACCTGCAATCCACTACCAGTGGCGGTTTTACTGCCCAGTATATTAAAACCACCTTTAACTCGCAGGAAGGACGGGATCTGATTCCCTTAGTAAAGACGATTTCGGCTGCCCAAAACCTTTTTACCACCCCGGTCGATAGAAGAACAGAGCAGTCCATTTACGGATACTTTCTTCAGCAAACATTTGGGTACAATAACAAACTCTTTTTAACACTGGCCGGACGTTTCGATGGATCATCTGCTTTTGGCAAAGACAATCAGGACATCTTTTATCCGAAAGCCAGCATCAGCTATACCATTTCAGATGAAAACTTCTGGGGTGATATGTCATCCAGCACGTGGTTTAATACCTTGAAGCTGCGCGCTTCTTACGGTAAGGCGGGTAACCTCACTGGTGTAGGCCCCTATGACCGCTTTATTACCTATCAGCCTATCAATTACACGGGAGGTGGATTTGCGCCACGTAACAGGGTGGGTAATAAAGACATAAAGCCAGAGATAAAGACCGAGTACGAATTTGGCGCCGATATGTCTTTCCTTAAAAACCGATTAGGTTTGCAGTTTAGCTACTACGACCAGGAAATCAAAGACCTGATACTTCCTTTCAATATTGCGCCTTCAAACGGAGCGGCTTCACTGATCGATAACCTGGGTACAATGACCAATAAGGGTTTTGAAGCTATGTTGACAGCTACACCAATTAGAACTAGCAACTTCTCTTGGGACCTCTCTTTATTAGTCAACCATAATAAGAACGAAGTCACTGAAGTGTATCGGGGAGCCACCTTTATTGGTTTTAATGCGGGTAACACTACCGGTATACTGGTAGGCTACCCTGTAGGTATTTACTATGTCAACTACTTTGCCCGCAATCCGGATGGTAGCCTACTCCTGCGTACTGTTGATGGATTTCAACTGCCCCAGGTAGAGCGCGGCGATGAAAGCAAGGGCACTATTGGAAGAGACGCTAATGGACAACCGGTTGGTACACCATTACGGAAAGTGCTGGGAGATCCTAATCCAGATTATACGGGATCCTTTACCAACGAGTTTAATTTTAAAAACTTCTCCCTTCGCATGCAATGGGATGGCGCGTATGGATACGAAGTGTATAACTGGGACTGGATTACCCGCAACAACGTAGGTAATGGACCAACAGCTGAAAAAGAACTAAAAGGCGAACTGACCCGTGGCTGGGTAGCGGCTATAGGTGGCTTTATAGGTCCGCGCATTCAGGAAGACCATGTGGAAAGCGGCGACTATACCAAACTGCGTGAGTTGGCATTGAGTTATACGTTTAGAAAATTCAAGTTCGCCGAAAATGTAAAAGTATCGTTGATCGGTAGAAACCTTTGGTCAATTGACGATTACCGTGGGTTTGATCCGGAAGTGAACTCCTCTGGTCAGTCAGTGGTTCGCGGAAACGACTTTGGTTCTTTCCCAATACCTAGAACCGTTCAACTATCCGTTATTGCCAACTTCTAAAATGTAGCTATCATGAAACAATTACTTTATATAATAACAATCTGCACTTTCATTTCAGCTACCATAGGGTGCAAAAAAGAATACGACAACCCTAATGAACCGGTGGAAGAGGAAGTCTACAGCACCGTACAGGGTATTACAGGGGTTATTGTAGGCATAAAGAACCGGTATGCCGTCAACAATTTAGGCCCGGCCACAGTATACCAGGCCATCAGCGCCAGTGGCCTGACAACTGGAGAACTAACCGTCCTTAATGCCGGTAATGCAGATCTAGCACAGTTATTAAATGGTGGTAATAACGTGTCTCCGGCCAATGGCGTGTTGGGTAGTCTTTGGATAACCACCAATATTGTCAATAGCGAGGCGCAAAAACTCATTAATAACGCAGAGAAGTTTACAGATGTAAGCACGAAAAACGCGATTAAGATCTATGGTAATTTGTATAAAGCGTTAGCAATAGGCACACTATCCATGTTTTGGGAACAAGTTCCCATTAATACAGGCCCTAACGCTCAATTTAGTCCACGCAAGGATGCCCTGCAACGTGCCATTCAACTTTTGGATGAGGCCTCCACGTTATTGCAAGGCACTACATTACCAGCCGACTTTATAAAAGCGGTTGGTGCTGAAATTGATGTAAAAAATACCCTGCTGGCCTTATCAGCCCGCTACAATATGATGCTCTTAAATAATGACCAGGCAATAGCGAAAGCGTCGGCAGTTGACCTTGCCAGGAAATCTGTCTTCTTTTATAACCTTATAAATCCCAATCCGGTTTTTCGGTCAGGATTGGTATCAAGTAATGTGGTAGGCATTAGAAAAGATTTAGGCTTACCGAGCAGTTTGGCTCCCCAGGCGGGTGACAAAAGACTACCATTTGATACGACTAAAAATGCGCAGAACGGATCGAGCTTTTTTCAGGGCGACGCTTCACCTATCCCTATCTATGTTCCCGGGGAAATGCTATTAATACAGGCGGAAGCTTATGCCAGAAAAAATGACTTAGCCAAGGCTGTTGAATTCTTAAACAAGGTGTTGGCCAAAAAACCAGCAGATGACCCTTATTTACTAGGTGCCGACTTGCCCCCTTATAGCGGACCTATGACACAAGAGGCTATACTGCAAGAGATCTATAAAAACCGGCAGATAGAATTATACTTGTTTGGTATGCGCCTGGAAGATAGCCGTCGCTTTAACCGACCTGCACCCGGTGCACCCGGAGCGGAAAGAACACGTAACTTTTACCCCTACCCGCAGCAAGAGCGAGATGGCAATACCAATACGCCGCAAGACCCCACCATTTAAACATCGTTAAAGGCTACCAAACGGTAGCCTTATTTTTTATGGGCTTTCTATTTTAGTATGCATTGATCAAGTTATAACACCGTTAGACAACCGACTTTTCCACATTTATACTCAAAACTCTTCAATAATGGAAAAGTTTAATGAATTTAGATATGCAATTCTCAGTTGCTTACGATTGCACTAATTCTATTTTTAAAACTGTGTTATGCTAAAAATTTATCTGCATGCTCTTCGCAACAAGCGAAAATTAATGACCACACTTGTATCTATCCTGATCTGTTCCAGCCTCTGGGCACAGGTACAGATTCAGGGAAAAGTTACCGATGCTGAGGGTAAGGGTGTACCTGCCATTACAGTAACGGTTAAGAACACCACATTTGGGACGTCTACAGATGTCAACGGAAACTATTCCTTAGCAGCCAACATTAAATCAGGAAACCAAACAATTATTTTTTCTGGTGTTGGCTTTAAAATGCAAGAAAAGCTCTTGCAACTTGGAAACGCAACCACCTATAACCTGAATGCACAATTAGCTCCGGATGCATTGGGTTTAGAAGAGGTGATCGTTACCGGTACTACACAAGGTACTACCCGTCGCCAGTTGGGTAGCTACATTAGCACCGTGAAGGCGGAAGATCTGACAAAAGGCGCCTCAACAAACGCACTGCAAGCATTGCAAGGTAAAACGGCCGGTGCCCAGATCATTCAAAACTCGGGAGATCCTGCCGGCGGTATGAGTGTACGCCTGCGTGGTATCAGTTCTATTAACAGCTCCTCAGAGCCTTTATACATTGTGGATGGCGTAATTGTAAACAATGCTACTACACGCGTTACCAATACCTCATCGAACTATGATGGCGGAAACTTTGTAGGACAGATTGGCCAGAACCGTATGGTAGATATTAATCCAAATGATATCGACCGTATAGAGGTGCTGAATGGTGCAGCCGCAGCAGCTATCTATGGTTCCAGAGCAAATGCTGGTGTGGTACAGATCTTTACTAAAAGAGGACGCAGTGGTGCCCCCCAGGTAAGTTTCTCTACTACAGTTATGAGAAACGAGTTGCGCAAAAAAGTACCTTTCAACCACTCTCCAGTAAAATTTGGTGGTTCTCCTGATGTGCTTACGCAAGATATCATTAGTGCGGTAGGTACTCCGGCAGCATTGCCTACTAACACTACTCCTGTAACACGTTACGACTACCAGGACTACATTTTTGATCCAGGTATGGGTACCGACAATAGTGTTTCTGTTAGAGGTGGTACAGACAAAACAAAATACTTTGCTTCTGCATCTTATTTATTCAATGAGGGTATTGTAAAGAACACAGACTTCCAGCGTTATACATTCCGTATGAACCTGGATCAAACACTGTCATCAACTTTATCATTTACAGGTGGCTTCAATTATATCAACAGCACCTCCAATGAAAAGCCTGATGGACAATCATTCTTTTCACCGCTGAACTCTATCAACATCATTGGTAACTTCCACAACATTTGGCAAAGAGATGCCAATGGTAACTTGAAAGCAGTTGGTGAAAGAGGTCGCGTAAACCCAGTGTCAGTCATTGAAGACGTCAAGCAAAAGCAAATTACCAACCGCATATTAGCCAATGCTGGTTTGAAGTTTAATCCAATCAAGAACCTGAACTTCAACTATACATTAGGTATTGATAATTATACGCAGAGCGGTACTACCTTCATTCCACCTTTTGCCTACAACGTAAACCCTGCGTTTTATGGTGGTGGCTTCCCGATCAATGAAACACAAAACGGTTATGCCAGTGCGGCAACTAATACGTTCTTCCAGATCAACCACGACCTAAGCGGTAACTACCAGGTTGATATCAATAATAACCTTTCTTCTTCTACACAGCTTGGTTATTCATTGCAATACGAGCGTAACAACTACCTTCTGGCACAGGGTCGCGGTCTAGCCCCAATAGTTGAAACAGTACCTGGTGCTACTACTATTTTACAACCAGCCGATGATCGTTCAGAAATGTCAATCTCTGGTGCCTATTTACAAGAAGGCCTTAAGTTTAAAAACCAGTTATTCTTAACCGGAGCACTGCGCTTGGATGGTTCTTCTGTATTTGGTAAAGAAGAGCGCAATCAGCTTTACACAAAAGCCAGTGCCAGCTATGTTCTTTCTGGAGCAGATTATTGGAACCTGGACTTTATGAACCTGTTCAAGCTACGTGCAGCCTATGGTGAGTCAGGAAACCTTACAGGTATTGGCGCTTACTCCCGCTTTAATACCTACTCAACAACCCCTCTGGTTGGAAGAACATCTTCAACCTCAGGAACTACCTTGGCCAATGAGAATGTAAAACCTGAGCGCCAGCAAGAATGGGAATTTGGTACGGACATGGGCTTCTTTAAAGACCGTTTAGGCATTTCGTTCAACTATTATATTAAAAATGTAAAAGACCTGCTGATCAACCGTTTTGTAGCTCCTACTACTGGATACTCCAGTTTGTTAGACAACATTGGTTCATTGCGCAACAAAGGTTTTGAAGTAGTAGTGAATGCAGCACCTGTTGCTAACAAAGACTTCAGATGGAATGTTACCGGTATCTTTAACCGCAACCGCAATGAAGCTGTACACATTGGCCAGTCGCTCATTTTATTCAGCACAAACCCAGGTGCCCCAGTAGCTATTATTGAAGGGCAGCCAATTGGTGTGTTCTACGGAACTTTCTTTGCCAAAGATGGTAATGGAAACGATGTAAAAAGCGCATCAGGATTCCCTCAAATTGAAAAAGGAACACAAAACAGTACATTAACCTATACTCCAGGAAGAGATGCTTCTGGCTTACCTTCTGGAACTACATTGCGTAAAGTTGTTGGTGATCCTAACCCTGATTATACAGCCACATTGACCAATGAGTTAAGCTACAAGAAGTTTGACCTGCGTGTACAATTGGACGCTGTTCAAGGTGTAGATGTATGGAATGCTGACTGGCGTACGCGTCAAGGTGTAGGTAATGGTGAAGTGGCCGAAATGGAGCACAATGGCGTTTTACCTCGCGGTTATATCAATAGCGTTTACGCAATTGAAGAATGGCGTGTAGATGATGGTTCTTTTGTTAAGCTGCGTGAAGTAGCCTTAAGCTATCGTTTAGGCCAATTTAAACGCTTTAATGACATCACCTTTAGCTTAAGCGGAAGAAACCTGATCTCTTGGGATAACTATAAAGGATATGATCCTGAAGTAAATGCTGCTGGTCAAAGTACTGTATTAAGAGCTATTGACTTTGGTGCTATTCCTATTCCAAGAACATACAGCTTCGGTATTGCTGCTAAATTTTAATTACAGAAACATCCTTTTATGAAAAAGAATTATTTAAACATATTTGTTTTAACATCATCCCTGATTGCTGTTACAGCTACAGGATGCAAGAAAGACTACAAAAACCCTAACCAGGCTACTACCGACCAGATCTTTGCTTCTGACAGAGGCGCAACAGCAGTAGCCGTAGGTTTACAAAAGGTTTATTCCGTTTCAGCTGCCAGCTCACTTTACGCACTGGTAAATGCGAATGGTTTTGTTACCAAAGAGTTGATTTTAAGAAATGCCGGTAATATTCCTGAATTGCAGTTATCTACCGGAGGTAGCGCTGTTGATGGAACCAATACCGTTTTAAACAACGTATGGACAAAAAGCAGCAAGATCATTTTTGATGCTGACAATGTTATCCGTTTTGCCAATGGTCTGGGTGATAAATCTTATGCCAGTGGATTGATCTCCTATGCTTCCATCTTTAAGGCCCTTTCAATTGGAAACCTGGCCATGTTCTGGGAAAAAGTTCCTGACACAACAGGACAGAACGTAGGATTCATTAACCGCGTTGATGGTTATAAAAAAGCAGTTGCAGTACTGAATAATGCTATAGCAGCTTATACGGCAGCCGCGCCTAGCACGGCTGTTTTAAACAGACTGCAAGTACAGGATGCTACCACAAAAGTTTACCCGATTGATATTTTGAATACCCTATATGCTTTAAAAGCGCGCTATTCATTATTTGCCGGAGATTATGCCACTGCTTTATCGGCGGCTAATCAAGTGGACCTGACCAAGACATCCGTCCTTACATTTGATGCCTTGAACCAGAATCCAGTATTTGAATCAGCAACAGCAACGAATAACGTATTTCAACCGGTAGATACCACATTAGGATTACCTAAAGTATTAGAACCCAATGTAGCTGATAAAAGAATCCCATTCTATGTAGGTATTAATACCAGCATAGCACCACGTTACAGAATCAAAGGATTTTATGCTTCTGGTACAACAGCTGTTCCAATTTACCTTCCAGGTGAAATGCTGTTGATCAAGGCTGAAGCCTATGCTAGACAGGATAAGTTACCTGAAGCGTTGATAGAATTGAACAAGGTCATCACTAAAAAACCATCAGAAGATGCTTTTGGTGTAGGTGCCGATCTTACTCCAATTGTTGGACCATTAACAAAAGATCAAATCTTGACGGAGATCTATCGCCAGCGCAGTATTGAATTATTCATGTCTGGTTTGCGGTTAGAGGATATGCGTCGCTTAGCCCGTCCTTTAGAGGAACGTAAACGGAACTTCTTCCCTTACCCCTTCCAGGAACGAGATAATAACCCCAATACCCCCGCAGATCCTACATTCTAATTAAGTAAAGGCTACCAACTGGTAGCCTTTCTTTTTACAGTTCATTACACGCACTCCTTTTGCGTTGCAAAAAATCTTTTCCTTTGCTGCAACGCTTTCCCATTACCTCTTGTCAATGGGGCAAGAATCACTTCATGGACTATTACCGGTTAGTCAAAGACTGCTTAAAAGAAAAGCCAGCAGCCCAAAAGGAGCTGTACGACCTATTTGCGGGTCCTATGCTGGGCATATGCTACCGGTACACTAAATCTATGGCCGATGCCGAAGATGTGTTGCAAGAAGGTTTTATAAAAGTGTTTCGTAATCTGCACCAATACAAACATGAAGGCGAATTGGGTGGCTGGATCCGGCGCATTATGGTTACTACCGCCATTAACTACCTTAAAAAGAATAGCCGCTACCAGACAGAAATGATTTATACCGATGATTACCTGCATGCAGTAACCAGTGATCATCCGGAGATCAGGTTGGGTGCCAAAGAGCTAGCCGAGCTCATTCGACAATTACCCACCGGCTATCAAACCATTTTTAACCTGCATGCCGTAGAAGGGTATTCTCATGTTGAAATCGGTGAGCTTTTAGGCATACATGAGGGTACATCACGTTCACAATATGCTCGAGCCAGGGGGTTATTAATTAACTGGCTTGAAAAGAAAAACGGCGACATAAAAAAGGAGACGTATGCAAGAACAAAATTTTGAAAAACAGGTTCAACATAAGCTAGAGGAGCTTTCGCTTACTCCTTCTGTCCCTGTTTGGCAAAAGGTGGAAAAGGAAATACGGGAAAAGAAAAAACGGAGACGTGCGATCGTCTTTTGGCTATTCCCATTGCTTTTAGGAACTGGCATGTTTTGGGGCATCAAACTTTTAACTACTATAAATGACCATCAGGTTTCTAAAATAGTTACGCCAAACACACAAATTGAAAATAAGCAATCTTTAAATCCTTCAAATAAGGAATCTGCCACTAACACAGAGAAGCAGCCTATTACAGCTATATCTATAAATCCAAAAGCACCAACCGAAACAACCAAAAGTTTATCTTCAGATGAGGCTGCCCAAAATAGTTCTTCTGCCACAGTAAAGACCAATGTGCGTCCCCCCGCTACACCAGATAAATCTATTTTAATTAGCCAGGAAAAAACGGATCATACAAAGCCAATAGGAAAACTAAGTAATAAATCAGCGATCATTGCTAGGGCGAAAAAACAAGTAAGCCCGACACAACCATTGAAACAAAAGAATACTACTACAGTAGTTCCAGGTGAAGCAATATTACTACCCGCTATAAGCGAACCAACTCAAGATGTAACAACTGGATATATTACAGAGATTACAGCCGATCCGGCAAGTAATTCTATTACTAAAACCCAACCTTTAGACCAGTTAATAAGTATAAAAGAAGGAGAACTAAAACCAACCATCATTTCAGACTCAATACAAAACAAAAAAGGGCAGGAAAAGGTGAGAAAATGGTCGTGGACAGCGCAAGCCTCCTACGGAATCGCTTCTTTACAAACCGACTTTCTATCTAAAGCCTTTGGCACACCGTTAGCCATGAGTGATCCTCTATCAAATGCCGGGTTTCCATCAACAACGCCCACACCTGCTGCGTTTCAGCCATCAAGAATGGAGAACGGAGCGGCATTACATGTTGGTATCGCTGTAAAAAGAAATATTGATAAGCGATTTTCAACAACAGCGGGCTTCCAATATAGCTATTTAACGCTTAAAAACAGTGTAGGTCAAACAGTGGTAAGAGATACGATGATCTTTAGGTCTGCTTCCGTTGATATGGTTTTAAGCCAATTCTATCGACCAGTACAAACTAACAGCCAGCTTCAAGAATATGTAAATAAATACCATTTTTTGGAATTGCCTCTAGGCATTGAATGGAAAGTAAATAGACGCCTGCCCCTGCATTTACAAACGGGCTTAAGCCTCGCTTACCTCTTTAAAACCAATGCATTGGTATATGACCCAAATGCCCGCATCTACTATCAAAACAATGACTTATTCTCAAAAATGCAGTTACAGTTTTTTAGTGGAGTAACCTACAACGTTTGGCAACACAAAAATTTGAGTATCCAGGTTGGTCCTTATTTACAATTTGGCTTAACCAGTTTGGAAAAAGAGAATAAGAATCATCATCTCCTGTCAACAGGGTTAAAAACAGCCTTTTCTTTCTAAAAAAAATGCCCTATTACGCAACGTCATTTTTAAAGTAGGTGTCAAGAGGGAAAATGACACATATGAAACAAATGACGCTTTTAGCAAATTCCATTGCGTTTTGTTTGTTGATGGCCCTTACTAGCTGTGTGAAAGACACCTGCACAAGTACCTATAAGATTTATGAACCCATTTACCAAAGTCTAAGTCAGGTAAGGGCTTCCATGAAAAGCACTGTACCGCAGGATTTAAAGCAAACAGGGAAACTCTACCTCTATAATGACTATATCTTTCTCAATGAGCTTAACAAAGGCATTCATATCATAGACAATACAAACCCCTCATCTCCTCGTAATATCAGTTTTATTCCGATCCCGGGCAATGTAGACTTAGCTGTAAAAGGAAATTATCTGTACGCTGATTCCTACTCGGATATGGTTGTGTTTGATATCAGCAAGCCTACACAGGTTACAGCGAAAAAATTTATCAATAATGTATTTCCATTCAGAGGAGGCTTCTACTGGGGGAACAGCTCTAACCCGGACTCATTGAAAGTAGTAGTGGGTTACACAGAAAGAGACACAACAGTACAATGTCAGACTACCCGGTTTTGGAACAACTGCGCCAACTGCATGTATGCTTCCGCCGATGCTACGGTACGTGCTTCAGCTTCTCAACCTACAGGCATGGGAGGCTCCATGGCGCGCTTTTCTATTGTAAACAATTACTTGTATACAGTTAGCACCAATGAGCTTTATACTTTTGACATTTCAGAAACATCCAATCCAAGCAAGATCAACCAAAAGCAGTTAGGTAACTGGAATATTGAGACCATCTATCCCTTTCAGGACAAATTGTTTATTGGTTCTAATAATGGTATGTTGATCTATGATATAACAACACCATCCTCTCCTACCTATATTTCACAGTTTTCACATGTACGCAGTTGCGACCCTGTCATTACGGATGGACAACATGCCTATGTTACACTTCGCTCAGGAACGCAATGCAATGGTTTTACCAACCAACTTGAAGTTTTAAACATCAGTAACCTGTTACAACCAAACTTGATCAAGACATACAGCTTAACCAACCCTCACGGCTTATCTAAAGATGGTGACCTCTTATTCATCTGTGATGGCAAGGATGGGTTGAAGATTTATGACGCCAAAGATGTAAATCAGTTGCAGGTATTAAAAAGAATAGAAGGTATTGAGACATATGATGTCATATTACATAACAATGTGGCGATAGTAGTAGCTAAGGATGGCCTTTATCAATATGACTATTCGGATAGAAGCAACATCAAACAACTTAGTAAAGTAGCTATAACCTTATAGTCATACTATGAAAAATCTACTAACAGCTATTCTACTAAGCACTTGCATTTTATCTAATGCACAAAAAACGAAGAAGGCAAACGCTGTACAATTCCATTCCATTAATCAGGTTGGCTTAGCGCAAGGACAAGATGGTTCAGCCCTATTGCTACAATCCATCAACGGGATAAAATATCAAACCTACGTAGCTGGTGTAGGTATAGGGCTTGATTACTATAAGCAACGATCTGTACCCTTATTTTTAGAGCTCAGGAAACATCTATTCCAAAAAAGCAGTACACCTTTTGTTTATGCAGATGGTGGCTTCCATTTTATTTGGAGTAATGTAGAGCCGCAGGAATGGTTTGTAACAGAGGTAAAGGGAGGATTATATTACGACTTGGGAGTTGGCTACAACTTCGGTGCTTTTAAATCAAACGCAGTAACCATAAGCTTTGGATACAGCGTTAAGAACAAATCTGAGATCATAAACCTACACCCCGAGCGGTCTTCCTGGCCCCCTCCTCCTAGCGACTTTCAGAAGTTTGAATACAGCCTAAGAAGGTATGTCTTTAAAATGGGGCTAACTCTTTAAGAACTTTATATTTCGTTGGATACCCTTGTATTTAGAACGGCTAAGCGGGGAATGCTTGAATATCTTTCGGAAAGCCTCCTCGCTTAGTTCTTCCCAATCCTTTGTAGTAAAATCTAATATTTCGGGAATAGGCGTAAATCCTTGCTCTGAATTCGGCTTGCTAAACCGGTTCCATGGACACACATCCTGACATGTATCACAACCAAACATCCAGTTGTTAAACTTGCCCTTCATTTCAGTTGGAATTAGTTCATCTTTTAGCTCAATGGTAAAATAGGAAATACATTGACTACCATTTATGGTCTTATCGGGTAGAATAGCTTGGGTAGGACAAGCCTCAATACATCGTTGACAGCTGCCACAAAAATCTTTGGCAAAAGGATCATCATAAACAAGATCGACATCTACGATCAGGGTGGCAATAAAAAAGAAAGATCCGCTTCCCTTTGTAATCAGGTTACCGTTTTTACCAATCCAGCCTAAACCACTACGTTGCGCCCAGGTACGTTCTAATACAGGTGCAGAATCGACAAATCCCCTGCCACCAAATTGACCGAGATCAACTTGCAATTCCTGAATCATGCTCCTTAAATGCTGTTTGATAACAGTGTGATAATCCTGCCCCCAGGCATATTTTGAAATACCATGACCGCTAGGCGTTTGTTCATGTGGGTAATAATTCTTCAACAGTGTAATAACGGACTTTGCCCCCGGCACAAGCTTCGTTGGATCAATCCGTAGGTCAAAGTAGTTTTCCATGTACTGCATTTTTCCGTGCAGTCCTTTATTTAACCAAGCCTCTAAACGACGGGCATCTTCATCTAACCGCTTAGCTTGGGCAATACCACAATAGTCAAACCCAAAAGCCTGCGCTTTTGCTTTAACCAAGGCGGTATTTTTTTCAATGGAAAGCATTTATCTCAGATATTTTATATTTCTTTAGCCCGTTAAACTCCGACAATAAACCAAAACAACTGTATGAAAAAGACGGCACCAGTCCTGCTACTTGTTATTTTCTTTTTTTTGCTCCCGCAAAGTTACTTAGCAGCCCAGGATAAATTAAGTTTAAAGTTTGGTAAAATCACTGCTGCAGATTTTGATCTTTCCAAACAAAACTTCGATTCTAGTGCCAGTGGTGTCTATATTGCAGATATTGGCTCTTCTGAATTTGAGGGAAACTCCAAAGGTCGGTTCAGTCTTGTTTTTAAACGCCACGCCCGTATTAAAATTCTAAAAAAGGATGGCTTTGATCTAGCTAGTGTAGAAATACCTCTTTACACCTCTGGAAACAGTGAAGAAAAACTAAGCTCAATAAAAGCAGCTACCTACCATTTGGAAAATGGGAATGTTGTAGCTACCAAGCTGGAGGAATCGGGCATTTTTAAAGATAAAATCAACAAAAACTTGATAGTCAAAAAGTTTACGCTACCGGCTGTCAAAGAGGGTTGCATCATTGAATTTGCCTATACAATTACCTCAGACTTTTTATTCAATCTCCAACCTTGGCAGTTTCAAGGCCGCTATCCTCGCCTCTGGAGTGAATACAATGTAAGTATGCCAGAATTTTTCAACTACGTTTTTTTATCACAAGGTTCTAATAAGTTTAATATTAATACAAGAAAGGAGACGCGTGGCTCATTTACAGTAGTAGAACCTGGAGGTGCATCAGCTAACAGTTATTACAAATTAGACGGCAGAATTACTGATTCTCGTTGGGTAATGAAGAATGTACCGGCGTTAAAAGAAGAGCCCTTTACTACATCGCTGCAAAACCATATTTCGAAAATTGAATTCCAATTATCAGAAGTCCGGTACCCTAATACTGTACCTCAAAATATTATGGGTAATTGGGAGAAAGCGAGTGAAGAATTGTTGAAACATGAAGACTTTGGTGCTACACTGTCTAAAAACAATAACTGGTTAGATGATGAAATAAAGAACATAACAAATACTTCTAAATCGAAACTGGAAAAAGCGCAAAAGATATATGCCTATGTGCGAGATAATTTTACTTGTACCAATAACGGAATGTATTTAACTACTTCTCTAAAGAACACCTTTAAAACAAGGAATGGTAGTGCCGCAGACATCAATCTTCTACTTATTGCTATGTTAAAGCATGAAGATATACAAGCCGACCCTGTTTTGCTAAGCACTCGGGAGCATGGTTATACGCACGAGATTTATCCTTTATTAGACCGGTTCAATTATGTAATTGCCAAAGTAATAGACAACGACCAAGCTTATTTTTTAGATGCCACAAAGCCCAAGCTTGGCTTTAATTACTTACCTATTAAATGTTACAACGGCCACTCGAGAATCATTAGCGCAGATCCTCAACCTGTCTTTCTGGACGCTGATTCTGTAAAAGAATGGAAAACCACGTTGGTAAACTTTGGTAAAGATGAAAAAGGGAAATACGTAGGCAGCCTTACATCAAACCTTGGTTACTATGAATCGCTTTCTATGCGGGAGAAATTAGCTGAGAAAGGAAAAGACAATGTTTTCAAATCGATGAAATCCTCCTTTACTGACAATATTGAATTAAGTGATTTCCAAATTGATTCATTAGCGACTTATGAGAAGCCCTTAGCCATAAAGTACAATATTAAGCTTAACAATATTGGAACTGAGAACATCCTATATATCAACCCCATGTTTGGTGAAGGGTATAAGGATAACTATTTCAAGTCTGCCGAAAGAGCCTACCCTGTAGAAATGCCTTATACGATAGATGAAACCTATGTCATGAATATGTTTATCCCAGAAGGTTATGAAGTAGACGAATTACCAAAGTCTACAAAAGTAGCGCTGAATGAAGGAGAAGGCTATTTTGAATACATAATGGTAAAGAATGAAAATATGATTCAAATGCGTTCACGTGTACAATTAAAAAAAGCCAACTTTTTCGCTGAAGATTATGAAGGGCTCAGAGGCTTCTTTGATCTTATCGTAAAAAAGCACAATGAACAGATTGTACTTAAGAAGAAAAAATAGTCCTATGAAAAGAACGGTTTATTTATTCTGCATTTCAATTTTGACAGCATTCACTATAAGAGCGCAACCCAACTATAATGTCAAGGCCATCCCTGACTCGCTCTTGAAAAACGCAAACGTGGTAAAGCGAGTTGAAGAAATGATGTTTGAGATCAAAAGCACGACTTCATCTACATTACGGCATAAATATGCTGTTACTATATTGAATGAAAATGGCGATGAGCAAGCGCAGTTTGTAGAGTGGTATGATAAAATGAGAGAAGTTAGTGAAATAGAAGGAAGTTTATTTGATGCAACTGGCAAACTGATAAAGAAGCTGAAAACCAAAGATATTCAAGATTTGAGCGGCGTTAGTGACATAAGTTTAATGGAAGATACCCGAGTGAAGGCACATAACTTCTATTATAAGGTTTACCCATATACTGTAGAATATAGCGTTACCATTAAACAAAATCAAAGCTTTCATTTTCCAACTTGGGAGACACAGAATGATGAATATATAGCTGTTGAAAAAACTAGCTTTACGGTGACCTGCCCATCTGATTATACAATAAGATATAAAGCGCTTAACTATAAGGGTGAGCCTAGTATAAAAACAGACAAAGGACAAAAGAGTTTCAATTGGCGGTTGACTAATAAGCCAGCCATTGAATCAGAATCCTTTTCACCCCGCTGGCAGGAGTTGACAACTATGGTAAGGATAGCGCCAACAGCTTTCGAGGTGCAGGGCTATAGCGGCAATATGGCTTCCTGGACGGACTTTGGCAAGTTCCTTTATGAGCTTAAGAAGGGTCGTGATGTTTTACCAGACCTCATTAAACAAAAAGTACAGCAATTAACTGCTGGTATTTCTGATAATAAACAGAAAGTGAAGCTGCTATATGATTTCTTGCAGAAAAACACGAGATACATTAGCATTCAATTAGGAATTGGCGGTTGGCAGCCTTTTGATGCAGCTTATGTTGCCAATAAGGGGTATGGCGATTGCAAGGCGTTGACCAATTATATGTATAGCTTATTAAAAGAGGCTAACATCAATTCATATTATGCACTTATTAGAGCTGGGGCTAACGATACCTATCTAATGGAAGACTTTCCTTCTAACCAGTTCAATCATGCTATTTTATGTGTACCAATGCAAAATGATACGCTATGGCTGGAGTGTACAAGCCAAACGGCACCGGCAGGCTATATGGGTGAATTCACAGGAAACCGCAAGGCATTGATAATTAACGAAAACGGAGGCACCTTAGTGAGTACACCCAGGTACTCATTAAATGATAATCGCCAAACAAGATCCATTACAGGAGTGATAGATGAAACCGGTAAACTTCATGCAAATGCGAAGAGTGTGTATGCCGCTGTACGGCAAGACTACTTGCATCAGATGATCAATAATCTTTCCAGAGACAAGATTAAAGAAGTATTACAAAAGAAGTTTGATCTAGCCACCTATAACATCAATGATTTTGCCTACCAGGAACAAAAAAGTGAACACCCAGAAATATTAGAGCAGCTAGATGTGGATGTAAATAACTACGCCACCATTACAGGCAAACGGTTGTTCATAACTCCGAATGTCCTTAACAGAAGCAATACCAAACTAAATACAGAAACAGAACGCCTAACGGACATCAGTATTAACTATGAATTCAAAGACATTGATAGTGTAATCATAGATTTACCTAATGGCTACGAACCAGAATCGATCCCTCAGTCGCTTTCTTTAAAAACCAAGTACGGGTACTATTCTTCCATTCTAAAGCTGGAAAAGAATAAACTGACATACATCCGTATACGCGAACAGTATGCTGGGAAATACCCAGCAAAGGACTTTAAAGAACTAGCCGATTTCTATGATCGTATTTACAAAGCCGACCGCAGCCGGCTGGTGTTGGTCAAAAAAACAGAATAAAAAAAGCCCCGCAAACCGGGGCTTTTTCTTTAAAGCTAAGAGCTTGCATTATTTATGAACTGAAAAATGGGGATCAATTACTTTTTTGATATCTAAATAAGCGTCGGCCCGCTCTTCACCCAAAAGGTTCTTTACAAAAAAGATACAGGCATAGCCTCTAGAGAAGTCCACCATTGGCCATGTACCAAATAACCCAGGGCTAGCTAATACCGCCGCTTGTTTTTGATCGCTATTTGTTTCTAAAGCCCAACTACCAGATGCATACATAAACCCTTCAGCCGATTTTGGCGTTTGTTTTATTTGAGCTGGCGTCGTTTGAATCTTACGCATTTCAGTAATTGACGCTTCGCTTAAGATCTTTTGACCGTTAAGGGTTCCATTGTTTAATACCATTTGTAAAAACTTCAGGTAATCTTCTGCTGTTGATACAGCACCACCAGAGGGGTTAGGCGCCGAACCATCCATCGTTTGAAAGGTAGTTTTCCGCATACCTAATGGCACAAGCAGTTTTTGGCGAATAAGCTGCTCAAACTTCTTCTTATACACAACTTCCAGCACACGTCCGGCTATATTCAAACCGATATTTCCATAGCGAAAAGCTTCACCCGGATTATTTTGAATCTCCTTTGCAGCAAAGCTGTTTACCTCCTCTTCTAGCGAAGCAAACTTTTTCCGTTCTAACAATTTCAACAACTTCATTGGCTCAGTTTGTATACCCGTCATGTGCGACAAACAATGCCGTATAGTAATGTAATTCTTGCCGTACTTTTCAAAAATGGGCAAATAGGTAGCCACCTTATCATCCAAGGAGATCTTACCTTCCTCAACTGCCTGTAAGATCAACGCTGCTGTAAGCCATTTGCTGGCAGAAGCAATTGGAGCGGCGGTTTTTGTATTGAACTCCCCTACTGTCTTTTGAAAGAGTAGGCTGTCTTTATTGGCAATTAAGACAACCATATCCTTCCCTAATAATTGTTGGCGGGAAGCAATGGCTTGTTCTACATCGTTCCAGGAACTTTGTCCATAAGAAAGCTGAAATATGGTCACAAAAACCGCTACAAGACTGACTTTCAGACAGTTCAAAAAGGTATTAGCTGTCATAGTAACTGATTAATATTGGTTGGATTATTGTTTGTGAACTTACTAGAAAGATTCAAAAGAAAAATATAAAAGAGACGAGCTATGAACTTATCCAATTTTACCATAAAAGCAGCTGAGGCTATTCAACAGGCCCAGCAGCTGGCATTTAATCATCAGAATGCCAACATAGAAACCGAACACCTGCTAAAAGCATTACTCGATCAACAAGACTCACCAGTAGAATTTCTATTGAAAAAGAATGCAGTTAACATTCACCAATTGGAGAGCAAACTAAATGCGCAAATTGATCGCCTGAGCAAAATACAAGGTGGCGACCCAGCACAGTCTATTAGCCGGGATGCCAACAACACTATATTGAGGGCCGGTTCCATAATTAAAACATTCAATGACGAATTTGTTACGCCAGAGCATCTCTTATTAGCTATTGTACAAGGGAATGATAATACAGCCAACTTGCTAAAGGATGCCGGGCTAACCGAAAACGGGTTAATAACAGCAGTAAAGGACTTACGCAAAGGCAGCAACGTAACTTCCCAAACCCAGGAAACACAGTTCAATACGTTAAATAAGTACGCTAAGAATTTAATCGAAATGGCACGCCAAGGCAAATTAGACCCTGTTATTGGCCGTGATGAAGAAATTCGCAGAACCTTACATATCCTTTCTCGTCGTAGCAAAAACAATCCCATTTTGGTAGGTGAACCCGGCGTAGGTAAAACAGCAATAGCTGAAGGCTTGGCAATGCGCATTGTTAATGGCGATGTACCCGAAAACTTAAAAAGCAAGACCATCTTCGCTTTGGATATGGGCCAATTGATTGCAGGCGCCAAATACAAAGGCGAATTTGAAGAGCGCTTGAAAGGAGTAGTAAAGGAAGTCTCCACGAGCGAAGGCGAAATCATACTATTCATTGATGAGATACACACACTTATTGGTGCTGGTGGCGGTGAAGGCGCAATGGATGCTGCAAATATTTTAAAGCCAGCTTTAGCCCGTGGCGAACTACGCGCCATTGGAGCTACTACCCTAAATGAATACCAAAAATACTTTGAAAAGGATAAGGCATTAGAACGCCGTTTCCAGAAAGTAATGGTAGACGAACCTTCTGTTGAAGATGCTATTTCTATTTTGCGAGGTATCAAAGACCGCTACGAAACACACCACCATGTACGTATTAAAGATGAAGCCATTATTGCAGCGGTAGAGCTATCATCCCGATATATTACTGATCGTTTCTTACCGGACAAAGCGATTGACCTGATCGATGAAAGCGCTGCAAAGCTTCGCTTGGAAATGAATTCCATGCCCGAGGAACTAGACGAACTTGAAAGAAGGATCCGCCAACTTGAAATAGAACGCGAAGCCATTAAACGCGAGAACGATGAAGAGAAGTTAAAAGAATTGAATACAACTATTGCCAACTTAGCGGTTGAACGTGACACACTAAAGTCCAAGTGGCAAGAGGAAAAAGAATTAGTAGAAAAGATACAATCTGCCAAAGCAGAAATAGAGAACCTAAAACTACAGGCCGAACAGGCTGAACGTGAAGGAAACTACGGGAAAGTAGCAGAGATCCGATACGGTAAGATCAAAGAGCAGGAACAGAGTATTGGTGACTTACAAGTACAGTTGAACGAGCTTAGCCAGAACAGTCGCCGTTTGATGAAGGAAGAAGTGGATGCTGAAGACATTGCGGAAAGTGTAGCTAAAGCTACAGGCATACCCGTAAATAAGATGTTGCAAAGTGAGCGGGATAAGCTTTTGCATTTAGAAGCTGAATTACACAACCGCGTTGTTGGACAGGACGAAGCAATTACAGCTGTTGCAGATGCTATTCGTCGTAGCCGTGCTGGACTGAGTGACCCCAAGAGACCGATAGGGTCCTTTATCTTTCTTGGTACAACAGGCGTTGGCAAAACGGAACTCGCCAAAGCGCTCGCTGATTACCTATTTGATGACGAGCATATGCTGACCCGGATCGATATGAGTGAATATCAGGAGAAACATACCGTTTCTCGTTTGGTAGGCGCTCCTCCAGGCTATGTAGGTTACGATGAAGGGGGGCAATTAACAGAAGCCGTTAGACGCAAACCTTATCAGGTGGTACTGTTAGACGAAATTGAGAAAGCCCACCCTGACGTTTGGAATATAATGCTGCAAGTACTTGACGATGGCCGCCTTACCGATAATAAAGGCCGGGTGGTGAACTTCAAGAACACCATCATTATCATGACATCCAATTTGGGCAGCGATATTATACAGGAAAACTTTGCTGATGTAACGGAACGAAATAAAGAGCAAGTCGTAGATCGCACCAAGGAAGAGGTCATGACAAGATTAAAAGAAACGATCCGACCAGAGTTCCTAAACCGGGTAGATGAAATCATTCTATTCCAACCTTTAATGAAGAGCGAGATCCGGGGAATTATACGCATTCAGTTAGAAAACCTGAAGAACTTAGTGGCTCATAGTGGTATACAACTCCAATTCTCCGACTATTTGGTCGACTTCCTGGCAGAAAATGGTTTTGACCCACAATTTGGAGCCCGGCCGTTAAAGCGGCTAATTCAAAAGGAAATCGTTAATAATTTGAGTAAGAAAATACTGGCCGGTGATATTGACAAAACCCATCCGGTTTTAGTTGATGTTTTTGATGGCGTGGTTGTTTTTAGAAACGATGTGGAACAGCCACAATCTATGTAAACAAGTCCTTTTAGCCCCTGCTGTTCAACAGGGGCTTTTTCTTATAATTTACTCTGGTTCATCTTTTTTTACATATAAATTATCTTTCCATTCATCCATTTTTTTTGCACACTTAACCTTTTCTTAAACAATAGCTCGTTCTGTTAAAATAACTTTGTATTTCCTCATGTGCATGTAATAAATGCACTACTCCGGCCCTGTATCTACAGGGCCGGCCTATTTTACACTTATTTCTTAAGGCTTTTGCTGTAATTATCCTTTACTATATTCAGAACCATTTCAAAGCTGCCTTTAACCGAGTTCAATTCTTTCCTGATACGCTTAGGGAATTCTCTATAAATATTAAGTCTTTACATAGCCAATAGAAGTTTGTACATTCACTTATATCATTAAAAAGCTGTGTAGTTCGACTAAACGATGAGTATACCTCAAAAATTACCTTATGCCAGCAGCCAAAGCAATTCAAAATATCTTACTTATTGATGATGACAAAGATGATTGTGATGTGTTTGAACAAGCACTTAAATCAATATCGGGTTCTTTACAACTTTCGTATGTACACCAAAGTGAAACTGCTCTGACAGCAATTGCGGCCTTTCAGCCCGACTTAATTTTTTTAGACATTAATTTACCTCGAATCAGTGGTTTTGATTGCCTGAATGATATACAGGCGAACGCTAATTATGCACATATTCCCATTGTAATGTATAGCAGTTCAGACAACCCCAAAGAAATCAATACTGCCTATGGAATGGGAGCAACATTATACTTTAAAAAACCAACTAACTTCTCTCTGCTTGTACAATCACTTAAAGATATTATTACTATGACATGGGAGGCGCCGGCTGCTATTAAAGCCCAATTCTACCACAATAACAGATACCTTCCTTACCATACCGAAACGATATAGTTTTCTCTCAAAATAGGTACTACCCAGAATGCGATATTTTAGAACTATTGTTATTGCATATTACAGCAACTGAAAACTGGCTAAATCATCTTATCTGTCAGAATCATAATTAAAAGCTATTTAGGCCCTGTCATGCTTGGTTGACAGGTATCCAAAACGCTATGTTCGTAAATGAGCCCCAGTATTAATTCCAGAGTTTAGCACCCCTCCCAACCAAGTTCATCTTAAAATTTTAAGACAATCAAACGACCTTTGCTTCATCTATCATCTGCATCAATAAGCTATTCGATATGCACAGTCCCAACTTATCACATGAAGCTTTTATAGACCTACTATTAAAAGAGCGAGAACAATTACCCTACTTTCCCGGGAGAGTTTCAGCGGCTAACTTCATCCACCAGATCTTTAGCTTACTTTTTATTTGTCGTACACCAAGCCCATGTAGCAAGGAAGAGTTGCTCATACAGTATGAACAGATCAAAATAGAATTGGAACAATTAATACAGGCAACAGTTAAAAACAATGAACTGGCGACCAGTCACACCCGGCGCTTTATGGAAACCCTTCCAACAATTTATCAATGCCTGCGAGAAGATGCAGATGCCATATATACTTTTGACCCTGCGGCTACAAGTATTATGGAGGTTATGGCCACATATCCTGGCTTCTATGCTATCACCGTGCACCGGGTAGCTCATCAGCTTTGGATGCAAAAACTACCATATCTGCCACGCCTGCTAGCGGAAATCGCTCACAGTGAAACCGGCATTGACATTCATCCCGGTGCAACAATAGGAAGCGCGTTTGCTATCGATCATGGAACAGGAATCGTTATCGGAGAAACATCGGTTATTGGAAACGGTGTAAAGATTTACCAAGGAGTTACTTTAGGTGCTATCAATGTTTCAAAAGAATACGCTCAGACCAAGCGACATCCAACTGTTGAAGACAATGTAGTTATTTATTCGGGTGCCACTATTTTAGGCGGAGACACTGTCATAGGCCACGATAGCATCATTGGAGGAAATGTATGGGTTACGCATAGCACGCCACCCAAATCCGTTGTATACCATAAAAGCGAAGTAAAAGTAAAAGGCAAAGAGCCATTTGAAGAGCCAATCAACTTCATTATCTAATGCCATTTTGAAAGAGGGCATCCCCAAGGGAAATCAACTACCTGGTACAAGTGCTTAAAGCGTTAGATATCGATAGTTAGCTTGCACAGTATACCTTCTTTTCTGAAAACAAACTATCTTTATATTCTTCCCTATAGTCAAAACGACAATAAGATTGCTCCATATGAATTAACGGCAGTATGACAAGTGCCAATATCTTGTATCCATGGCCAATCAATTGGCTTGGCCAATATTAATAAACGATTGCCTAAGCTTGACTTTATAAACGGTATCATCATCATGAAAGCTTATGCTGTAGTCTATCGAATCATTGATACAACGATCTAACAAAGTCAAGTTCACTTTACGATTTGGTTTTAATAAAAAATAGAAACATGAAAGCAAACAACATTTTAGAACTGATTGGCAATACACCACATGTTAGGATCAATAAATTGTTTGATAGCGATTACGAAGTTTGGATGAAACTGGAACGGCAAAATCCAGGTGCCAGCATTAAAGACCGAATTGCTCTTTCTATGATAGAAGATGCGGAAGCAAAAGGTATTCTCAAAAAGGTGAGCGTTATCATTGAACCTACCTCTGGCAATACAGGTATCGGCTTGGCCCTGGTAGCAGCTGTTAAAGGTTACCGCATAATACTGGTTATGCCTGAAAGCATGAGTATAGAACGGCGCAGACTGATGTCATTATATGGTGCCGAATTTGTACTAACCCCGCGCGAAAAAGGCATGAAAGGGGCCATAGAAAAAGCGAATGAGCTAGCTGAATCAACACCTAATGCCTGGATACCTCAACAATTTGATAATCCTGCTAATACAGAGATCCACCGTAAAACCACCGCAAAAGAAGTACTTGATGATTTTGGTGATCGATTAGATGCTGTCATTACAGGTGTAGGTACAGGTGGTCATATTACCGCTATTGCAGAAATAGTAAAAAAACAGTTACCCAACTTGAAAGTATATGCCGTAGAACCTGAACTTTCACCAGTTTTAAGTGGTGGCGCTCCTTCTCCCCATCCACTGCAAGGCCTGGGTGCTGGATTTATTCCTTCCATCTTAAATCGCGAAGCTTTAGATGGTGTCATAACTGTAGGCAAAGACGAAGCATTTTCATTTACACAACGCCTGGCAAAAGAAGAAGGGATTCTAGCTGGCATTTCTACAGGAGCAGCCTTGGCGGCCGTAGCTAAAAAGCTACCAGAGTTACCTAAAGGTTCTCGCGTACTTACTTTTAATTATGATACAGGTGAGCGCTACCTTTCTATTGAAGGATTATTTTAATTGACCGCTTGCGCCATTACCGTAGTTCTAATTTAATTTTCATGCAGTTGGCAAGAAAGTTGAACGCTGGAAATAAAAAAGGAGAATCACATTATGGCAACAAACTACGACGTGTCGCACCGCGAGGGTAAAGTAGCCCGTAATATTGAGCAGCAAACTGCTAAGTTCCCTTCAGACATTTTTTTATGGGCTGGATTAGGCTTACTAGCAGCAGGCGGTATTATGCAATTAACTCGTGCAAAAAAAGCAGGCATTTACATAAGTGATTGGGCTGCACCAATTTTGATCATGGGCCTTTATAATAAATTGGTGAAGCTTGAAGGGTCTGATGGTGTGAGCTCCAACAGATAAAGAAAAGCCAATTTATTGCAAAGGTTAAGTTATTACTCAGCTGTTACTAACAGCGATGAACAAAGGCAGATCAACACCAGTTCTGCCTTTGCCGACTTACAGCCTTTCTATTTTGCAACCATATCCGTATTTTGTTAGTTATAGCAGTAGTATTCTAAAATAATATTTTAAGTGGCACAGTTTTAACCACAGAGCTTTAAAAAGAGTGCATTGGCAGATCTAGATTTTATGCTAAAGAAACGTAGTTCCCTTATACTCTGGCTAATAATAGGTATAGGCTTAATAGCTGTCCTGTTTTTTCTAACGCACCAGCCCAATAAAGAAGAGTATAATAGAGCAGCTGCTACAATTACAAGCGCGTCTAGCCATGCGGCAAAATTCAAATGGAATACAATAAATTTTAATGCTCCAGCGGCCAACTATAATGAAATTACTAATAGGGATATTATTGTTAGAGAAACAAATAACTACGCTATTTATAGTGTAAAAGAAGAGCTCCTGTTTGACAAAGACAAAAGTGCGCTGCGCTCAGAAGCTATTAAATTACTGCACGAAGTAGCAAACTCTATTGAACAACGGTATACGAATGGTCTGATCCGTATTTACGAACACAATGATAACTCCAATAATGATAAGGACAAGTTCCAACTGACACAACAAAGAATCGAAACTATACGCAACTGGCTTTTACAAAATGGCAATATAGCGACTGAACAGTTAACAATACAACCAATAAAAAAATCCAGTTAGTTGATTCAGTACAATTTAAAGAGCACCCATTGGGAAAACGTCATGTAGACATTGTAGCCTTACGTGCCTATTGAAAGGATAATGTAAATAACAGCATCGCTAGAGCAATCACACTACAAAACAATTGTACTACAGTATGCATCGATAAAAATCTCTCTACAGAAACTTGGCAAACCTATTTATAAAGTACTTACGTAGCCATTGGATTGAAGTGGTTGTTTATGTAAAACTTGGCTGCTAAAGTTACAGTCCATTCCTATTTTCTGCAGCGCCATCTGATACTTGCGTTAAAAGCATTTAACACATATAGGCATCATCATAACTATTTCTTTACTTGCTAGTCAAACCATAAATACCAAAACAATGACCCGCTTTTTATTTCTGGCTTTTGTATCCATCACCTTGACTAATTGCACCCCAGACTATGGAGGGTTGGATCAACCCAACATGCGATATACCGACTTAAAGAATGCGGAAGTTAAGTTTGGTTCCCGAAAGCAAATGGATCTTGATGGCGACGGCACCGTAGACTTCTCCTTTCAAACCCAATTGGTTGGTGATCCTATTTTAGTAAGAGACCGATTGCAATTTTATGTTTCATCAAAAATTAAAACCAACCTTTTAAATAGTGATAACGACGAGTCGCCAGTTTTAAAAAAGGGCGAGCCCATAATGTTGAGTCATCCTGGCTATACCTGGTACGAAATTTCAGCCATTGTTTTAACCGAGAAGATCACCACCATGACCCCACCTTCCTTCTGGCAAGGGCGTTGGTCAGAGGCTAACCACCAATACTTACCTGTGCAAATTGACAAAGCAGGAAAACTTTATATGGGATGGATTGAACTGTCAATGGATAAAACTGCTGAAAAGCTAGTGCTCCATAAGGCCGCCATTGCCTTAGTTCCCAACCAAACCGTTCGAGCGGGTTACTGATAGGCTTATTGGTAATTGTTGTATAATGTGCAAGAGACCAGCAAATCGCCAGTACGTAAACGGGATCCACCTACGTCGGGGGCTCTCAAATGCCAGTGATGGATAGTTCCAGGTTTCATCTTTCCATTCACAACTAGCTTGCTCTATATATAAGGCCTTTTGTCTGTCACTTTAAATTTAATCCTGATCTTATCAAAGGTAGCTGGTGTGTCACCTCATCTTTAGGGGGATTTTGCATTAAAGAAAAACTCAACGTAACCTAATCTATCCTCGTAATCCCTTAATCTCCCCAAATCCCGGTTCAGACAACTCTCATCTTTCGGTCTTCCTTGCTTGCTACTCCTTTCTACCTTGCCTACTCCTCCTCTGTCCCTACATGGTTACTCCGTATGGAAGACTAGGTTACTCCGTATGGAAGCCTACTTAACTCCGTATCTCACCCGTACCTCAGCCGATCCTTCGGCCGACCCTTTGGCCCCACCCTTCCCTACCTCACCCGTACCACCATAACCCGGTTAAGCAAGCTGCCTAATAATAGCCACAAACAGTATATAAGAGTGTAATATAAGTAGGAAAAAACGGCTCCTAAAGAAGGTTCTAAAGATACAAAAAGCTTATCCAGCTGCCTATTTAATTGCCTTCTCTCATGAAATCATGAATCAAACAGCAATATTTCAAAAATATAAGATTCATTTGGCACCACGCCTTGGAATAAACAGAAACGTTTATTCAAAGGCGTTACATCCTTTCACCTATTCATTTTACCACATACCCTCAGCTTGTTTACCATCTCTAGACAAGCTGGTAAGCAATAGTTATTGAAGAGCTTAAAAGCCCTATTGACGAGGAAAAGCTAACTGACATTGAATTAATCACTTAGATTAATTATTTATATAACAGAAGCCCTAAAAATAAGAGCCAGTAGCATTTACTACTGGCTCTTTCCTTGCTTGCTGTGAAAACGAAAATATAAAATGTTAGCCCAAATACCGTTCCATAAAATCTTATTTAAACCCCTGCCTTGCAAAAGAAAATCAATTACTTGACGGGCAGCAAAAACTGGTTAGTATTTTGTAACTCTCCCTATCTTTGCTGACCCTTGCATATGATCATACCGTTCAGGTATGCCCCATTAGCCTTAACCATTAAACTTTATGAAAGTAATTAATGTGACTTTGACCAAGCTGGAAACAGCTTTACAGAAAAATGTGGCTTTCCGAGGCCGATCTATTCGCTTTCAATTAACCCTTATTATTTTATTACTGATGGCATTTTCGCTCTTCCTGTTTAGTTTCACGGCTTTGTACAGCCGATAAAACAGGCAAATAATTACCTGTAACAATGGCTACAGAACTTGCGTACACCGCCATTAACCTTACACTAAATGAAAACAGTACTCTTACCCCTTGGCAATCAATAGATCAACTACGGATCGGCACTATGTATTTACGCTCTACAGATGCGTACAGAACTGTATTGGTTTATCCTTGGAAACACCATTCTATAATGGGCAACTCTATCTAAACAGGATATAAGGTTGTGTGGACTTAATCTTTAAAAGGGGAAGTAAATAATCAGTGCTACAAACACAAATACAATTGCCAGAATTAGCATCAACAAACGAAGCGCATCCCAAAGATCAGCTTTTAGTTCGGCCTTGACATTGTTTTCCATTATCTGAAGATTTGTAACAAATCTATTTTGATGGAGAGCCTGCCCATAGTATAAACTAAATGAAGCGCCATTTTTCATACATAGAAACTATAAAACGGCATCTGAAACCTACATTAGAAAAATTATTAAAGATAGGCGGAATTACCAGCATGTATTTTCGATAAAAGCCATATATCCATTGCCACTAAATGACATCTTTTACAACTTATTTTTTTATAAAATGTTTAAATCAAAGCCGTCTGAAATCAATTCGCTAAAACGAAGCCGGCAACTCTGATCTACTCAACTACCTTTGCACTTTCATTTTTCAGTATGATCAGTTATAACCCTAAAGACTGGGCCCGTTTTATACTTGGCTTTCCGAAGTCCGATACCTTCCGGAAGCTTTTTCCTTGGTTAATTGTTATTGCCCTCTATGCATGGCTGATAGCCTATTTAGAATTGCATTATTTTAAATTATCGCAAGAAAGCTCTATCAAAAACATCTCGGTATTACATAGTTTACTGGGCTTTGCTATTTCTATGTTATTGGTATTTCGTACAAACACGGCTTATGACCGTTGGTGGGAAGGAAGACGGCAATGGGGTGCATTAGTGAATACGAGTCGAAACCTGGCCATTAAGCTAAACAGTCTACTGGCACAGGATGATGATAAGAACCGCAGCTTTTTTATACAACTGATTCCCCGTTTTGCATTGGAGTTAAAACAGCATTTGCAATCCGAAGCAACACGCCTTTCTTTAGACGAAAAGCCTCACCCGGAAATTCCCAACTTTGATCGATCAAAGCATGTTCCCAACCAGGTGGCTTCATTGATCATGAATCGCTTATTGCTTTTACAAAGACAACAACAAATTACCAGCGAACAGCTACTTTTTATGAATACCGAGGCATCGGCATTCATAGATATCTGCGGTGCATGCGAACGAATTAAGAACACACCTATCCCCTTTTCCTACAGTAACTTTATAAAGAAATTCATTTTCTTATATATCATTTCTTTACCTGTAGGTTATGTTTTCAGCCTAGGCTATTTAATAATACCTGTTGTTGTTTTTGTCTTTTATGTATTAGGAAGCTTAGAATTAATTGCTGAAGAAATTGAAGATCCATTTGGCAACGACACAAACGACCTCCCGATGCAACGCATGTACGAGAACATTAAAAGAAATGTAGCGGAGATATTGGCTTAGGGGTACAGGGTCTCTATGAAAAAAAAGTCGAAAAAGTCCACAGATTACAGTCGTCAGTCAACAGTAGGAAAATGCCGTGGACTGTCTACCGTAGACTCTAGACTGCTCATCCAGTCATGGCATCAATTTAGTGGCTATCCTAAAAAAAGGATAGTATGACCAACGGCAGAAATGACACCTCTAAAAACCAAGAGCGAGACGATTTGCTGCGGGAAGGGAGAAGGGATGATGAAAGAGTTAGTCCATTTGAACAGGTAAATCAAAAGCAGGATAACGATACTGACTTAAAAGAAGAGGCAGAAGCAGAACAGCAGCATAAGGAAGCAATGACAGACCGCGATTAATATTCTTCAAACTTCTTTGATTATTCAGAACACACTCCAACAGCCAAACTTAAAGAGTAAATTCGCTGGTCTATGATAACAGACCAAGTCTTACAATTGGCGCAAAAGCTATGGGATTACCACCATATGCAACACACATTACAGAAAGCAGATTGTATTCTTACCTTAGGCAGCCATGACACGCGTGTAGCAGAAAGAGCTGCAGAGCTATATCACCAAGGCTGGGCTCCTATTCTTATTTTTTCAGGTGGCCTAGGCAGGCTTACACATGAAATGTGGACAGAGAGTGAAGCCGAACGTTTTGCCCGCATTGCCATAGAAAAAGGCGTACCCAAAGAAGTTATTTTACTTGAAGACCAATCAACAAATACAGGTGAAAATATCCTCTTTACGCAGCAGCTTTTAAAAAACAACAAGTTTGATTTCAATACGTTTATTGTAGTACAAAAGCCGTACATGGAGCGCCGCAGCTTTGCCACTTTTAAAAAGCATTGGCCTGATAAAGAGTTAATCGTTACTTCGCCACAAATCCCTTTTACAGAATATGCTAATGACGAAATTCCACTTGAAAAAGTCATTAATATAATGGTTGGCGATCTTCAACGCATTAAGCTCTATCCAGCTAAAGGTTTTCAAATTGAGCAACACATACCTACCAATATATGGCAGGCTTATGAAGCATTAGTTGCGCTTGGATTCAATAAACAATTAGTGCATTGAGCCCACAGCTTATAAAGCCGTCTTGTTAAATAAAAGGCATACTATCCCCTATTTATTATTGTGGGCGAGAAGCATCTGGCACTGTTTTTTCCGCATTCCATTGCTAAAAATCACCCATTATGACTACAGATAAAAACCAATCAAATACAAGACAAACTGATCAACAAGTGACTGAACAAGTGAGTAATTCGAATACACCTCAATACCGGCCAAATTGGATTATTCCAGATAGAGAAACCCATTCCAGCGACAGCAATAGAAGCGAAGATCAACAACGTAATCAACAGGACAATAGCGGTTCTTCAACAGGTAATGAGGAAACGCTGGGCATTCCATAAATCGATTTATCAGTTAAATGCCGGAGTTAGACTACGGCATTTAACTTTCAAGACAAACCATTCTGCAATTTGCTTTTCTATTCTTCTGTCTTATTCTTAAGCTCTTCTTCTTTTATATAATTCTTATGTCCTTTTTTATCAATCCAATAATACCGGTTGTGATCGTCAATGTAAATTGTCTCACCATTAGGTCCCACTTTGTCCTTATAAACAGTATTAGTAACTTTCGATTTTCCCTTTGAAGCCACTTCTGCTGTTTTATTTCCAACTTTTTTGGCACCGGTTTCTACCTTTTCTTCGGTTTTTTTGGCTTTGCTTTGAGCCTGTACATTGGATGTCAGGCTAAAACCAACAACCAGTAAAAAAATTCCAATTAGCTTTTTCATAATTTACGTTTTACGTTAATAAATAAGGTTCTAATAGTTGTATGTCTGTAGCTTGCCCTATGCCTTGATCTCGCAAACCATTTCACTTCTACCTGTACTGCAGCCCTTAATGTGCTCCCATCATCTAGATCAGCTACACTATTTCGATCGGCACCTGATTGATTACGAATATCCTGCCGCTCCTTTTGATCTAACCTGGCATTTAAGCACCTACCTAATTCTACCTTGACCTTTTTGGAAAGCCTCCTTGAAAGCTTGGGGAAGGTATCCCTCATGATTCACACTATTCATAAAACTGTTGCTTATAACTTGTTTACAACCATAGTGCCAGTGCAGTCGATTACAATGATTCACTTTAGATATTCTTTAACTTAACGCTCCCAATTCTTCAAACTGGCAGTGCATTTGTGGCTTTATTAAATGTATAATTAGTGAGCAATGAAACGATTGTTAATATGTGCTGGGGTATTTATAGGATTGATGAATATGGCAGATGCTCAAAAACAGACAAAAGTTCCTACAAACACCAAAAACGCAGCCACCCAAAAAAACGTGCAGCGACTAGAAAGCACTAACACATCTGAAGCCAAAGCGCCCACCATACCCAACAGCAGTCTGGGTTGGAAAAATACACCTGCAGTCAATGGTAGTTATCAAATTAATGACCCTGTCGTCCGCACATTGAATGCCCGGGCCAATGGTTATTTTTCTACGTTAAACTATAAAGACTATATGGGTGTAGGAAGAGGTACATATGGGGTAGCAAATGGTCATATTTTACTACGCTCCACCGGATCAACTACATCAGGCGGTATTACTGGCAGTGGTTCTGTAGGTTCAGGTAGCTCTACCGGAAGCGCAGGTATCCATGGAACAGTGGTTAATACAGTGAATGGAAAGAACCCTTATGCAGGGCCGGGAATGTGGGGTACTACCGGTACAGGCATTAGCACCAACTACCGTATGACTGAAAATTCATCCCAATCAATACGGAAAAAAAAGAAAGATTAACGCTATCTTTTTTTAACTGTTGTAATACTCTTAAAACGTGATCGAATATAACGCTGGGGCATATTTATTGTCCAGATAGAGCGCCATGAAAAACGAGTTGCCAGATCTATGCCCCTTATGTAACCGCGAACTAGCAGCACCCTACAACCGACATCATCTGATCCCTATCAGTAAAGGAGGCAAACATACAACCACCCTTCTTTTACATAAGGTTTGTCACGATAAAATTCATGCGGTATTTTCTGAAGCAGAATTGAAACGATACTATCACACTATTGAACGAATACATCAAGATGAAAGCATCACCCATTTTATTAAATGGGTACAAAAGAAGGAACCGGAATATTATGACAAGTCTATAAAAAGAAAAAGTAAATACGTATAATGTATTTACTTTCTATACTACTTGGCAGATGAACATTACTGGTTTTTGGGTTTACGGCCTTTCTTCTTATCGCGGTGCTTACCATATAGATACCCTCCCGTTGCCCCAACAACACCTCCTATAACAGCGCCCTTCTTATTCTTTTTACTGACAGCTATGCCTGTACCAGCACCTGCAACTGCTCCTATGGCTGCATATTTCCCCTTTCTACTTTTTGTTGTCTTTTTTGTTTCCTGTGCCTGAACAGGAACCAGAGTACTTGTAAATAGGGTTAACCCAACGATAATTGCCAATCGACACAAAACTGTTTTCATATTCACACTTTTACATTACAAATTCCTTTTCTCTTCGTCACTATCCACACTAGTCTGATTAATCAAGCGACGAAGGAAAAGGCATCACCTCTTTATGCAAACCAAAACATTGCCAAACGTGGAAAAGAAGAGAACCAGTAGTCTAACGGTAGAGCTTATCCTACAAATTTCCCGAAAGAAAGTAGACAACATCGTGTTTTTATTATTTTATTTACCGTTGGGTATTGTAAAAGCGCATTGCTTTTTATAATTTGTAGTACTTCCCTTATACCAAACCAACGTTTATGCGTATTACATTCTCCCTCGTATGGGGCACGCTAGTTTTAGCAGCCTGTTCAAACAATAGCGATAATAAAGCAACTCCCGAAAACAATATTACCGCCTCCAGAGATATGGAACATGACGACCTGGTTAAGCGTGGCGAATATATTGTACTAACTAACGTTTGCCATGATTGTCACTCACCAAAAGTCATGACGCCGAAAGGCCCTGTGCCGGATTCAACAAAACTATTGTCTGGTCATCCAGCTAATACCAGTATACCAACCTTTAGTTCAAACGTTACACAGCCTGGTCAATGGCTTGCTATGAGTCCAGACATCACCGCATTTGCCGGGCCATGGGGTATTTCCTATGCAGCCAATCTGACTCCAGATTCAGCCACCGGTATTGGCGCCTGGACAGAAGAGCAATTTGTCAATACGCTACGTAAAGGAAAACATCTGGGAGCTGACAATGGTCGTGATATATTACCACCAATGCCTTGGCAGTTTTTTGCAAAAATGACTGATGATGATTTGAACGCTATATATACTTACTTAAAAACAATACCTTCTATTAGCAATAGAGTACCAGCGCCTACACCGCCAAATGAAGTAAAAATTAGCAAACCCTAAATTATATTCTCCTTTTCTCTCCTAGGCCAAAACAGAAGCCCCGCGCGAGCGGGGTTTCTTTATATAAGGATAAAACTGGCTAAATTACTTGCCTGAAGAATGTCCAATGGCTGCTTCTCCATTAAGATGCAAGAGCAACCTTTTTTACATAAAACCTTTCATTAAAAGAAAACAGTTTACAAATAATATCTACCAGGCCTTAAACGGTAATATCTCTATCTGCATCACCCTTACCCTTCGTTTGATTTTTATCAGAACTATTCCTATAAATATCACTACTTCCAGAATGAGTATCGGGCTGGCCCACACGTAAGCGGTTCTCAACGTTTCTTACACCAGATATCGATTCCACTATATCTTCAGCTCTGCGCTTAGCTTCACGTGTTGCTACATATCCCTTTAAGATCACCTCGCTTTGATTGACATCCACTTCTATATCAGAAGCATCTACATATGGATCATCATGTAAACGATCGTGCACATCATCTCGAATGCGTTCAGCCGAGCGTTGATAACCTTTAGGGCCTTTACCACGGTGAGGCCCACTCATATTTGCACGCTGCTCACGCTGGCTTCTGTTATCATCATCGCTACTAAACCAGGAAGAAACTTTATCGGCTGTACGCTCCAACCAATTACGATCATCGTTGCGGTTATGTTGACTCCGACTTTGGTTACCAGATCGATCCCAATCCCCTTTAGTACTATAGTTGCCCTGTCTTCTTCCGTATTGGCCGCCGAACCTTTCATCACGTTGATTGTATTCGTTACGCCTTTGGTTTTCAAATGATTCCCTATTCATATTATAATTGCTGGCACCCCTATAGCCCTGGCCCTCTTCCCTCTTATTATAACTTTGGTAGTCGTCATATTTAGAACGATTTCCAAAGTTTGGCTGCTGGTTTTCAAAACCACGCTCATAACCCACATTGTCGCTCATACGCTGATAATTGGAATTGCCGTAGGGATTATCTTGATTATAATAATATTGATCATCTCTAAAGCGATTACTACGCTGATAGTTTTGCTGATTGCGATTACGCTGTTGGTTTTCATTGCGGTATTGCTCGTTAGAAGAGCTTGGTCCCAAGTTATTATTCCAATCGTCATAATTAGCACCCAGATAGCTAGTTCCACCATAAAAACCGCCTGTATGCCCAATAAATCCATCCCCATCCAAATCACTATATCCTTGATTTGTATTACCCTGCTGATTGTACTGATTACGCTGCCGATGCTTGTCGTTGTTTTCCCGCTTAGGGTTATTGGATTGATTGTGTTCGTTACGATATTGATCTTCCATATGGAATGCTTTAAAAGTGAAGAAATATAGAGTTGCAATGGAGAGGAAGAAAAAATTATGCCCAAAGAACCGCGGATTTGCAGGATTTAAGTTGAATGAAAAGGATTGTGGTCGAAGAAAAAAATCCGAAAAGATAAAATTAGAAACCCGAAAATGTTTAAGGGAATAAGTGGACTTTGGCAAATACAGATCATTGAAGTGAGTCTGCTTTTGGAAATATTCTATTATGTTATAATCGATAGAATATTACAGCTGCATGCTGTGCAACTGTTGAGGTAGTAACTAAATGCAGTGTTTAAAGAATAAAGTTATCGTTCTTCATGCATTATAGTTATCTGATAGTTGACAGCATATTTAAGAGGTTTAATAGGCTGCTTTTTATAGATACTCCAAACTTTAGTAAAGGCAGCTCCAAAGTACAAGATGAGTGAAGAGTAGAATACAAACAATAACAATAGAACAATAGAGGTTGATGTTCCATAAATACTGTTGAGATTATTATAGCTTAACAAAAAGCGCAATAAAACCTTACCACCATTAAACAATAAACTAGTTACAAAGGCCCCAGTCAGCGCTGTTTTCCAACGTGGCCGACCATCGGGAAGGTAGCGAAACATTATAGCAAACCAGAGTGTAACAAATAATACGGAAAAAGCCGTTCGAACCACATTATTGAAATAAAAAGCAAGCGAAGGAAACAGTTTTTGAATATAATTTCCAAGAAAAGCCTGCGAGGTTTCTACCAGTAAGCCAAAAACAAATAAAATTCCAGCAAACAGGATCACCAATACAGCCTGTAGCCGTTCCAGAAGCTTAGAACTAATTGCCCTTCTTTCCAGCACGCGGATCTTCCATATTTGATTAATAGAGTCCTTAATAATCTTAAACAAGGTAGTAGCTACAAACACTAGAAAAATAAACCCGCCCAAGATCACATACCAGTTGTGCGCCAGATTGCGAAAAGCGTTTAGAATATCTTTGATCTGCTCTACCGCTTCATTACCTACTATACCTGCAAGTGTTTCGAACAATCGGTTCCTAATACGCATAGGCCCCAACACCAGCTTAAATGCCTGTATTAAAATAACCAATATAGGTGGCAAGGCAAACGTGGTAAAAAAAGCGGTGGCACCAGCCATACGTAACGGATCATTTATTAGCAACTCGCTTATGGAATCTTTAATCAGCCGGATAAATAGAACAAAGTAGTATCGGAGCTTTATTTTCATTGTAACACTAATAGGCAGTAGCTGCTGAAGTTATGCATTCTACAGTAACGTTTAAGCACTACTATAAAAACACTGCCAACCGCCCATTTTAAATACTAATAGCCTGGCTAGGAAACCAGGCTATTAGTATTTTGATAAAGCCTACTTGTGTGTTCAATATCGCATCTCTTTTATCCCATCTTCTTTCAATTAAGTGAACGCATTGTATACTCACTTGCAAGTGCATTATTGCTGAACTTTAGCCGTCCTTAGTATCGACTTAACACTTGTCCGTTAAAAGAAATAGGTTCACGGTTGGTACTCGTAACCTGCAATGTGGCTCTTCCAGATGATGAAACCATAAGCACCAACTGTTGTATGCTGGATACGTCCTTGGGACGCATAACAACATCCCAACCTTTTTTTCGCGTACTCAACTCATAGCCAAAATTGGTGGAAGTAAACTGTAATCCAGACTCTTTAATATCAATAGGCGCGGAATAGGCCCGACCGAAATAGGGCAAATAGGCCACCAACGAATCGCCCAATAAGCGCAAATCGTATTCAGACGTAAGCTGCCTTGCACCACCTCTGGAAGGTGTTACCTGCTGTGCTTTGAATATATATTCCTTACTATCAAGTAATTGCTTGATATCTTGCCCCTTTTGCTTTTTATCATCCTGGGCTTGTACAGAAGTAACAAATAAGACAATACTGCATAGAAAAACGGCAGCATGTTTAAGAAGTAATAGTGGAGTTTTCATTTATAAATATTGTATTGATAAAAGCCTCAAATGCTATACCACAACTCTACAAATAACTGTTAGGAACATTGGCAAACGTTAAAGTAAATCAGTTTCATAAGCATTTGTCAAAACAATAAATGATTGCTGTTTTTACAACCACCGAAAAGATAGCTGCATAAAAAATGCGTTACAACATATTAACGCTCTGTGTCAGGAAGTCTAATGAAAGGAACAGTTAGCATACATACTTGATTGTCAACAACTGCTAGCTACAGTTCATTTAAGCCATTATTTGACATGTTCAACTTTCCTTCACTTTTTAAACTTCTTTTCTCTTACGGCTAACCAGTTTATAGCTCAAAGGAAGGTTAACGCCAAAATATCGAATATTCGAGAACAAGATAATCTTAATTAATGCTGTTTTAGCATGCCATACCTTATTGATAATAAAGCGATTACTTAAGATCAACCCGTCTAAAGCTTGAATACTTAGCTGATTTACCAATCCCTTAGCAAGTAAAAAGTTATCTTTGCGCCCGTATACTCCTTTTACAAGACCCGATAACTAAGCGTGTACGCCTCTCCGGTCCAATAGATGAGAATATACAACCTGACTTCTCATTGTTAGTTTACACTGCATTAGTTAGTATTATTTATCGTTAATATTTAGATATTTTGAATTTTGAACAACTAGGCCTTATAGAACCACTCTTAAAGGCTTTACAAAAAGAAGGATACACACATCCTACACCCATACAAGCCCAATCCATTCCTCTTGTTTTAAAAGGCCAGGATTTATTAGGATTAGCTCAAACAGGAACTGGCAAAACGGCAGCATTTGTTCTGCCCATATTACAGCGACTTGTAGAGAATCATTATGAATCAAAAGGTTATAGACATATTCGTGCATTAATTCTTACCCCTACTCGCGAACTGGCTTCGCAAATTGGAGATAGCATCGCCGCTTATGGTAAACATACCGGCTTGAAACATGAAGTGATCTTTGGTGGTGTTTCACAACATACACAAACTATTGCGCTCCGTTACGGAACTGATATATTGGTAGCTACGCCAGGGCGTTTATTAGACTTAATGAACCAGGATTATATTCACTTGGATTACCTGGAACATTTTGTATTAGATGAAGCCGATCGTATGCTGGATATGGGCTTTATACATGATGTCAAGAAAATTGTGAGGGAGCTGCCGCAGGAAAAACAAACCCTGTTATTTTCGGCCACCATGCCAGCGCAGATTGCCGAACTGACAAGGAACTTATTGCGCAACCCAGCTAAAGTAGAGGTTACGCCTGTTTCCACTACAGCTGAAAAAGTAGAACAAGCTATCTATTTCGTCAGTAAAAAGGACAAGTCGAAGTTACTGGTTCATTTACTGAATGAAGCCAATATAAAACGAACACTAGTGTTTACCCGGACCAAACATGGTGCGGATCGCATTAGCCGTGACTTAAATAAGCAGGACTTGCGTTCAGATGCCATCCATGGCGACAAAACGCAAGGCGCTCGTGAAAGAGCTTTACATAACTTTAAAACGGGTAAGTTACGCGTGTTGGTAGCTACAGATATTGCAGCCCGCGGTATTGATGTGGATGATCTCACTCATGTGATCAACTTCGATTTACCTAACGTTCCAGAGACCTATGTACACCGAATTGGTCGTACAGGACGGGCTGGCACATCGGGTATTGCTTTATCCTTTTGCGATCATGAAGAGCGTGCTTTTTTAAAGGATATAACAAAGCTTATAAAGCTTTCCATTCCTGTGGTAGACGAACATCCGTTTAAAGGTAACGCAACGGAGCAAGCACCGCCTGCCCCAGCACAGAAAAGAAATACAGGTCCGAAAAACAGACCTTCATCAAAAAAGCCATGGCGCCGTAATAACACGCCAGCCAATCAATAAAAGCATTACTTCACTTAAAACGCTATTCAGTCATGAATACAGAAGAAATCGAAAAGTTCTTAGACACGAAAACCTCTGAAAAAAACAACTATGTAAAGATTGATTTCAAGAAAAGAGATTCTATCTATGGTTTGTTTATTAAAGACAGGGATTACAATGACCTGAAGTCTAAAAACTTTTGGCGAATTGTTACACGTCCTCACTTTGACGAGTACAACAAATCAAAAAACGTAAACCTGGCAAAGATCTTTAGTGGCTCAGACTTTACCCGTTTGACCTTGCACTCAGAAACATTCTAAATCTTTATATAGAAGTCAAAAGAGTTTCTATAACTCTTTTGACTTCTTATGTCTTGCTTAACTATTACGATTCCTTATTTTTTTAACGAAACAATACTGATGAACATTTATTTTTCTAAAGTGATCAAAGCGGGTGAGCGGCAAAGGGAGTTTAACTTTAGACAACATCCTCATACAACTACTGAAACTTATTCTATAGATGTTCCAGACGAGAAAGGCCAGCGTATTTCTTTCCAAATGAATAAAGATGCTGATGGCATTTGGAAAACAGCCGAACAAGAATTACCCACTTGGATACAAGACATAGCTGCTGAACTAAACGAAGCTATTCTTGAAAACCTTCTTACCCTACCGGTAGTAAAGAAGAAATAACTTACTCAAAAACTTTCAGGCACAACGGATGATGAACCTTTTTGAGCCTGAAGGTTTTTTGTACTGATTTCCTTTTGTAGTTCTTTGTTTATAATAACACCAGCTTTGGCTCCTTCTGCAGCTGCTACTACCACTAGATGCATGTCTTTATCAGCATCCCCAGCTACAAACAATCCTGGTATGCTGGTTTGTTGAAAGCGATTGGTAATTACTACACCCTTCTTTCCCATTTCACAATTAAACGTTTCAGCTAAGTTGCAGTGCTGTGTATAGCCATTTACAAAAAACAAGGCATCACAGGCTTGTTCCTCACCATTTTTAAAACTAATCTTTTCTAGTTGTCCATCAGTTCCTATCAGGCGCTGTATCGGCCATCGCACTACGGATATATTATTTGCTTCAAGATACTCCCGCTTTGCAGGCTTTACTTTATTCTTACCATCAGTATAGAGCGTTATATGTTCACTCCAACCTTTCAATGATAGAGCTAACTCCGATCCGTCTTTATCTTTTGCATATACGCCCAGTCGTTTATCCCTAACCTCCCACCCGTCGCAATAAGGGCAGTGGTGAATTGATTTTCCATACATTTCTTTAAAACCCTCTATTTCAGGAACATTATCCATTAAGCCTGTGGCAATTAATAGCTTTTTCGCCAAGTATTCCTTCCCTTTTTCATCTTCCACCACAAATACATTATCCGCATTTTTTTGAGCCTTCACTACCCGTTTAATACGCCGCTCTACGCCATACTTTTTAAGTTCTTCCTGGCAGATCTTTAAAAAGTCAAGTGGCAGGATATCATCCCTTGTTAGATAGTTGTGCATGCCCTGCGATTTACTGTTGCGGTACAAGCCTGAATCAAATAATAACACACGTCGGCGGCAACGCCCCAGTACTACAGCAGCATTAAGCCCGGCAGGCCCACCTCCTACGATGATTACGTCGTACAAATCCATTGCTTTTTTGTTAGTTCTTCTATTTGATTACAAACTTGGTGCTAGGATGGAAAGTGGTGAGTGAGGGAAGCTAAAAGCTGTAAGCTGCACGCAAGAAACAGCTTTTCATGAAACATGAGACGTGAAACATGAAACGTCACCTTAGAGCTATAAGAAAAGACTTATTTTAATAGCGGAACGTTTTTTGAATTACTGAGCTTAATGAAAAAGTTGGTTATCGGTATAATCATTCTTCTTTTGATTGGGTTTGCTGTCAAAGAGTTCATTAGCTTACGTAAACCGACAATAGAACCAGAGGTAAGCGGATACAAGTTTTACTACTACCCGAAGCTTAATGTATATTATGATGCCACCCAAAACAACTTTGTCTATACGATTGATGGTGGTATGACATGGCAAACCAAAAAGCCCACCAGCCCAGATCTTCCCGAAAAGCTAAGCCAGAAAGTAACCATTTATAGCCCTGATCCAGATATTTGGACTCATAATTCAGAACATCGGCAACAATACAAAGGCGTTTCAACCAACTATGTTCAACGGATTGACGATACTACGCAACTAAATGCCCCCCTGTTCTGGCGAATACAGATACCGGATTATCTAAAACACCTAAAGACAGCTCCTCGAAAACAACGGCAGAAGAAAAAAAGAAATCAAATTCCTGGTTTAACCGCTTAAAAGAAAAATTAAAAAGGGGCTTTAAGAAGAATAAGAATCAGCAGGGCGACACTTTATAAAAGAAAAATACTTACGATCTCCCATCATTGTATTTCTCCACTGTCCTGATTGGTCCGCTGTTGATTAAATTCCTCCATTAAACGCTTAGCGGTTGTATCTCCTTCCATTATGGCTTCCATCAGCAACTTAGAACCCCGAAATACATTCTTTTCATACTGGCAGGTTTCATAATTATTCAACCGCAATACCTGCTCATTATCTGCAAAAAGATAGAGAAAACCCAACGTACGTTTGGCAGGTGTGTATCCTTTATCACTTGCTTTTTTAACCAGGTCAAATCCCTCACCACAACTTATTTCCTGATTTCTGCGTTGCAGGGCTAAAGAGCCGTATTCATACATGGCTTCGGGAACATTCTGTTGTGCCAGAAAGTTATAGACGTGTAAGGCTTCCGGAATTTGACGGTTGGCTATATAATCCCGCGCCTCTTGTAACTGCGTTTGAATATCCGCTTCGGTTAACTGGCCCACCGCCTGCTGGTTTTGTTTCCGGCGTTCCCATTCATCTACCGTCACCAAATCTTGCTCACGCAACCAACCTTTTGACGTTTGACCGCGATTGTTGGTGAACTCGGTATAAAAAAAGCCATTTTTACTATCTAACACGGATACCACTTCATTAGAGGGAACCATATAAGCGCTGCGGCGAGAATTAACATCCGGCTCGTCATGAAAATAGGCACGAGGTGCAATAACCTTATACTGCCCGATAATAGTTCGCGGCCTTACAGACTCTGTATTATTTGATGATTGACTTTTATCATTACCCGGGCTCTTGCGCAGAACAAATACCCACAAAAAAAACAAACCTAAGGCTAGCAAGGTTAAAATGGTATAGATTGGAAAAGGCTTTCGCTTAGACACAGGAGATGTATAAGGCTTTGCTTCTGCTATTGTATCCAGGTTCGTGGATGATGGCTGTATTATTGGCCTGTGATTGTTTACGGCCGCTGCCTGGTACTGGCCAATCAGCTCCTGTAGTTGCTTATTTTCTCGTTGTAATCGCACATTTTGCACCTGCAACATAGCTACTTGATCAGCATTTGATTCTACGCGCTCTTCTGCTATGATACTACTGCGAACAATATAGTCATGTAGTTCTGAACCATTGGCAAAACGGGCTTCCGGCTTTTTTTCTAAACACCGGGCAATCATCTTCAAGAACCAGTCTGGCACCCGCATTTCATGCGCTTTCTTTTCCTCACTCCATCCTTCCGGCAAGTGTTGCTGGCGTAAAGGCATTATTGAAGGCGGCGGTGTTTCTAAGTGTGCCAGCATGATGGTATTACGCGCCATTTCACCGCGATCCGTTAAAGGGAAGGGCACTACACCCGCCAGTAACTCATATAAGATTACCCCGAAACTATAGATATCCGTTTGCATTAGGGTATGCCCTTCACTCTGCTCAGGGGCCATAAACTCAATGGCACCGGCATGGCGTAAGGAAGTACGCCGCTGTTCGTCGGACATAGCCGCCAGACCGAAATCAAGCAGGACATAGTTGCCTGTGTGAATATTAAACTTAACGTTGTTGCTTTTGATATCGCCATGCTTTACATCCAGTCGGTGACAGTGAGCCAGGGCATTGGAAAGTTGCTCGGCTACCTTAATTACTTCCTTGATTGTAAAAATAGGGTCGTGCGGGGCCTTTAGTAGTTCTTCCAGATCGGGGCCCTCAATAAAATCCATTTCTATAAACGGAAAAGAGCCAGACTCGGTTAATCCAGAACTAATGATCTTTACCACGTTTGGATTCGGCTTTTCATTGACCCGCTTCAACTTTGTTACTTCGTTTTGAAAGTCAATGTAATTCTTGTCTGCGTGCTCATCACCATATATAGGTGTAGGAATGATCTTAACAGCAGTAATAATTTCACCAATACGGCGTGCTTTATATACAGAACCTTGTCCGCCTGTTTTCAAAGCCCCCATATTTTCCAATCCTTCAGTAATGGTAAACACCCTTGCCATGGCCTAAATTTACTATGCATTTGTAAAATGCCTTCTTAATACCTTTCTAAATTAATGGTTTAAGGAAATACTAAATACCAGAAACCAAATTCCAAATACCAAACTCCAAAAAACAAAACCTAACTATAATAGGAACTAGTTAAATGAACATAGTATAAAGCCCATTGCCCGTTTTGCTTGCGAGTTGTACATACTACTCTAACGTGAAATCTTACTCGGCTATCAGTTTCAGATCCTGCTTACGCAGCCAACCCTTGGATGTTTGACCATTGGCATTGGTAAAGACGATATAAACAAAGCCATTCCGCTCTTCCGATGATTGTAAGAAAAGACTATCAGAAGGAATCATATAGGCAGCCCGACGCGTCTTTTCATCTGGCTCATTATAAAAGTAGGCTCGTTCAACGGCAACTGTAAACTTTGGGCCACTTAGGGCTGCAGCTGTATTTGTTCCAGTATCCTGTTGCTGTTGATCACTAGCTGTACTCCCTGCTGGTTGTGTAGACTCAAATTGCGACTGCGTAGGTGTCTCTGACTCTTTTACCACAGTGTCTTGCTCTTGTTTGGGTGCGTTTGATTCAGCCCCCCGGCCAATTCCATTATCAGAAACTGTATTGCTGGCAATTGGCTCATCCGCCTCATAACGATTGGTTCTGGAATTGCTAGTTGGCTCCGCGGTATCTGTATTGTAAACCTGCTGCGACGATACATTTTGACGCTTAAAGAAAGAATAGGCGGCTAATCCACCAAACGCTATTGTTAGTAACAATAATAGCATAAAGGCAGCCGTTGGAACCCCTCTATTGCCAGAGCGAGTTGTTGAATAATTTATATTTCTCCGGATGGCAATTAATTCATTTTCCTTTTCGTTGAGCGCCTCTTTTAATTCGTTTATCAGGTTTTCCTTTCGTGTTACTTCTTCCTGCCAATGCATGTTATGGCTTTGATTCGCAGGTCTTTCCACAGTATTGCCTTCAACCTTGGCAGAACGTGTACTATTGAGAGCGATATCGTCATGCAAATCCACTCCGTTTGAAAATCGGGCTTCTGGTTTCTTTTCTAGGCATTGATAGATCAGGCTAACCAACCATTGTGGCACTTGCATTTCATGTTCTTTCTTCTCTGCAGACCAATCTTGCGGAAAGTGTTGTTGACGCAAGGCCAGCACATCGGGTGGTGGCGTTTCCATATGCGCCAGCATAACGTTATTGCGCGCCGTTTCGCCTTTGTCCGTCAGCGGAAAGGGAACACGACCACCCAGTAGTTCATAAAGTATAACGCCAAAACTGTAGACATCGGTTTCAAAAAACATTTTGCCTTCGCTCTGTTCCGGCGCCATAAACTCAATAGCACCGGCATGTCGCAAGGAAGTACGGCGCTGTTCATCAGACATGATCGCTAATCCAAAGTCAAGCAAAACATAGTTACCTGTATGCACATTAAACTTTACGTTATTGCTTTTGATATCACCATGTTTTACCTCCACACGATGACAATGTGCTAATGCACAAGACAGCTGCTCAGCTACCTTAATAATATCCTTGATGGAAAACACCGGTGCATGAGGCTCCTTCAACAACTCTTCCAGATCAGGGCCTTCTATAAACTCCATTTCAATAAAAGGGAAAGCGCCAGTTTCGGTTATACCTGAACTTAAGATCTTCACCACGTTAGGGTTAGGAGACTCATTTACTTTCCTTAGTTTCTGTACTTCATTCTGAAAGTCCAGAAAGTTTTTATCATCCGGGCTTTCACTATAGATAGGCGTAGGAATCAATTTCACGGCGGTAATGATCTCTCCAATACGCCGTCCTTTGTATACAGAACCCTGGCCGCCAGTTTTCAAAGCGCCCATATTCTCTAAGCCTTCTGTTATCGTAAACACTTTACCCATTCTACACTATTACTTGTAACTAAATTCAACAATAGCTGATTCACCTAACATAATCTGGTCGCCATCTTGCAATAAATGACCGATACTCGTGCTAAAGATCTTGATCGGCGTAGCATCCTGTCTTGATCGCACCTTTATCTTATTGCGTGGCGGTATCCCGCCATCATCGGCAAACAACAAGAAGTGGCCTGTGTCGTTATCAAACTCAATATGCGCATGCTGACGGCTTACATATTTGTTAGCCGGATCTTGGCTGTCACTAATAAAAGCGATATGGTTGATCCGGAAGAACCCATCGGTGCCTTGTGTTTTCTTTTCCCGACCAATATTGATACTACCATCTTTTGAGTGAATGGTATATACTTCCTTTTCAGCTTCACCATTCAAAACACGCAAATAGGCAGTTGCTTCTTTCTGAATAACCAGGCTACGCGTTTGAATAAATAAGCCAGCATCGGTATTGGGAATCTTGACTGCTTCCGCAGGCAGACTATCTACGAAAGAAATTTCCATTGCCCAGTTTGAGGGCAATTCAATAGCAAAATCGTCAGCAATACGCTGCACTTCTTCTTCCTTAAACCGGTCGGGGTCTTCCAGGTAAAGCGCTGACTCATATAAATGCCGGTCTTCCTCTATACAGGCTACAAACAAATGCAGGCCTTTTATATTAGCACCTTCCCCTCCTTCTGCTTTTCGCAACCGGTCTTTTATAAACTGTAACAGCGCATCGCGAATGGCTTTTACATCCTGTGGTTTATCTGTTGATTGTTTAAAAAAATCTACCATGGTAGTTGTATTGCGTGCGCGGCTTTCGCCTTGCACAGTATAAGAAGCTGTTTGAATTAATTATTTGATATGGCTCATGGTGTCTTTTGGGCTGCAACTTCGTCGGATTTTTCGCCTTAGGCGTTTGGACTATGGCTACAAAATCCTCCTCGTTTCGCTCCCAAATACCCTCATAACCAATTCTGAACAACTAACTCAAACAGCTTCTAAGTTAACAATTAGCAGTCCAAATTCTGCTCAGTTTACTCTGGGGTTGATGGCTTTGTGCTTTCAAACCCTTTGATATAACCTTGCTTCAATAACTGCGGTATAATATGTTTGCCAGCTAAGGCCACAGCATTGCTGGAACCTTTAGTATCCTCTATACGAATACAAACCACAATGTGGCCACCGCCCTGGGCTTTTGGTGCAAAAAAGGTGTACCAGCCGTCGTTAATGCGTCTTCCTCTTATTATGCGTTCCGGTGTACCTGTTTTACCTGCCACCTTAATGCCTAACCGATTCACTTTATTAGCACTTTGCTTCACCATATAGTCGGTCAGGTAATCGGCATAAACAGGCTCTTTGACGATAGACATTCCTCGTTGGGTTTGAATGGTGGAATCACTGATCTTCAAAACAAAACGGTGAGGTACAATCACCCCTCCATTGGCCACACCTGCTACTAAGCGAGCTACAGCAGCGGGAGTGGCAATCAACTCACCTTGCCCCCAGGCCATCCCGGAAACGCCACGTCCACGGGTTTTGCGTATATCATTTTTGTTATAGCTATTTACACTTTGAAACTCTGTTTTTCGCCACAACGCACGCCAACGGTTTTCCTGTTCTTCATTGGTGGTGTCCTTTCCATAGAAATAGCCACCTACACCTCGCAGGAACATACCGGTTTGTATATACAGATCTCCCATCTGTTCCTGTAGCCGTTCTTCATTGGCTAGTTTGATAAAGTACGAGTTATTCGACTTCACAATGGCCCGTTCCATATTGATGGTTCCGGTTTCATCGGGCTCTGCACCTTTTACGCGTATGAGGTCTTGCGGCCGAATCAAAAAGCTGCGTTTGGCAGCAGCCTCTCCTAGTTTATTAAAGGCAGCCAAAGCGGTTAATATTTTGGCCGTAGAGCCTGGCTGAGTGGCATAGGTAAAGCCCAGATCGGTAGCCGTTAACCAATAACCCAATTTGTTTTGTTCCCGTACACTTAGGGTTAGCTGGTCCCAATCCTGCACCGGTGGCAAAGGATAAGCTGCAGATGTAAGCACATCGCCAGTAGAATCATCTAAGACCACAACCGATATGCGGTTATTACGCAAAGAATCATCGGCCTGTAAAGCCGTTTGTATACCAGTTTGGAGTGTAGCATCCATCGATAGTTGCACATCGCGATTGCGCTGTTTAAAAGCTTCAACTTCTTTACTATTAATGCCAGCCAACAGCAAGGGTGCTAACACACTGTAATCCCGCTTGGCCACCGTCATCTCTCTTACGGTTTGCGGCAGAAAACGATCTTCACGGTACCGGCCAGCCGTAACATTATACGCCGTTATAGGTGTTTCAAAACCGCGTAGCTCGGGACCTAGCTCATACTCCGCAAAGTAACCATTGGTACCACCGTAAAAAACACCCGTGTTTGCATCGCCTGTCCAGAAGAACATATGCTCGGCAAATGGATAGTAGCGATCTAAGCGACGATGCGAAAGCTTTTGCAGATAGGCAGGATTTAAACCTGCTACCCGTAATGAATCCTGTTGTTGGGTAACTAACTCCGGCTTGCTGGTTGCCAATATCTTTCCTGTACGGTCATACAGCGTACCCGCCTGTAAGCGGTTCATTAAAATGGCAATGCGAGGGTTATAGCTAAACATACGAGCGCCGCTACGTTCAGCCACTAGTGCAGGCTGCACTACCCATTTGTCATTTTGAAACAGATACCGGGAAACATTAATGCCCAATAAAAGAACGCCTATAAAGGCGGCAATAAGAGCAGGGATCAGGTTTCGGTCTTGCTGGCGCGATACATACCGCAATTGCACAGCAGTGCCTTGCACCACAGAGGACGACAGCAAGAAGCCCGCTGCCAAAAGGTTACAAACCAATGAAGACCCACCATAACTAATGAAAGGCAATGACACACCAGAAAGCGGTAAAGCACCTACCGATCCACCAGCAATTAGTAGAAACTGTACAAACGTACTGACACCAATACCTGCACACAAATAAAACAGAAAAGGTGTACCGGTTTGACGGCCAATAACAATAGAACGATGTAAGTAAATAACAAATAAAATGAAGACAGTGATAATACCCACCAGGCCTAACTCTTCACCAAGGGCTGGCAAGATCATGTCGGTATGTGCTTCCGGAATGGTTTTTCCAAATCCTTCACCAATACCCTGCCCTGTTATACCACCACTGGCCATAGCCCAAATACCATTAGCTACCTGGTCGCCACCAAATACATCGTTATCCCATTTATCTATCCAGATCAGCTTGCGATCTACAAGACGCTGTACTGGTCCGGAAAATACATCGCCGATAAAAGGTATTTGATCTAACAGTAAAAAGCTGGCTATCACCACCAGGGCCATAACAGCCGATTCACTCAACTGCTTCCGGTGAAACAGCATGGCTAATGCTAAAAGAACAGCTGTAGCCACTGTGGCCAGCCATACATTTTTAATGGCCCAGTTGGCCAAAACAAACAATACAACGCCTCCTATGGTATAATCAAAGTCGCCACGCGAAAAGGAAAACAGGATGATAAACGTAAAGCACACAACAATGGCTGGCCCCAAATCACCCAACATTAAAAACAAGAGTATGGATGCCAGTATGGCTCCCAAGGCGATATAAAAAAAGCCCCAGCGCTTTTTCATTGTGGCATATTCCGAAATGAACTTTTCGTTCATGGAAAAGAAGCCCGCCAAAAACACAACGATCAAAAACTTTACTACTTCACTGGGTTGAAAGCCAAAGAGGTTCACCTTTACCCCACTCCCTTCTGGTCCGCTTCCTAACAGAATGGTCAAGATCAATAAAGTAATGGCCACACCCGCCCATTGCCAGCCTTTAGCCGCCTTAGGGTTATTCCTAAAAGCAAACAACCGGTATAAACCGGAGTCGACAGTAAAGCGCCGCAGGTTGAACAGCTGAAGAATGAACATGCCGATAAAGCCAATTACAAAATACCAAAGCGTACTCCTAGCCAGGAAACGATCACGCAATGGGTCTTGCAAACTCAATAAAGTGAGTAGTGAAATACCTGTTAGCAGCATGACCGTTGGTAACACCAATTGGTCGGCCTGTGGCAACTTCCAGCTTAAAAAAATATGTAGGAAGATAAAGCCCGTAAAAAAAACACCAATAATGATCCAGTACCATTTTGATGCTTCTTCTGGCGTACGTACAATCAATGAACGCTCCCGCTTCAGGTTGTTAAAATCCTTGCTGGATAATAAACGGATTTTATGAGGAGCCTGTGTAAAATTGAAGATGGTATTTTCATTTAATGCCTGCACGCCTTTGGACGCACCAAACTGAAAGCCCGGTTGCAGCGGCAATACTTCAAAAGCTTTACCCGATGGCAAACCGGTAAAAGCATATACGCCTTTTTCATCCGTACGGGCATAAGCGGACAATGAAACAAGCTGACGATTACCGGCTGAATCTAAAACATACACACGACGGATACCAGTTGATGCAACGACTGTTTCCTTGTCTACATCCTCAACACTATTGCTGTAAGCACTATCCTGCGGCACCAGCATATCCAACCGCATCAATACGCCCTGCACAGGCTTACCTTGTTTATTATAGATGGTACCCTTTATACTTTGTGAACCCGTACCCAATTCATTAGTAGCAGGCAAACGCGGGGGAGCCTTTAACTCTTGTGCAAAACGGTTGGAATCAGGACCCGCAAAACCCAATAAGGTTCGCGAAAGCTTGACTCTTTTCTTAAACGATTCACCGCCCAGGTTATACGCTTGCTGCGCATCTACATAATACTTTTGCTTATTCAGTTCGCCAATGTTATCAATCTCTTCGTCCTGTACGCTTAGTCCTTGTGCTACAGCGGCTGTAATAACATTGATATCGCGCGGGTCTTCAAAGTAGTAGCCTTTTTCCAATAAGGCCTGAATGCGTTTATCTACATTATCGGCATTCAGGTTGACTATGCTTCCATCGGCCAGGCGGCCCGGCACTTCAGCAAAATCGCGTTTGGTTACATTATAGAGATCATAGAAAAAAAGACCCAATACCACACTCACCAGGAATAAAAACAAGCGCTCCAACCCTCTTCCTTTCTGTTGTTGTTTGTCCAATGCCATGCTTAGTTGTTTCTGTTTTGCGGTAAAGAATCCTTCATAGCCTTCTGCATATCCAGCACACTACCCGTAAACAGGCTATCATTATAACGTATCCCTTGTCTTATTTGTACGTAGCTATTTCTAAACCGGGTGTTCTTAAAATGGAGCACATATGGGTTCGTAGTAGCTATTACCATATCCTGCAGAATCAGATTTTCAAATAACACATACTTTGCCTGCGGGCCAATAACGATAGAAGCTCCTGTTGTTTTAAAGCTGCTATCCCGGGCCAGCAGTATGCTTCCGGGGCTCTTCAATACTAAGGTGTCTTTTCGAAGGTGCAGTGTATCGGTCAGGTAAATAGGTGCCATGGCCAGCGAATCTCTCAACCATAAGGTATCGCCTGTCATACGATTTAAGGCCGTATTTAAACGTTGCTCTTGCAGCGTAGGTGCAACAGTTGGTGCCAACTCTGGCGTTGTACTTGCTTTGGGTCCACGGAAAAACAAAGCCCATACCAATGCTGTCAGCAGCACAAAGCAGGCAATAGATAAAATGATGGGCAGGTTATAAGGCTTGGCTACACGAGCTGTTGCTACAGGTGTAACAACCGGCTGCTGTTGAATACGTGGCTCAGCTGGTTGGCTTTCGTTTTTTTTTACCGGCGTTGCTGGCTTTTTTGCAGCCTGCTTCAATGGTTTTTTAGGATGCTGCACCAGCACTACAGTAACATTATCCTTTCCACCGGCCCTGTTGGCAGCGTCTACCAGGGAACGGCATTTCCCTTCCAGCGTATCGCCATTATTCAGTACGGAACTGATAACAGCTGAGTCTATCATATCCGTTAGTCCATCGCTACAAAGCAGCAAAGTATCGCCGGGAAGGAAAGGTGATTCTCCAGTTTCAATATACTCACTTGGATTGGGAAGTGGCGACTCAAAACCCAGCGCTTTGCTGATCTCGTTTCGCTTGAGATGTTGCATGGCCGCTTCTTCCGTAATACGGCCAGAGTCTTCCAAGAAGCCAACAAAAGAGTGGTCTTTTGAAACTTTCACCAGTGTCTTATCTCTAAATAAATACAAGCGGGTATCGCCCACGTGGGCATAGTAAAATTTATTGTGCGTGGTATCGACTAACGCCATCGTGGCCACGCAAGCCATGCTGGGGTTCTTGCCAGTTTGCGTCTTTTCCGCATAGATGTTTTCATTAGCAGAAGACATGGCTTCGCGCATCATGCTAAGCACTTCACCAGAAGGAATCTGCAAATACGCCAGTATGGATTGTTGTGCAATAGCAGCAGCTACTTCCCCACCTTCATAACCACCCACGCCATCAATCACACAGGCGGCAATGAATTGCTTATTCAACACGGGCTCAATAAAAAACGTATCCTCGTTATTATCCCGTTGCCGGCCGACATCTGTTATTCCAAAATAGTGTTTAGCCATTCCTCTTATGCGTACGTTTTATATCTACAAAATGTGCAATTAGCAGACTTACACCTACCACCAATAAAGCCAGCGACAATAAATGCGACATGCGAATGCTTATGATTTAAAAATATTGATACCGACAATGCCATTTAGGACCAGCTTAGAGTTGATCGGCAATTCTGTCCAGGTAGGATTTGCTGTATCACTTCTGGAAATTGCCTTTTCGTTGAGCATGGTTTTTTCACCAAATGATGCCAGGTAAAACTTATCATCTGCCCGGTTATAACGAATACGCAAGTGCGGTGTATTCACCCATTCAGATGGCACACGGAAAATAGTTGAAGCTTCGCGTGTATCGTCTTTTCCAGAAACCACAATCTCTTCATCGCGCATAAAGTATTCGATCTTTTTCCCGGCAAATGCTTTATCGGGCACAATGGCCTCGAACCGGGCAAAAGACGTGCCGGTTGGTGTAGCCACGTTTACTTTGCGTTCATCGTAACGTAATTCTTCAATGTAAGGCACCTCATAGTACCCCTCGCTATAAAAGGTAAACCCTTTCAATATATCAAAGCTGATATCGGAGGTTTGAGCAATACCGGTTTGGCGAGGTATAAAGGTAACGCGCAGGTTTTCTTCTTTTTGCGTAGCACCAGGCAGCAGTTTGCCAATAAATCCTTTATCGCCTCTGTAATAATCGGGGTGCGATACAAAACGGAAAACCCACTTGCTGGCGGAGGGTTCCACTGTTTTTCCTTGAGCACGATAGCCTTTTAACAGCTCGTAAAACTTCTTCACTGACTCTTGTACTATCAGGCCAAAGATGCCTTTCTTGTTCTCCATGAATTCTTTATAGTCTTCTGTGTTGAAGGCTATAATGTACTCGTGGTAAAACACAATACGGTCCGCAAACGAAAGTTCGTGAATTGACTCCTGGAACTTATCCACTATATACTTAAAAATAGCATCAGGTGTCAGCGTAGGTGTAGTGGCTAGCGTATCTTCCGTATCTTTTTTCAGGAACCAGTCGTGCAAGCCTATGCGTTGCCAAAATGAGGGCTTTGATTTCATGCCGGGTTTTTCTCTTTCTCGTAAATGTAATTCAATTCAGATTATACTCATTCGCTGTCAAGTGTGGGCGACTTCGTGAAACGTCAAACGTGAGACGTGAAAAGTAAAAATAGTTTACAAGTTCACTAGTTTATAAGTTTACCTTTTCCGTTGATCGGAATTGATGACTTTGCCGTCCCCCGCTCCCATGAGGCCTATCCTCAGCTTGATAGCAATTGGGTATTAAACGGTTCAAGCCCTTGAATTAGTACATGAAGCTGATCAATTTAAAGTATTGTTAAGGCAACGGGTGTTTTTAAACTTTGATTATTGAAGTAGAACTGCACTGTCAGATTCTCTTTTCGCGTCTCATGTTTGTCGTCTCACGTCAATGAAATGGAGACAACTCTTCAAGAGCTAACTGATCCATAAAAACGGTTAGTAATCCACAAAAATTTAGCACTGTAGAAATACGTGGAGGGTAAACAGAAAATAACGGATAGCCGATAACAGCTTCACAACCAATACTTCAAGCCAGGATCAATGTGCATTATACTGCTTGGCTTGCAATTTGATTAAAGATCAGCAGAGAACAGGTAAATGTGTAATAACCCTTAGAAAAATACCCGATCATGATAAAAGAAGTAGTGGCGTTGAGTGTAGTGGTTGCAACAGGCTTTTCAGCCTTCTCTCAAACAGATACAAGTAGCAAGCTAATAGATACAACAACGGTAAATGTTGTAACAACAGATTCCAACCAGGCTTTTACTGACAACAAAAAACAACCCGTTTACAAATTAAAACCCGCGGTGGATATACCGGTTACGGCTGTGGGCTCGGGATGGTCCATGTATGCGTTTACAAAAATCTACAGCAAGGATCCATCGACCGTAGAAGATATTAATTCCTTGCGTAAAGAAGATATCAATGGCTTTGACCGCTGGGCAGCTGATGTGTATTCTCCTAAAGCGGCCAATACCAGCGACTTCTTTTTTTATGGCTCTATGCCATTACCTCTTTTGTTACTTGCAGACAAGCACATACGGCAAGATGCAGGAAAAATTGGGCTGATGTACCTTGAAGCTATGTCGGTTACGGGTTTATTATATACTGGCGCAACATATAGTACTGACCGTTACCGCCCGTTGGCTTATAACCCCGAAGTGCCAATGTCTGAACGCACAAGCGGTGGTGCTAAAAACTCATTCTTTGCCGGGCACGTAGCATTGGTAGGTACAGCCTCTTTCTTTACTGCTAAAGTGTTTTCAGACTACCACCCTGACTCCAAGTTGAGGTTTTTGTTTTATGGTGCCGCTATTGTAGCTACTGGAGGTACGGCTTATTTACGCCATATGGGCGGAAAGCATTTCCCTTCTGATCTCTTATTGGGAACAGCAGTGGGTACACTATCCGGAATACTGGTACCACAGTTTCATAAGACCAAACTCTTCAAAGATCCTAACTTAACCCTGTTGCCTTATACGACGGGACAGTCGCACGGGTTGGTGATGAACTATCGGTTTAAGTAAGAAGCGCTGCACGCTTCAAGCTATACGCTGTACGCAGCAAACAGCCTATCGTGAAACGTCAAACGTGAAAGGATGGCAGCAAGCTACAAGCTGCACGCTTCACAGCAAGAGCCAACCTCTTTATAAAACAAAAGCACTCCTTTGGTGGAGTGCTTTTTCATTTAACCTCTTTGCTTCTTTTACTTAGCGCCCCTTTGCGTCTTCGTGTCTTTGTGGCCGTCCCTGTGCCTCCCTGTGCTTCTATGTCTCCGTGGTTCCTCCCTCCGCGCCTCCGGCGCGCTCTGCGTGGAGCGTACAGCGTATAGCGTGAAGCTTCACTCTAACAGTACCCAACCACTTTATACACCACATAGCCGGCCATTTCATGCAATAGCTTTTGCCAGAGAGAAAGCACCGCTTCTTGCGGCAACAGTAGCTTGTCGAGGTCCCAGGAACGGTCGTGTGTATAGAAATCGGCAGGATATGTATCCGCCACTACACCTGCTTTTTTAAAGCAAGCCTCTGCCCGGCGCATGTGAAAGGCTGATGTTACCAGCAATAACTTCTTTAAATCAGGATGCTGGCTAAGCAATTGCTTGGTGAACCGCGCATTCTCATACGTATTCCGGCTTTTGTCTTCCATCAGTATAACACTATCGGGCACACCGGCCTGCACTAGCAGCTGACGTAAACTTTCAGCCTCAGTAGTAATCTTCTCCTTTAAAGAACCGTTACCACCCGAAATAATGATATGCTGCACCTTGCCCAGTTTATACAATTGAAGGGTATGTAAAACCCGGTCGGCGCCCTTATTAGTATACACGCGGTCGTGAGGCGATTTATCCATATCGGTCAGGCCTGTTAGAATAATAGCAGCATCATAAGTAGGAAGCGTAGCTATTGGCTTCGGCCCACGCTCCCATAACAACCAAGCTTCATTACTAATAAATGGGTTTGTAAAAAGAAGCAGCAGGGCTGCAGTGGTTACCAACGCACGCTTTCTTCTTTTGTCTTTTTTTGCAAAAAGGGCCATAGCCAGTGTCGTTATAATCCAGATCAGGGGAGCCAATAAGAAGAATAGGATCTTAGAAAGAATGAAAAACATAGGGAAATTCTGTAAAGGCCGCGAAAATACTCACTACTAGGTATTTTCTATCATCTCTTCTTTCGTCACTTTTGCTAATGTTATAATATATAGTTTGCCTGAAGCTTCAAGAACAAGTGCCAGTCTATAGGCCATACTTTCCTAAACAGCTCATTGTAAACTATATAGAGATTCGGACCACGTATAGCATGTTTATTTATCCCTACCACTATGACAGTAGAACTAATCATGCTCTTTTTTGATGGGCACCCCTTGGTTTTTGAGGTAAGTAAAAAGCAGAAAAGCTATTTTTTCACCCCTTTAACCAGTTGGAAAGATACATTAGTGGCCTCTACCTTTTCCTTGCAAAGAATTAATGGCGAGTGGAAAGCTATTGGGGCATCAGATCGGAATATAATAGACCAGGCCATAGAAGAAATAGAAAGACGCCCGTTTTAAAGTCCCTGCCGAAAAGTAGCAACGAACCGAATTCGTTTCTTAAACGTCTTCTTTTGAATAGAAGCGGTCTACCAAAACAAAATGCAGTCCTTAATGGGCTGCATTTACTTTTAAGTTTAGCCTAATCGTAATCTGAAAAAGTAAACATAGCATTATAAAGACGTTTACTTCACTTCAAAAACTACTCAAATCATATCAAATGCTTGTGCAAAGCGGGTAATATCATAAGGTGTTTGTGCGCCGATCTTAGCTTTTATATTCCTCCTGTGGGTAGAAACGGTCATTTCTGAAATATGTAAAGCTGTTGCTATTTGCTCTGAATTTTTTCCCATGGCCAAAAGACTAAGGATCTCTTTTTCCCGACCCGTAAGTGAAGCAAAAATGTGCTGATTCTTTCTCAAAAAATCATATTCCCGTTGCAGGCGCTCTACCTTGGTGGTGATATGGCTCTTGGAGTCTACTGGAATTGACAGGGTTAACGAAAGTAAAGGCTGTCCTTCCTGGTCTCTTAAAAATATTCGGGTGGAGCTTAAATGCCAAACCCATTCATATTCAGGAGCTAGTCTTACCTGCTGGAAATAGGTTACAATTTCATCTTGTTTGTTCCGGGCAAGAAAGCTGGCAATTTTTTCAGCGTAATACTCAGCATCTTCTAAGTTGAAATAGCGGGAATGATAATCTGTAAAAGATGTTCTGATTTCTTCCAGCGTTGTACCTAATGCATCTAATCCCCTTTTTGAAATATAAATCAGTGAAAAATCGCGTACATCATGAACCACCAATACCGCAGGCACACTAGTTTCAAACAATTTAATACTTTCCAACCTCTCCTCTATTTGTTGGCGTAATATGGGCTCGGTGAATCTGTCTAAAAATGCCATGATCCTTATCAGTTAGTTAGTTAGTTAGGGTTTCTACGAGGATTTTTACCTAGTATATGGCAACTAAATATACGATATAAGCTTAATGTATAGAACAACATGTCTTTCTTAAAATCAATAATATGATTTACAACCACTTATACATGCTCGTTACATTTATTACCCAATAACAGTCAGTTAGGTACTGTACCAGTTTTTATTGAGCCTAAAAGCAAAACAATCTCCTGCCTACTTTTAGTATCTTTTGACACCTCTCTTTTAGGAGCATTTTCGACTCTTCCCATTATGATTTTACTTCATGATTTATGGATGCTGGTTGGGGCAGTATAGGAGGATGGTAGGAGGAGTAGTGAATCTGGAAGGCAGGTAGAGGGCTTTTTCTGTGCAGTTGGTACGGACTTACCTACAGAAGAGGTACAGATTAGGTACAGGAGAGGTGCAAGAGACCCACAGGCTGGGTACAGGATAGGCAAGGTTCCAGCCCCTAAATGGGAGCTCCCGCACACAGGGACCTCTCGCCGATAGCGCCGATGAGGCAGAGAATTTGTACCAAAGAGACACCGAGTGCAGGGAGGGTCACAGAGTACGGGGATTAAGGGATTAGTGACGTTTAGGGTTTGGTAGCATCTTTTAAGGAGAGAGCAGATGCTGAAATAAATTACGCCTAACAGTAAAAGTCATAAGACTTTCAGTCGGATTTTAGGTGTGAATCTCTGAGATTCTTGAATATCGCTCTGGATGACAAAAGCCAAAAGGTGTTATGATGGGCAGCCTGGTTGAGAAGGGAAGTATGAAACCTGAAGCAAATAACCTGAAGTCTTCAAATCTAAAATCATGAAAGACTGAAATTTTGAAATCAATGATATATATCTAATTCCTCAATCTGCTTCTTATAAGCCTTTGGCAACAACACTACTTTAATGAGCCAATCGGCATTTATAATCTTACTAAACTTATAAATTGGTACAACAGGACGAAGCAGTGACACGCTGCCTAACTTTAGTAATTGCCTAACCAGTGGTGGTACAACCAGCAGCTGAGACTGCTTTAATACAGCATAGCGAAAGGCTCCTAAATGCTTTCTGTACTGTTTGTAAAGATCCAAGCTATATTCAGAAAGCACTAAGTCCTTTTCCAAGTGTTGCTGGCGCACAGGCAACCAGTCTACATAGGTACTGGGCAACTCAGGGATGCCCATACGCAAGCCCATGCGGTAAAAAACATCGTAGGCTTCCTGTTTTTCGGCAGGTGTTAGTTTGTTCTCTAAAAGTTCATACGCAGCAATGGAGTAATGTATGAGCATAAAGAGCACATCGCGATAAGCCCAGTCAGGGATTGAGCTGGCACGCGCCTTCTCTATGCTTTTATGAATGGAGGTGATTTTATCAATAGTTGTCTCCGCATCTGTCTTTTTTGCAAATACTATTTGGCGGGCATATGCAACGGTAGAGAACAGGCGTCCAAGGGGATCGGCAGGCAACTTACCGGTAAAGTAGAGCCAGTCTACTGCCCTATTAAGAGCAAACTCGGCCGATGCGCCCGCAAAAATGAAAAGGATCGTATCACTCTTCCCCCAGATCTTACGAACAATTGAATCCTTATCTACAAAATATTCCATAGTGTTATTAAAGATAAGAAGGAGCTTAAATTCAATTGTCATTTCAGGAGGGTGGCGTGGTCTTTGATTCTATATTTTAAGTAAGTTTTTACAGTGTCATAATTACGGATGGTAAACGAATAGCCTCATCTAAGCGGAGGCTATTTGTTTAAATGCATTCTATTAGAGATCTGCAGTACTGTAATACTTGAGTTACTTAGTAACACTCTCCGAAAGATGAAGTAGGTTAAAGCCTTTACTTCTACCCTTTTTTGGACAATGGCAGCTTGAACTTTTTCCTAGAACTCATACAGGATCACGTTTTAGTAGATTATAGTTGAAAGTACGTGCAATCAGGATCGCGGAAAGCCGCCCTGCTTGGCCATTACATAATAGTTTGTAATCATTTGAAAAGATAGTTTCGGTGTCAAATTCGCTACTAGCAGCTCATTCATCAGCGCATACGCATATTTGTTAATTACTATATAGAGCTAAAAACCCCGTGAAACACAGATATCAACCTACGGGTTTACACTAAAGTTTCCAGAATTCGATTGCAATTGCTTACAGTCTGTCTTATTTTAGATTGCCTATAACAAAATAATCCCTATCGAAAACTAAAAATGAAAAGCCATGCCCCGTCAAAACTTTCTTTCTAAAGACTTCTTTGTTGAAGTTGAAGAAACAGAAGCCCGCCGGTGTTTATTAACCCTACCACAGTGCAGCCCCCATATCCAATTCATCCAAGAAAATGCAGTGAACAAAGCCATTTGTTTTCTATACCAACCTTCGGATAGCAAGAAACATTTTCAAGTCAGTATTTCATTACTTCCGTTAGATAATACATATACACAAGTAGCATTACATTTATCCTACACCAACGGACAGGCAATTTCTACAGATGCTGGTGCGAAAACTGTATTGTTACTTTTTGAACAAGCCATACATGCGGCCTTACGCGGTGATATCAATTCCGCAGCACTAAGCTCATTACGGGAAACGTCTGGAAAGTGGAAAGGATTAGGACAATTATTCAGTTTTCCGACGAGTAGTTGGTTCTTTGGCCGCAGAAAGGATATGGCCAATATCTAAAAAGGAAGAAACGTTCGTATTAAGCACTCTTGAATGTTTCCTCGCACATTTTTAGCATGATCTGCACTACATGCAGCAGGTCGCGATATAATGTTGGCTTACGGAAAAACGTACAACCATGCCCTTGACACAGCTTTACGTCTTCTTCCCTTGAGGAAGTAGTAAACACCATTACGGGAATATTCTTGAATACCTCATGGGATTTTAGCCATACAAGTGTCTCCTTCCCATTCATGATAGGCATATTCAAGTCTAACACTACCAGGTTAGGAAGTGCCTCAGTTGTACTATTTTGTAAATACTTTATAGCTTCTTCACCATTTTTGGCGTGAATCAGTCTAAAACGATCGGTTTGCTGCAACATAGCTTCCCGCACAGATTCAAAATCATCTTGATCGTCTTCAGCGTATAATATGACTGGATTGGTTGTAACGGATTCCATGTACTATATCTCAAGTGTGTATTTATATTTAGTCTGTTCCGCAAAAGAGATACTACTATATAAAAGAAGGGGTTTGAAAATAAACAAGTTATGTTTCAACAACAGCAACTTTATAGACAGCACACTTTTGGCGCATGAACACCTAACTACTTAAAAGATTGTGCCAAAGCGAAATGGCTTACTAATCAAAGAAAAAGGCTGCCTGAGCAGCCTTTTTAACTTTTTGGGATGAAACGGTCTAGTGTTTTCACCGGTTGTTCATAGGTAATATGTTTCGGTTGCGACCCCCTTAAACGAAGTAAGCAGTAGGTTTAACATAGGATGCCGAATGCTTTATTGATATTGGTCAACCAAAGATATAAGGCCTTTTTGCCATTGTTAAAACTGTTAGGCTAAATGAAGAAGTTTGGCGGTAAAAGCAGATAAACTGCCGGTAACTTCTATTTCTACTAAGAACCGGTCAATAGCCCGCTCTTCCCGGCGTTTATAACTCCGCGTAATAAATACCCCTTGGGGAAACCGTAACAGTCAATCCAACCCCAGTTTGCTACAGTTCATCCGAAACATAAGAGATTGGATAGGCTTAACAGTAACTTCTCCTGTTATACATCGTTGGAGGGGTATGAAACTTTACCTATTTGTAATAAGTCTGCTGTCTTGCCTAGCTATTAGCGCTCAATCGCAGCAAGATGCCAGTCGACAATTAGAACCTGCACAATTACAAGCAGACTGGGATACGCTTTATGCCCAGCTTCAAAACAATCATCCAGCCCTATACGCACAGTGGCCTAAAAAAGATGCTGATGCTGTGTTTAGAAAACTTCGAAAAGAATTGGATCGCCCACTTAAACAATCAGCGTTTGAACTATTGGTAAGTAAATTTGTAGCCGGATTTCAGGACGGCCACACCTTTTTAGATGTTGGCTTTGAAAGTGAAGCGTTTGTTGCATACGGAAAACAAGGTGGTAAACTATTTCCATTAGGAGTATCCATTATCGAGGGTAAAATTTATTGTTCCAATGTTTCGTTTAGTACTGCTGCCATTCCATTAGGTGCAGAAATTATTTCCATTAATAACCGGTCGGCGCACGAAATTGTTCAGACCTTAACCTCTCTGCAATCGGCCGACGATCGGCGCTCTGGCTACGTAACAACCCAACGCCTGTTTGGCTTCTCTCTTTGGCACACTTACAATTGGGGAAATCAATGCAAGGTTAGTTTTCAGAATAAAGGCAAAAAGCAAACAGTTGATGTAGAAGGCATATCAACTGAAGACTATATGAAACTTACTTTTGGTAAAGGCTCTATATACCAACTGCGCATGTTTCCAGAATACCAACTGGCTGTACTGCAGATCAATAGTTATAATAGTCTCAAAGCAGCGCGCGCTTTTATTGATTCCTCTTTCCAGGTAATCAAAGATCAAGGCATTAAACACGTAGCTCTTGATCTGCGAAAGAATGGTGCCGGCAATTCAACAATTGGAAATATCGTATTGGGTTACATCACTAAAAATCCTTATACTGATATCAGCTCCAAAACGTGGTTGGATGGCCCACTTATGAAGGCTGTACCTTCTGATAACTGGCGCTATAAAACAATGGAGCAGGTTCGTAAAGACTGGCAACTGGTAGGCCCCAACCGGTATTTTAAAAGTCTTAGTCCCAACCAACCTGATAGCTTAAAGCACCCCGAATTGTTTACAACAGCTAAATTTTATTTGCTGACAAGTGGCCGCACCTACTCGTCTGCTCACATGACAGCACTATCTGTAAAGTGTGGAAAATTAGGAACTATCATTGGTCAACCAACAGGTGAGCGGTTAGACCTGACAGGAGAGATCATTGAGTTTAAATTGCCTAATACTAAAATAACTATTGTAGTGCCTACTGCTTTATATACTAGTGCTTGTGGTAATGGGAAACAAGTGGGTGTACAACCTGACTATAATATTCCTTTACAGGTTGAAGATATTGCTGCAGGCCGCGATGCAGAATTAGAATTCCTGAAAGGGTTGATTACAAAGGAGTCTAAAGCGGTTTCTAATTATTAATAGCATACTATATACTGACCTTACGCAACCAAGGTCAGTATATCTATTTTATCAGTTGCTGGCATAAAATATATTGCCGGCCTCGCTACTTATAAGCCCAAGTTGGGCATAGGCGCCCTCTGCTTTTTTATGTGCCGGAGCTTTACGGGTGAGTGTTTGCCCGGGTTGCAGATCGCTGAAGTAAAGTGTTTTACGATCGATCTCTTCCATCCCTTCACCATAATAAATAACATCTACTGCTACCACTTTCATCATCTGATTGCTGTTATTTTTTATGGCTACTTCTAAGCCACCTACCCCTTGCTGACGTTTATTGGCTGCCACATAATCAGCTTGCAGTTGTAATTGATCCACAACCGCAGCAGCTTTTTCGCTGTTAGCTGTAGTTTGTTTTTCGGTTGCGGATCCCGGTGAGTTATTCTTTTCATTTGCAGCTATATCTCCTTCTTTAGCTTGCGGTGGCGCAACCGGGTCATTACTCTTCTCTCTTTGAGTAGCCTTTACAAATAAGTTATTACTATTCTTAGACTGCCGCCCAGCTTTATTACTCCGCCTATTGCCTTGGGTAACCTTATTCGTCTTCACCATTGAAGCTGGCTGGACTGGTGTAGGATGAAACTCTACTAAACGTTCATCTTTTTTACCCGATTCGCTTGTAGAAGAATTAGATATAAAATGATATACAGTCCAGGCACCCATAACTACTCCCAAAAACAGTGTGGCTGCGATAACTATTTGCTTAACATCTATATTGGGTCGACGCTTTCGTTTGTGCATCCAGCTGGAGTACTCGGCTTTAATATCATCAAGTGATCGGCTATATTTTGTTTCTACCTCAGGCTCTTGTGGAATTTCCTTTTGTGTTTCTGCACAGGCAACACGCTGCCGCATTTTTTCTACCCGCTCTTCAAAAGACTGCGTAGCAGCTTCCGGCACAGCGGCTTGTTCTGCAACTATAGTGACCGGATTTGATGGAAAACTTACATAGATGTGTCGTGTCGAAGGCGAAGCTGCCTTTTCAGTAGTAAATGTGGCAATTGTTTGAGAAGAAACAACTTCCTTCTTGGGCTCACCAGCTGCTGAGGTAGAAGGTATTGGACTATTGTCCTGAACAAATGTTTTTAAGGCTTCAATTTCTTCCGGGTAACGCCATCCTGCGCTTTGCCCAATAACCCACACCAAATCTTTAGCTTGCAAAGCCTTCCCAGCAAGCTCTTCTAAGCTGAAGGGACCTGATTGTTGGTTATTATGAAGAAGTAAGTAGCTTTTCTCCATGGGTGGTGCTTCTCTACTACATATAACGCACAGATTGTGTACCTTGATATGTGAAGAAAGCGTTATTAATAGTGCCCATTGTACAGCTTAGGCTGCCTTTTAAGGGCATGAAAAGGATACACAATAGGTGTTAACCAAATCATAAAAGCTAATAGAAACCAAGCACTGGCAGAATAAATACCCGCTATGTATAGAGAGGTATGGCTACGACCTAAAATGCCCATAGTCATCAAGCCTATTGGCGACCATAATCCAACCAATAATGGCACCCAACGACGCCACCCTTTTAAGCGATGTACTTTGACAGTGGTTATACCTACTACCAGCATCCAAACATTACTAGCTGGCCATGTAAAATCTAAAATCTTGTATAAAGTGGTATTGGCGTTTGGCTGGAAAATGTTCCAGATATTCCAAATATTAGCTAATGATAAAAAGGCTAATTGTATGATCAAAACCCAGCGCCCCCATTTATCGGTGCCTGTAGCCTGTAATTTGGTAAGCCCCATGATGCTAGCCATCCATCCCAACATATAAATTAGCTCAAATAGGCCTTGCAAAGAACTATTTTGGTCCACTTCCCCTACCAGTACATCTGGAATGAAAGTGACAAAAAGAAATGGCGCTCCAATGATGCCTAGGATGCCTAGTGTTCGTTGGCTCATAAGTCAGTATTTCTATAAAGCTTGACATTAACTGACATAGATGCAAGCCAAAATAGAAGAACTGTGTAATTACAAACTTGATAAGTAAAAATTGTAATCTCAATTGTATATAAAAAAGAAAACCGCCTGCAAGTGCGGTTTTCTTCAATCGTAAAAAGCAATGATCTTATCTGCCGGTTAACAAATGCGCTCAAAGGTCTTGCTTATCTAAAGGCTTATCTTCTTTCTTTGTTATATCCCGGTCCACTTTCTTTCCTTTAAAGGCCTGTTGTGTAAACTGTATATTGTCCTGCGAAGTCTCTTCCCCAGGAGCTTTATCAACACCCTCTGGCCCATGGCCCGGCGTTTCCAGCTTATTAATCCTATTTTCCTGACCTTGTCCGGGTTGCTCTTTTCTGTCTGTCATAATCAAGTATTTAGATTAAGGCTCATCCGTATTAGTATCATCGCGTCCGGTTAATTTACCTGCTTTGATATCATGCAGGTCGTCGCTTGATACAGATCTGGTTGTATCCTTGTTAGGATCCACGCTTTGATCGTGCGCATGTTCTTCAGGCGATTGTAAGGTACTATTACTGGTTAGGTAAATAGGCGTACCCTCTCCATGAGATCTATTCGTATTATCCTCTTCTCTACGAGGTTGTGATTGATTATCTCTGTTATCTTTCTCCTTCATAATCTGTTGTTTTAAACCATCGGAACAGCTACTAATATAGTGCCATGAACAGCGGGTAAATAACAGAATAGAACACTTACTGTTTTAATAAAGAGCGATAGAATTCTACAGCTTCCTTATGAAAAGCCGGCCCGACAACCTCAACTTTTCTTCCTCCCTTTTCAACTATTTCCTGACAAGGAATTTCAAATAAAGCAGCAGTATCTACTTGACCAATTGCATTGTAGGTGTTTGTATCCAACGCAAATACAACTCGTCCTATACCACTCCAATATATAGCGCCCGCACACATAGGGCATGGCTCTACACTGCAATAGATTGTACAGTTCTGCAAAAAGCTGGCTGTATATTTTCCAGCCATTTGTTGTACCAGGTTTAACTCGCAATGTGCTATTGGGTTTTTATCTGTACTAACAGTATTACCCGCCTCTTCAAGTATAGAACCGGTACTATCTACTAGTAAACAACCAAAAGGCAAATTGCCTTTTGTTGTCGACTCTTTGGCAAGCGCCAAAGACCTTTGAAGAAAAGTTTCGTCTTTCATCAAACCAGATTAAATGTTGATAATGTAAACTGAATTTTTAATGGCATTTACAAAATAAGCAACTTGTAGGATTACCTGTATCTTAGTCATGGCCAAACCATTTACATGATCAATTTTTCTACTCTTATCAAACGCTTTAACAAGCAAGGCGAAAAAACCGGCTGGACGTATATTGAAATATCGCAGGCTATTGCGGAACAATTGAAACCTGGAAATAAAAAATCATTTCGCGTAAGTGGAAAATTAGATCAGTACAAAATAGATAGAGTGGCGCTGCTGCCCATGGGTGAAGGACAATTTATAATGGCATTGAATGCAGCTATGCGAAAGGGCATTCAAAAAGGCGAAGGCCAAAGTGTACAGGTACAACTAAAAGCAGACGAAAGAGAGCTAAAGCCTCCCGCCGATTTTATGGCTTGCTTAGCTGATGAACCAGATGCACAGACATTCTTCTTACAACTAACCAAAGGTCACCAATTATATTTTGGACGCTGGATAGACAGCGCAAAAACGGAACCCACAAGGATTAAACGAATAGCCCAGGCAGTGTCTGCATTAGCTGCGGGTATGGGTTATCCAGCAATGATCAGGGCTGCTAAAAAATCCAAAGAAATGCTATAATACTCCCCATAAAAAAAGCCTTGCGATTGCAGGGCTTTTTTATGGAGGAATAAATACATCAATGTTCAAAGTCAAATCGGCTGGCATTTTGGCGAGCAGCGAATTCTTCCGGATCGCCATATGGACCAAGATATTGAGCGCTGCCAAATCCCAAGATTGGCCAGAAAACAAAACCTAAAAGGATTAAGCCTGCAGTAAAGCCTTCGTCTTTACCAAAACTCTTGGATATCATGTTTACAGTCCAGATAGCAAAGACAATATTTACAAATGGTACGAATAATAATAGTAACCACCAGCCGGGTTTACCAGCAATTTTGAGCAGAACATAGGTATTATAAATTGGCACTATGCAGGCCCATCCAGGCTGCCCTGCTTTTTCAAACACCTTCCATTGTGAAGCAATCAGGAAAATAACAAAAGCAAATGCAAACAGAATCAGGAACAATAAGAAAATCATATGAGATGGTTTTGGTTTGCTACAAGATAATTGATTTCTTTTGCAAGCATAAAACAGTGTAAAACGTTTCTGTATGCCTACAGTGTATTTACTTATTAAAGGAAAAGTACAAGGTGTATTTTATAGAGCTACGGCTAAAGAAGAAGCCGACCAGCTACAACTTACCGGATGGATAAAGAATACAGAAGAAGGCCATGTAGAAGCTGTGGCCAGTGGAAGCCAGTATGCATTGGACCAATTTATAAGTTGGTGTAAAAAAGGTCCCAGGAAAGCAGAGGTTTCCGAAGTAGAAATAAAAACGCTTCCAGAAGAAACGTTTGAACAATTTTCCATTTTAAGGGGATCATATTAACCACCTTCCCCATCAGTTATCTCACTACCCGATTCCTTTTCAGCGTTGTTTTCTTTAACCAATGATTCATTATAAACATTTTCATTGGCCCTTGGATTGTCATTTACACTCATGCTGAAGTCCTCCTCTTTTGGAGCAGGCGTTGTTTGCTTTGGTAAAGAAGTATAAATGTGCTGGTCTTTATCGTTTGGCTGGATCAAAAGAAAAGTATTAGGGTTTAACGTAAAGATTTTGCAGCAATGTAGATAGATCAATGGTTCGCAAATAAGGTTGCAATGATTTTACAGCAGTAAAGGTTCTGAATCCAATTGCATTTTTACTCCATTTCAAAAAAAACACTTCCACATAAAAATTATTGACCTGGTAAAGCATGGCTTTAAAGAATCCGAGCTTACGCTCAGCCAGGAATACCCCTGTTTTTAAGAGGGCTGTTTTTTTCTGTTTTTTGGTGAGGCTACAAAATTTCCGGTGCGTCATACAGTAAGGGTTTAAACATAAAAGACAAACGAAATGCCACACTACCTAACCAGAGGAAATCCCAGCTTTAGCTGATCAACTTAATTTAAATCAACCAAAAACGCATTACCAAATCTGCTTTCTGAAAACCCCATCACCCAATTTTAATTGCAGCTCTATTTTTTGTACAAAAAACGACACAATTTAAAACGGATACCAGCCCATAAAAAGAAAGCCACCTGAGAGCAGGCGGCTTGTCCGTGTTCATTAATAAAACTGCTAAGAGAAAAATGTGTTTGCTGTTTGACAAAACAAACAATCTATTATTACTTGATCATTACGTCATTATTACGAAATCGTTATCTATATTTTCAAGCTCTAAAGTATTATTCATCGTGCTCTTGCTTACTATTACCAATCTCATCATAGTTGGGATCGGCATCCTTACCAAATGCCTCTTCTCTAAAATTATCAGAAGCAGTCTCTGTCAAGTCTTGATTTAAACTATCTGTATCGCTACTGCTATAGGTGCTTACGCCTGGCTGCTGAGCTGACTCCTCTCTACGTTGAGGATCATTATTACGGCCTTTATCTGCAGGCAGATTACGCTTAATGTCCTGGGATATTGTATTCATATAAGTGTTTTAGATCCAACCGAAAATGTTATGCCAATGAAATACCGTTTTAAACAACAGCAGCGCTTACAAAACGGCACAACTTTTTGAATGTCTTAATGTAAAGCATGAGGCATGAAAAACAATAATGAGGAACCCTACAATAGAGCCAACCGCACCCGCGGTGATCGTACATCTAACGATCCAGCCAGGGATAAAATGGACATACAGGATTCAGAACGCGACCGAGAGCGCTTAAAGCCGGATGAAGCAACTATTGAGTTGCCAGATGTAAAAGATATTCCCGGGCAGGAGTTTGTTAATGTTCCTCCATTGGGTATGATGGCAGATACCACTATTTCATCGGCCGATGAAGAAGGCGAAGGATTATTTGAAGACGATGAAGAAGATGAAACGGATATTGTAATGGGTACAGAAGCAGATATTTCTAATGAAGAACGGCAAACACTGGCAATGGGTCAGGATTATATGCCTACACGAGATGAGGCTTATCTGCGGCAAGCATCGTTAGATAGTACCGACATGGAAGGTGAACGTTTGAACGAAAGAAGCTTTGGCGAAGAAAGAAGCGGCTCGGACCTGGATACGGCTGTAGGTGCCAGCGAAACTCATGATACTACACATGACGCATTGGGTCAGGGTGACGAAGAAAACAAAACTTATAGCCTGGGCGGTGATAATAATGACAGTAACGAAAATAAATCGGGTGTCTAAATTCCCTTTGAACTATAGTTAGGCCCTACACAAAATACTTGTTGCCGAAACTACGGTAGTAGCTACTATTTTCTATACCAAGCCATTATTTATATAACAATAGTTTATCTGCCTCTTGAAGGAACTATCATTGATCAGTAAGCGGCTCCCTATATGCGTAAAGAAGACCTGATGGTAAGAAGCTGCATAAACTCATGCTTGCGCTGACCTTTATATTTAGTATCACTCTAAAAGAACAATAGAATTACCTATTAGCTTACTTTAAACCAGTTACGTACATATAGGCCACCTGACCTGCATGTTTAAATGTTAATCTCTACAACGAACTATTGGCAAGAGGCACCTTTTTTGTGAACCCTAAGGCTTACCTAACAATTAGACGCGTATGAAACGAAGGATAGCTGCTATTTTCAATATTGCCGCTGGTGTAGTGCTAGGTATTTTTATAGCGGGTCAGTTTGGCTTCACCAATGATGAAAACGGTTTTTTGAAACGTATAACAGGGAAGGATGACCGTGAAGCAGTACAGTTTCATGCGCCCCCACACCCTACCGAAATCTCTTTTGCCGGGGAAAAAGTACCCCTTGAACGTTGGGACGTAAAAGAGCGCTTTGATCGGGAACTGTTGTTTAATTATTATAACCAAGCGAATATCCTTTACTTGTTAAAATTAGCGAACCGTTATTTCCCCATTATTTCGGAACGCCTGCAAGTCAATGGTATTCCTGATGATTTTAAATATTTATGCGTAGCTGAAAGTAATCTATTAAGTGGTGCCCGCTCAAGCGTTGGGGCTGGCGGCTATTGGCAGTTTATGAAAAGCACAGCACCCAATTACCGCCTAACAGTAAACGACCAAGTAGATGAGCGGTCTGATTTGATCAAATCAACTGATGCCGCCTGTCAATATATAAAAGCAGCCTATGAAAAATTTGGTAGTTGGACAGCCGCTGCCGCTTCTTACAACATGGGACAAGGGGGATATAACGGACAGGTATCTTTTCAAGGCACAAAATATTATTACGATCTGCAGCTACCAGAAGAAACCAATCGTTACTTGTTTCGCATACTGACCTTTAAATATTTAATGGCTAATGCTGCCTCGTTAGGTTTTGTATTAAAAGACGATGAAAAATATAATACTATCCCCACCCAAAGTATAATGGTCAACACCAACATACCCAACCTGGCGGAATGGGCACAAGCCAGAGGCACTACGTACAAAATGCTTCGCCAGTTGAATCCCTGGTTATATGGACGCTCGTTAAATACAGATGGTAAAACATATGAGATCAAATTACCAGCCCCTTGAAAAGCTTGGCTCCCTATGCAAATCTGGGAATATGTGAGGCAAACCAACTATTTGCCTATATAAGATGTTTTCTTTAGTATAATAGTATTATGACACCATTACCCGACTTTAGCCAACCGCTTTGGTTTGCCTTTGCTACCCTGGTAGTGTTTCTGGTAGTAGTAGGTCGCTATTTGCTCATAGCCGGGCTCTTTCACGGTATCTTCTACGTGTGGTTTCCCCAACGCTGGCAGCAACGCAAGATCAACAGCAGAGGTTATAAATCAGGACAGTTTAAAAATGAAGTAAAATGGAGTATGATCACTGCATTCCTTTTTGCAGTTGCCGGAAGCTTAATGCTGGTGCTATGGCAACAGGGTTATACTAAAGTTTATACGAACATTTATGACTATCCGCTTTGGTGGATGCCTATAAGCTTATTTATTGCCCTGCTGGCACATGAAACCTATTACTACTGGCTGCACCGTTGGATGCACCATCCTAAAGTATTCCGGATTGTACACAAAGTGCACCATGATAGTAACATTACCTCTCCATGGACAGCTTTTTCATTTCACCCATTAGAAGGACTCCTTCAAGCCCTTTTTTTACCAATCTTGCTTCTGATTCTGCCCATGCATTTGTATGTATTGGTTATTCAACTTACCATAATGACCTTTAGCTCAGTGATCAATCACCTGGATATAGAAGTATACCCCAAGGGCTTTCATAAAAACTTCGTTGGCCGCTGGCTCATTGGCGCTACTCACCACTCCTTACACCACAAGCAGTTTAAGTATAACTATGGTCTTTACTTCACTTTTTGGGACAAGTGGAAACATACCGAAAGCCCATTATATGAAAGGCTGTTTGAAGAAAAAACGGCAACTGCTGTTGTTGATCAAGAAAAACAACAAGCAACTACCTGAGGATTATCAAGAGTATTATTTAGTTACAGGGTAGCCTTTGTCTATCCAGTCCTTCTTAATGTTATGTGGGATATTTAAAAGATAATATTGTGTAAACTTCATTTCTTTTAATGCATTGATGGCAGGTCTCACATTTGGGCAATGCTCAAACGGGCAACAGCCACAATAAATAACGATCTTCTTATCCTTTGCCACCTCTTTCAATTGCACCTTAAGCTTATCTAACCCCTCCTGGCTATTCACCATACCAATAGCAACAGAATTAGGTATCGTAGCGCCAGGCCCAACACTGATAATTACAGGAATATCTTTCTTTCCATTGATAGCCGTTGCTAAATCCGATGGCTCAATAAGCTGTTTGGCAGTCCAGTTCTCTGGATTTTGTGCTTTCCCCTGAAAAGCTATAAATAAAACTCCAGCCAGCAGAAATGAACGTAACATAGTGAGCATCTTTTTATTCTTTGGAGCTAAGATAGAAGCTCTTCTTTAACCTTTCTCTTTTGTATGAAAGAATTATGTTGATTTTTATTTAAAATCATAAAACAGAAGCCAAATGTGTTAGCGCGGTACAATGCGTAGCTTTTATCAGATGTAGATAGGACCACCTTGAGTCCAATTCCGCAATAAAGTATTCTGTAAAGCGTTTCAACCTAAACCATAACTAAATCAATTCACTGCTTGTACAAAAAGCTTTCCCCAATCCTATTGCTATTATTTTCATTATCAGCATTTCCACAAAGCAGCTTTAAAAAGAATGATGTCTATGGTGAGTTTATGGGCAACGGCATTTTTGCCTCACTTAATTATGAACGACAACTAACTAATAAGCCGGGCCTTGGTGTTAGAGCAGGCATAGGCTATTTTTCTGGGGATGAAAAGTTCAGACTATCGGTGCCTTTAGGTGTAAACTACTTGTTTACCTTAAACATAAATAAATCTTTCCTTGATGTTGGTGTAGGCGGCACCTGGTCAGGTTCAGCTGGACTAATGACCCTTAAACAAGAGGCCGCAGCTGGTGGTAGAGATTATAGCGAACATATCTGGAGTTTAGTGCCTAGTTTGGGTTATAGACGCCATACCAAGAGTGACTTCATGTGGCGTGTAAACTTCACCCCTATCTTCAATAAGTATAGAGCCATGCCTTGGATTGGCATATCTATTGGCAAACGCTTTTGATTTTAGTTGCTCATGCAATTATCTCAACAAATGCATAACAATTAATAAAATGGAGAGACTGCAATAGTTTAAAAAACTATTACAGCTAAAGCATGCTTCCATTTGTAAAACAGCAATCCTTTTGCTACCTTTCTATTGAAATACTTCGTTAGCCTTAACATATGAAAATCATTCAAAGTATATTCCTTTACACTCTCTGAAAACAACACTCATTTCTTACTGCCACTACTCTTTAACAAGCAGCAAACGCCTGCACATAAAATGATAAAAGAAGTAAGCTTCATACCGTTTCCTTTATTATCAACAAACCGATTGGTCCTACGTCAATTATGGGAGTCTGACGCCAGAGACTTATCAGTATTACGCTCAAATGAAGCCGTGAACCGTTATGTAGCACGCGCTAAACAAACATCGTTCAAAGAAGCCAGTGCTTTTATACACACCATTAACCGTGGTATCAGGGAAAAGAAATGGCTTTATTGGGCCATTTGCCAGAAAGAACATCCTAAACTCATTGGCACCATCTGCCTCTGGAATTTTTCAACCGATCATACAACAGCTGAAATCGGCTATGAATTAGAGCCCGCCTACCAGAGACAAGGATTTATGAACGAGGCGCTGCAGTGTGTTATTGATTTCTGTTTTAATCACATTCATCTAAAAGGATTAGAAGCCTTTACCCATAAAGACAATAGTAGTTCGATACGTCTATTATTGAAAAACCAATTTGAACCAGATCTTGATCGCAAGGATGGTGAAGATGAAAACAACAGGATCTTTACACTTTCACTGCAGCATAAACAAATGGTTGAAGTACAACGGAATTAAGCGCTATACTTAACGCATCGATTTCTTATTTCAGTAAGACTAAGTACACAGGTGAATATAAAACTACTTGCTTAAGCTCTTAACAGATCATTTACAAAGCTGATATCAATAGAGGTGAGGAACATATCCAATCGCTTATAACTAGAAAAGGAAACAATTTTTGCCAGTTGTTTAGATCGGCGGGTTTGTCATATTTCCACATAAAAGTCAAAGAGAGAATATAGTAACACACATTGATTTCCTCGATAATAATGTGTACACAAATCAACGCCTTCGTAATTAACAAGCGCTGCCTGGATGGAGAGATCTAGTGCCGCAAATTCGTGTCGGGAAAGATGGGGTTTCATATGTTAGTTACTCCTCCAGTAAAGCAACACGATCCTTATTACTTGTGTATTAATTACAGGTTACCCAATTGTTAAATACTAGCGTTGTTGAGACGGATATACTTAATTCTAAGATAACATTCCATTCATATCCTGTTAATATAGATTGGAGTTATTTGCTCAACTCATTGCAAGCAAATTTGATCGCCTCTTGTTTCTACAAGTGGCTTTTTTATTTCTGGATTACGACTCCAACCTGGCTGATGTATAATAGCGCACCATTGGCCTGCTCTTAGAAGTACGGTCTACAATTTTAAAACCTGCCCGCTCAAAAGATTTGTAAAGACCAATCCAGGCAAAAGCATCTGGTAACTTTTCTTGAGTAGGAATAGTAGGATAAGCTTCTATGATTCCTATGCCCTGGGTAGTAGCATACTCTATGACCGCTTTTAATAGAGCCACCGACACACCCAGTCGTCGGAATCGCTTATCAATAAAGAAGCAAGGAATAGACCATACTTGTTTATCATCAATCCGTTTATGCACTCTGGAGTTTTCTACTTTTAAGAAATGTTCCCTCGGTGCAAAAGCACACCAGGCTATAGCTTCGCCTTGATAAAATCCCAATAGGCCAGTTGGCTCCCCTGCCCACACTAAGCCTTTCATAGCTTGTTTGTTTCCGTCTTCAATCTTACCCTCTTCAAAATCTGCTTTCTTCAACCGAAACGACATACACCAGCAATTACCACAGGCACCTCTTTCGCCAAACAGCTTTACAAACTGACTCCAATTACCTGGCGACAATGGCTCAAAGTATAATTGATTGAGTAGATCTAAACGGTCAGTACTGTTTGTCATTTGTAATGAAATCTTTCAGTTGCAGCGGGCTAAAGTTAGTTTATTACAAACAATGATGCATTGAGTTTACCAGCTAAAGTGAGGCCCCTCTTCTCAATTACAAAGAGCTGTAGCAGCATCACTATAAACGTAGCATAGGCTTTTAAGACCCTCTATTAAAGTGTACTCGTCTTATTTCCTCCACCATCGATATTGCCACCACCATTACAACAGGTATTTAACCAATAGCCTAATTGTCTGGACTCTTTACTGAATTCAAATTTGCAATTTTTATAGCGCATTCCTCTTAAAACTGCAATCCAATCACTCGCTGGCAAGTTGGTATTGTAGACCGTGAATGTACAGTTGTTAAATTGATACTTTTCCTGAGGAGTATTAGCAATAAGCTCGGCCCAGATCAGCTTTTTGGTATGACTAACAAACGTACAGTTCAAATAATTAACTCTTCTACTGCCATTTGTTACTACCAGAAATGTTCCATAAGGAGGCAGCCCGTTATATTCTTTATCTTCAAAATGACAGTCAATATACTTGGTTGCATCTTTATCATTGGGAGAATTATAACCATGTACAGTAGAACCATAGATATTACAACCGGTAAATGTAAAACCAGGCTTAGTAACCCATATAGACCAGGTAGTTGTACCCCAAAATGTACAATTCAAAAAGCTACAGTACCCACTATCTCCACTATCAGCTACCATAGCACAACCCCTGTTATTAATAAACTCGCAATCTTCAAACGATGCATTACGGTTTGGCCCCCACTCTGCTTCAATATCAACACCTGCATTAGGAGATGAACTAAAGGCACCGCGCCCAGTATGGTTAAACTTGCACCTTTTTACTTTTAATTCATTGCCTCCTATCCACGAAAGTCCTTGCCGGCTGTTATATTCAAAGGAGCTGTTTTGAAGTAAAATATTATCCTTAGTTGAACTGACCTTGTTACCGACAGTAATTCCATCAAGCCCAAAATGATGGACATTTAGGCCATCAATCACAATGCCTTTACTGTTACCTATAAAAACTCCGCAATGTGGCAACTGCCGGCCTACATCGCCATATACACCACCTAAAATAAGCGAACCGCTATTGCCATCTAATTCAAGATTTGCAACTGTTACATTATTGCATTTATCAATTTTAATACAATAACCTATAATAGCGGCATAAGTATATTTTACGAAATAATTATTACCATGTTCATAGGGCTCTCCTGTAGCCGGATCAAAGGCCCCAAACCGCAACCCTTTATCATAAACAATCTTGACACCATGCTTACCTTCAATAGTTACATCATGAACGTTTGCTAAACTTAACAAATCCTCTCCCCAATAACAGGGAGCACCATTCTTTCCTTTTGTATAGGTTTGTTTTCCTACAACATATGTCCCTTCTGAAATAATAAGCTTTCCATTCCCTCCTCTCTTATTAAAATAATCAGCAGCCTTCTGAAAGGCTGCATGGTCATTGGTTATGCCATTGCCAGTAGCACCAAATGATTTGATATCTCGCTCCTCATAAGCCTGAGCACGCACCAACAGTGCGCAGCATATAAAACAAAGAATGAATATTGGACTTTTCATTTTCAATAGAACTTATTAGTAATAAACTGTTTTATTATTGAACCGGGTATTGGATTGTATTAATTAAGTATTAGGTGTGGCATGTAGCAGACTTATCCTGGATATATGTTGCCACCTACCTCTTTATATTTTCTTGAACTTTCCTGTACGACCATCGCTAAGCTTCAAGATATATATGCCAGAAGAAAAGCGATTTACATTTATAACCTGCACCTGACTCATAATTACTCCTTCCAGAACCTTTCTGCCCATTAAATCAGTAATTGTAAATCCAATTTTTGAGGTTAAAGGAGTTGCTATTTTTAATGTAAAAAAATCTTGAGTAACTGGATTGGGGTAAAGTACAAAAGACGACTCAGACCTGTCAGGCAATTCTACATCCACTTTCTGTATGGCGCTATAGACAGAATCATTGTATTTATTGACAGCTATTAAACGATAATAGTTTACCGCTTTTGTTGGAGCCGCTACAGTTTGAGCATAACTATTCCGGTTCATTCTGTCAATTGAAGCCACTGTTTTTATTGTAGACCACTTGAGACTATCCGTACTGTATTGCACCATAAAATAGCGATTAGTATTACACTTATCGCTTATTTGCCATTGCAACGATAGCTTTTCCATACTACTAGTAGCACTGAAAGAAACAATCTTCACTGGTGTCTCCTTATATACATTATTGATCTTTTTGATTTTGAAATCATAGGTATCAGAAAAGTATAAGTTACCAGAAGAAAGAGCAATAGCTTGTGGACCATTCAGTTTAGCTGATAATGCCAGGCTATCGCTTCCAGTACCACCTCCAGCAATAATAGAGATCATACCATCGGAAGCATTGATCTTACAAATACGTTCATTATCACTATCTGTAAAGTAAACGTTATCATCTCCATCTATAGCAACACCACCAGGATATGCCAATACCGCATTTACAGCACGGACACCTTCTGTACTTCTACCATAGCTGCCATTGCCAGCAACCGTAGTGACGATTCCTGTCTCTGTGTCTAGTTTACGAATACAATTATTATTAAAATCGGCAATAAAAACATTACCGTAAGAATCAATAGCTGTAGCTACTGGTAGATTTAAACTGGCTTTGGTAGCCAATCCCTCATCTCCAGAATAGCCTCCTACACCAGTACCTGCCACAGTGGTTATGACACCATTTAATGCATTTACTTTCCGTATGCAGTTATTGCTATAATCTGTAATAAAAAGATTATTATCTCCATCTACAGAAATATGCCAGGGGTCTCCCAGTTGCGCATTAGCAGCAGGGCCACCATCGCCTGCATAACCATGCAAGCCTGTTCCTGCCACTGTAGTGATCTTACCATTATTGGCATTGATTTTCCGAACCCGGTAATTACCATCATCCGCGATATAAATATTACCCTGTTGATCAACAGCCACACTCATAGGAGCGTTTAACTGTGCGCTGCGGGCATCAATATTATCACCATTATAGCCATTCTTTCCAGTGCCGGCTATAGTTGTAATCTGTCCATTAGATGCATTTATCTTACGAACACGACTATTTACATAGTCAGCAAAATAAATATTGCCTAAATCATCAATTGCCATGCCCCATGGATGATTGAGCATTGCATTTACTGCAACACCATTATCGCCGCTATATCCTTGTTTACCATTTCCGGCAACAGTAGAAAGCGTTTGGCAAAAAGAAGAATGCGCAAGAAGCAGTAATAAGAAAGACAGGGCTTTCTTTTGTGAAAGTAGTTTAAACATAGGGGGATTAGAATCTGAAAACCGTTGGACAATTAAGATGTAAAACAGCTTCATTATTTGTTGACTAATGAACGCTTTTACAGTTTTGCAATTACTTTATTGATTTCATATTTTGAGAAGCTTTATTAGAAGTGAATATTTGTTTTTCATTTGTTAGGTACGAGTCAACAGGAAGTTTAGCTACGAATAGGTCTAAACCCTGCCAATATAGAATGACATTCAGGCTTTAATAACTATATTTCGATTACAAGCCCATTAAAGTCGTTCAAGTATCAATTTGATAAGTTTACCAATAAAGAATCGTTGCATTTAGTTAGCACTAAATAGGGAATGAAGTGGAGTATTTGATAGCGTGAATATTGTAGCAATTATGTATCTGCTTGACGCATATCAACAGTTTGCCCAATTGGTAAAAGGCTTAGCAGCAGCTTTCTTCTACTCCAGATCATTTAATGGCGTTGATGAGGATTGTCAATTTTATGGAGAATAATTGAGGATTACACATAACAAATCAGCAAATCAATCATTAGTATATGCCGATATAAGAAGAAAGGCTCTATTCAACAAAATGCCAGCATACACCGGCCAGGTCAATCATGTTTACTTCTATACCATAAGGTTGAGGCTTTGGCGGATTAATGCGAATACCAAACTTCTCTATTAATCCTTTTTCATTTACCTCCTTCCATAACGCCTCTGCACTACTGATCTTCACATTGATCATTAAGTTTTCAGCAAACGCTTTATTATCATACTTCTGCAAAATGAACTTGCAGCCATCTCTTTCAAAACCTATATAATCGCCTGCATCCCAATTGATTTTAAAACCCAACTCCTGAAAGAGTTGTTTTGATCCTTCAAAATTGCTTCCTGATGGTATGAAAGGTTCAAGAGATAAAAACGACATAATAGAGAGATTTAGCTGCTGATTAACGGAAACAGGGCTTCCAACATCAGCGAAAGCCCGTGCTCCATGTACCTAAATTTATGGCAAAAATTGAAGAGGATTGCTATTGCTTCAATAATAGTAAGCAGTCAATATTGAAGAAAGATCATATTATCAACAGCATGCACCAATCAAAGGGGTTTTGTTTCTACCTAAATGATTACATATATGAATTACTGAAATATAGGATAACAAAAAGCCGGCTCTTGTTGCCGGCTTTGTTCATTGGATATTGGGTTTGTAAGTGTTCCCTAGGCTTGCAAGGTGGCAGTATAACTATTTCCAAAACGATCGGAAGCTTTTACCATAACTTCTTTAGCGCCAACAGAGGGCCTGGCAAAGAAAATATGGTCGGTCAGTGTAGGTTCTACAAACTTGAGTTTCTTAGGAAGCTCTGGCCCGCCATACAATTCCATTGCCAGTGGGTCCCGGGCATCACGCTACTCCATATTAGGCTGCACTGGCTACCAGTGCTGGTGTTCCCAACCATGCACAAGCTAATCCCAGGCTTCTTAGAAAGTTTCTACGTTGCATCAATTCTCGTATTGTGTATTAGAAGCTGTTTAAAAATTTTAATGGGAGAAAGGTCTGCCACGGTTATAGTCAGTTTTAGGATAGGCAAACATCTTTTAAAACCGTGGCAGACCTCTATATACAGTTAATGGTTATTTCTGCCACCACACTTTTGTGTTGATATCATCAGCACCCATAATAGCTACAGCTGCTTTATAATTGTCAGGATTGTAAATGCGCTGTGCTACCGGGTAGATAAAGCGTGCAGGCATCTTCTGACCATTTAACATACCGGCACCTAATTGCAACTTGGGCATACCAGTGCGGCGGTATTCAAACCACTGCTGGTAATCGGTAAAGAACAATGCATAATATTTCTGCAATAGGATTCTTTCCAATGTATTGTTATAAGCCGCATCAGGTGTAGAGAAGTAAGTTGCTGGCATGGTCAAGCCCCATTGTTCTATAGCTGCCTTTACGCCTCTTTCATACGCTGCTTTTGCATTGACCGTATTACCAGCACGGAATTCTACTTCGGCTCTGATAAACTCCACCTCAGCATACGTAAGTATTGGGCAGATCATTGCACCCGTAATCAGTGCTTGGGAAAGGTTGGACGGGATATAGGCAAACTGGTTTTCACTACCTGTATAACCACTAGGGATGCCCTGGTAACCTATATTGGTATTGCCTGCACTGTTTTTGGCTTGTGACATAAACTTCGCACGGCGTGGATCGCTCATGGCATTTAGGCTATCCAGGAAAAACTTGGCAGCAGCACGTCCCGTGGTAAAGTCTTGCGGACGACCCCATGGAGAGATCAATGGCGTAATACCCGTAAGCTTTAATACAGCGCCCTGATCATTGGCTGTGAACACGGGATAGCTGTTAGCATCGGCCAACATTGTCTTTAGCTGATTCCAGCTATCCATTTCTGATCTGTTAGAAACGCGCAACAATAAACGCAGGCGCAAGGAATTACAAAAACGTTTCCAGTTCGTTACGTTGTTGCTGTACAATACATCAGTACCAAAGGTCATTGTTCTGGAAGCATTGAACAGAGTGTTAGCTGTTGCTAAATCCGCCAGGATCTTTGTATACACCTCTTTCTGCGTATTGTATTTAGGTTGCAGCACACCTTCATCACCTCTTACGGCATCAGCCATAGGAACATCACCAAAACAGTCCGTCAGGTTAGCATACGTCCAAGCATTTAGCGTAAGAGCAATAGCCTGGTAATTGACATCCTGGGTGGAGTCAGCCATTTGCTTCATCTCTTTGATGTTGTTCAACCAGCGGTAGTAGGTATTCCAGGTGCTGTTACCGGCATTTTCGGTAATGTCATAACGGTGTATGCCACCCGAAACACTTGGAAAGTTTAGCGCTACCTGCATCAGGTCGAAGGTGATATCATCGCTCTTTTGCATGTTGAAACTGGATAGCTCATACAATGTGGGGTTTAACAAGGTACCAGGACTGATCTCAGAGATACGATTGGGATCTTTGTTGATGTCTTCAAAGCCTTTCTCACAAGCAGTTAGTAAGGCAATTAGTGGTAGTATATAGAAATAGTTACGTAATTTTTTCATGACTGTAGAAATTGAAAGCATTAGAATTTAAGTGTCAGGTTAGCGCCCATAGTGCGGGAAGAAGGTAGTTGTCCCATTTCTACACCGGGCATGATAGATGAGCCATTAAGTGCTGCTGTTTCAGGATCAAACATTGGGAAGTCTGTGATCAGTAACAGGTCTCTTCCGTACAGAGCAATGCTGGCTTGCTTAAAGAAGTTTCCTAAAGACTTCTTAGGCAGATTGTACTCGATACGCGCTTCACGCAATTTCAGGAAAGAAGCATCAAAAGAGTTGGCTTCTACGTTGGCACGACGATAGTAATCAGCATAGTATTGTGAAGGCAGTACTTTAGTAGTGTTGGGAACAAACTTGCCAGTACCATCATCTACCACACCATCACCAATTATATAGTTCTCTTCACGGCCACGCAGCGTATGTTCTAACTTACCTTGCTCTGTCATTTTGTGGTGTGTTTGTGAATAGATAATACCACCATATTGACCATCTACCAGGAAGCTAAAGCGGAAGTCTTTGTAAGAAAACTCATTTTGAATACCACCCTTCCAAGAAGGATAGGCATTACCAATGTATTGTACATCTGCAGGACGAGCAGGCAAACCGTCTTTAGTATAAATGATCTGGCCATCAGGTGCACGTAAGAAACCAAAGCCGTAGATATCGCCTGTAGTACCGCCTACTCTTGTTTGTTGTGTAGCATTACCTCCTATGTTGATGACTAAGAAATCGCTTTCAATTTCGTCAGGTAAAGACATCACACGGTTTGCATTCTTTGACCAGGTAACTGTAGTACTCCACGTAAAGTTCTTATTGGAGATATTCTTTGAGCTTGCCAATAATTCTACTCCTTGGTTACGCACCTTACCTGCGTTGATCACTTTTCTTGTATAACCAGTTGTAGGATCAATAGGAATAGAAAGGATCTGGTTTGCTGTAAAGTTGCGATACACAGTAGCATCAACACGGAAGCGGTTTTTCAGGAAACGTAGATCCAGACCTGTTTCATAACTGGTTTGTACTTGTGGCTTCAACTTAGCAGCAAACAAGGTAATTGGCGCTGTAGCAGAACCAGGAAACTCACTTTGCTCATAGTACTTCTGTGTCATGTAAGGAGAAGTAGCGTCAAAGCCCGCCTGTGCCCATGACGCACGCAGCTTGGCAAATGATATAGTTCTAGATAATGCGAAGATGTCACTTAGGATAGCACTACCATTTACAGAAGGATAGAACATAGAGTTGCTGTTTATCGGAAGCGTACTCCACCAGTCCATACGTCCTGTAAAGTCTAAGAAATATTTGTCTTTATAAGAAAGAGCCGATAAACCATACAAGCTGTTCACCTTACGGTTGCCATCATTCACCATAATAGTTGGTGCAGCTAAACCGTTCGTAAGCTTATATACATCTGGAACTACCAGACCATCAACATAAGCATTCAAAGTGCGGTTAGTTTGTGACATAGCATTACCACCTGCAGAAACCTTTAGATCTAAATCTGAGAAGAACTTGTCATGATAAGAAGCCAAGAAGTCGATGTTTGATTCCAGGAAAGCGATATTCTGCTGCTTGTAATAACCATTCAGGAAGTTGGCCGTATTAAATGGGCGACGCATTTCACGATCTTCACTGTTTGAGTTTACACCGCCCCTTACCATCAGGTCAAACTTCTTATTGATTTCATAAGCAAATGACATAGTTCCTACAAACGCATTACTGTTCATAGCGTTGGTCATTTCGTATGCAATCAGGTAAGGATTGTCGATGAAAGAGCTAAAAGGGTGAATTTGCTGGCGGTTTTCATAACCTTTCTTCCAGACAGGGCGGTACCATTCCAGTGGAATGCTTGGATTTTGGAAGATCATAAAGTAAGCAATGGACTGATTGTTATAGCCTGTTGCTGGCAGGTTATCGCTTTTCTTATTGGTAAAAGATAGTTTGGTATTAACCTTCAGCTTATCAGAGATCTTATAATTAGCGGTTCCCTGTACTGTTAAACGTTCAAAGCCAGTATTCGGCATGATCCATTCATTCTTGGTATGGGTGATAGAAGCACGCATGCCACCATTGTCATTTCCGCCTTCTAAAGCAATATTATTGGTAAGGGTAAAGCCTGTTCTCCCAAAGCCTTTGATATTGTCTTTATAGGGACGCCATAAAGTACGCTCCTTTCCTTGTCCTTCTAATGAAGGATCGTATTGATAATACATTTGGCCGTCGAACTTTGGTCCAAAGGCACTACTGGTACTACCGGTGTTAGCGCCATCGGCAGAAGCGCCATACGAGTAATAGTTTTGACCAGCTGCGTTACGAGCGGTACCAGTGCCTTGGCCATACTCATACTGGTAGTCGGGCCACTTCAATACCGTATTGATACTATAGTTTGAGTTAACAGTAATACCTATACCCTTGTTGTTACTTTTACCCGACTTCGTAGTGATCAGGATAGCACCACCAGCTGCACGGCTACCATACAAGGCTGTTGCGCCGGGTCCCTTCAATACAGAAATACTTTCAATATCATCAGGATTGATATCTTGAATACCGTTACCAAAGTCTACAGGGACGTCGTTACCACTACCTGCCTGGTAAGCGTTACCCACACCAGAAGATTGAATACCTGTTTGAATAGGCACACCATCAACAATAACCAGCGCCTGGTTAAGCGTAGGATCCATAGATCCATCACCTCTTAATGTAATACGGGTAGAGTTTACAGGGCCTGAACCGGGAGCAATTAAATTTAAACCCGCTACTTTTCCGGAAAGTGCACTAGACCAGTTGTTCGTACGTGCATCACTTACATCTTTAGCACCTAAGCTTTGAGCAGCGTAACCCAGCGCCTTTTCTTTACGATTAATACCCAAGGCAGTAACTACCACATTATCCAACTGTTTAGCATCACGCTCTAAGAAAATATTGATTCCCTTTTCTTCAGCTGTAACAGAATAATATCGTGGTGAAAAAGATACAGATAAAAAGATCATTGTACTACCTTGTGCTACTGAAACAGAAAAGTTTCCATCAGCATCAGTTGTACCCAATACTTTTTTTCCATTGTTCATTACTGTAACACCTGTTAGAGGCTGCTTGCTTTCAGCATCCCTTACAATACCCGACACTCTTAATAAGGCAGTGACTTTGTCGGTTTGGTTGTTGGTCGCAGTCTGTGCCTGCATTGCATACGGCAGCAGCACACTGCTTAGCATCAACGATGCTGCAGTCAATAGTTTCATGTGAAGCAAATATTTTTAGATTGAAAAAAGCAAAAAGCAGTTAGCACTTATCATTTGCACTTTATGATGTTGTGCTTTTCGTGTGCAAGATGGCGTTGTAATATTTCTAAATTGTTAAGGGAAACTAAACAAAATGTAACCTTATTATGAACGAAGCATTAACATAAATGAATAACCGATAATCTTACAATCATAATTCTTCAACCGCCCTCCTATACCTCATCCATAGGTCTATATCTGTATTAAATAATTATGAAGTTTAATTGCAGAGGTGTTATTCTAATTTAAAAGAAGTAAATTTTGCCGTACAGTTTCTTTATTTAATACATAAGTTTATGCAGTGGATTGAACATGTACAAGCCAATGGTTTACACCTTTGGACATTGGAAGGACCTGAACAAATAGCTGAGTTAACCTTCAGTCCTGAGTCAAAAGCATTCCGCTTACATTACACGCACCATCGTTTATTCTTTTTAGAAGATGTAGGCGTATTGCAACAGAAGATTGCCTTAAAATCGGAGTATGGAATCACACTTGGTGAGTTTCAGCCGCAACGACATGGTCAAAGCGGGGCTGTTACTGTAAACGATTTAAAATACCATTATAAAGAAGACCACGCCAACATTCAGCTTTTTGACAAACAGAAACAGCGGGTTGTGAGCATAGGCGTAGACTTTATTTCCGAGCTGGGTATATTTGAAGTGGCCTCGCTATTATTTTCCCTGGCCTGGATCTTTCCGGCTATAGGATCAGAAAGCACCTATCAGATGATCAACGGCTTATCCGCATAACGAAGTACGATCATTCCTGTGCCAACATAAAAAAGCCTCTTGTAGATACAAAAGGCGGAGAAAAATTGCTTGCTATATGAATGTAAAGGCAAAGTAAGTAGAGGTATGTTACCTATTTGTAAACAAGCTGTTGTGTTATTATTAAGGAAAATTACTTCTAAAGGAACGGGCCTGCATTTGATAAGTTAATCAGACAAAATCGTATGCCTCCCTGTTTCAGATTGAACAAAAAAGTTGACCTATAAAAGTCAACTCTTGCAATAATAGGTATGTAATTATTTCTTCTTAATCCATCTATATCTTAATAATCCTAGTTCAAAAAAATACGGGGAAGCCTAAGCTCCCCCGCAGTATAACCAAACTCAAACTATTGCCTTATTTAGATTGCCTGTCTTTTGCTACTCAAAGAAACAGGCTCGTCATCACAGTGCCCCTTCATTGCTTTCAATTTTTGTACGGCTTTGTCATCAGGGCGTATAATCAATCGTAATGTTGGATCGTTAGTAATAAACGACCAGAACCAGCTAAACGCCAGCTTCGCCTTATTGCGAAAACCAATGAGCGGAATAATATGTATGAACAACCACACCAGCCAGGCAAAGAATCCTTTAAATGAAATCTTCGGTAAGTCAGCTACTGCCTTGTATTTTGAAATGATGGCCATGCTACCTTTATCCTTGTAAGCAAATGGCTGCATGGATTGATTATCTTCTTTACGTTGCAGGTTCTTTGCAAGTAATTGTCCCTGCTGAATTGCTACTTGTGCCACTTGCGGATGGCCGTTAGGAAACTTACTATCTGTTGTTTGCAAACACAGGTCGCCTAAAGCAAAAATATTATTGGTACCCTGCACACAATTAAATTCATCTACCAATACTCTCCTTCCTCTTCCTAACACTTCTGCTGGCAAGCCAGGCACTTCTCTTGCCACAACACCTGATGCCCAAATGAGAGATTCCGTTTCTAGGATATTACCATTGGCCAAAACTACTTTTCCATTTACATAGTCTTTTACAGCTGTGTTCTGTATCACGTTAACGCCCAGATGTTGTAATACATGCAATGCCTCTCCTTGTGATTTTTTGCTCATGGGTGCCAGTAAAACCGGACCGGCATCAACAACATAAATGTGGCTACCAAAGTCCTTGATTTCCGGGTATTCTTTTCTGGCGGTGTTGTGCCCTAACTCAGCCAACATACCTGCCAGCTCTACACCAGTAGGGCCACCGCCTGCAATGACGATATTAAGCAAACGGTCTCTATCGGCTTTATTAGTAGCGCGTACAGCCTTTTCCATATTCAGCAGCAAATGATTGCGCAAGTTCAAAGCCTCATCTATCGTTTTCATAGGCAAGGCCGATTGCTTTACATTTTGCATACCAAAGTAGTTGGTTTCTGTACCTAATGCCAACACCAGATAATCATATGGTACTGTGCCGGTATCAGTTTCTATGGTATTCGACTGTGGATTTACTTTTACCAGCGAGCCCATATGAAAACGCAGGTTATCCTTTTCCTGAAATAAACGGCGGAAAGGATAACTAATACTAGAAGGTTCAATAAATGCAGTAGAAACCTGATAAAGTAAGGGTGGGAAAAAATGATAATTATTTTTATCCACCAGAGTTATGTGAAATCGCTTGTCTTTTGAGAGCTTCTTAATCAAACGAACCCCAGCAAATCCTCCACCAACTATTACTACCTTTTTCATAATTAATCTTTTGAACAACGCTAATCAAAATCAATCCGCTATCTGAACTCACAAGCAGTGTACCTAAAATCATTAAGCAGGAGGGCATAAGCCCTCCTACTATATTACCTATCTAATAATCAATGCCAAACTTTGTTAAAGCCCTTATTTTCTAATTAAATATGTGATGGATCAAAGCTGTGTTCGTGATGTGGCTTTAACTCGTAAGGCTCTTCCATTAACTCATGGATCGGCTGATCTTTTTTACCACGCTTTGCCTTGTTGATGAGCTTATCAAAGATAGCATACATTACGGGCACCACTACCAATGTTAAGAACAGCGAACTGATCAAACCACCAATGATAACCCAAGCTAGGCCATTCTTCCATTCTGCACCTGCACCTGAGGCAATCGCAATTGGCAGCATACCTATTACCATCGCTATCGTTGTCATCAGGATGGGGCGTAAACGGGCGTGGTTGGCATCCAGCAACGCCTGGTACGTAGACGCACCTTCAGCTTTACGTTGGTTGGTAAAGTCTACCAGCATGATGGCGTTCTTGGCTACCAGACCTATCAACATGATCAAACCAAGGATCGTAAACAGGTTTAATGTATTATTCGTTAACGCCAGTGCTAATAAGGCTCCGATGATTGACAAAGGAATAGAGAACAATACCACAAACGGATATACAAAGCTGTCATACAAGGCCACCATGATCAGGTACACCAATACAATGGCTGCTAACAAGGCAATACCCAATGAACCAAAACCTTCACTTTGGTTTTCCATATCACCACTCCATACATAGCTAACGCCAGCAGGACGACGCAGTTTATCAAAAGCTACCTGCCACTCGGCAGCAATTGTACCGGTAGGGCGACCAACCGCTTGCGCCTGCACCGTTACTGAAGTGCTCTTATCACGACGCTCCAACATGCTAGGGCCTGAACCCTCTTTAATAGCTGCAAACTGAGATAAACGAATCTGCTCCCCCTTATCATTGGTGAACAATAAGTTGCTCACATCCTGAATGCTTTGGCGGTTGAAACTACCATAGCGGATATTGATATCGTATTCATATTCTCCCTGGCGGAACTTACCATTGGTATTACCACTAAAGGCTGTTTGCATAGTAGCACCTACAGTTGAAAGATTCAACCCCAGTGCCGCCATCTTATCACGGTCTACCTGTACATTGATCTCCGGGTTACCCGCTTCTACAGACAGCTTCATTTCTGTAGCACCTTTTACCTTTCCTAATTCATTCATGGCCGCTTTGGCAAACACCATTACACTATCCAATTCAGGACCAGTAACAATCAAGGCTAACGGAGCTTGTTCTGCCGTACCCAGGATACTTACGGGTACTGTTTTTACTTTAGCACCCACCAGCAAAGGTTCTAACTCCTTCTTTATTTTAGCCGCATAGATATTCGCATCATCTTCACGGTCTTTTTTAGCCACCAACTGCACATCAATTTCAGCTTTGTATGGTGTAGATTGAGAAGCCCCCATGCCTTCACTAGACTGACCGACTGTAGTAATCAGCTTGGTCACTTCTTTTTTATTCTTCAGGTAGTTTTCAGCGGTTTGAGCAACGGCATTGGTTCGTTCAATAGAAGCATCTTTAGGCAATTCTATTTGTACTAAGAATTCGCCTCTATCACTCTTGGCAAAGAACTCTGCCCCAATAAAGCCGGCGCCCAGCAAGAAGAAAGAAGAAAACAATAAACCGAACACTAACGCTAAAGTGGTTTTCTTATGCGCCAGTGACCATTTCAGGATATTGCCCACCCATTCAGTAAACGAATGCAAGCCTTTTTCAAAGCCAATGATAATGCGGCCGAAGAAGGTTTTATTAGAAATGCGCTCTAGCTTACCAAAGCGAGAGGATAACCAAGGCACGATTGTAAATGATGATAACAAAGACATCAATGTGGCAATAGATACGGTTACACAGAACTGCTTAATAATATCCGCAGCCAAACCGGTACTTAAGGCAATGGGTACAAACACGACCACGATTACCAATGTAATGGAGGTTACCGTAAACCCGATTTCTTTAGTAGCTTCATAAGCTGCCCGCACGCGGTTCTTACCCATCTCCATATGCCGGTAAATATTCTCTAGTACCACAATGGCATCATCCACCAGGATACCTACCACCAGTGATAAGCCTAACAAAGACATCAGGTTCAATGTATAACCTAACAGGGCCATACCAATAAACGTAGCGATCAATGATGCCGGGATAGCCACCATTACAATCACTGCGTTACGGATGCTATGCAGGAAGAACAGCATTACAAAGGCTACTAGCACAACCGCCAGCATCAGATCGTGAATTACGGCATCTGCAGACTGTAAGGTATAAATAGAGCTATCGTTAGCAACACTAATCTTCAAACCTGTCTTACCATAATCTTTTTGCAGTTTATCTATAGTTGCGTGGATCTGTTCACTTACGCCAACAGCGTTTGCATCAGACTGCTTCATGATCTGAACGGCAATGGCACTTTGCTGGTTTACACGGGCTATTTTATCTACGTCCTTCTGTGCATCCTGTATATCAGCTACATCTATTAAACGTACCTGCACGCCATTACGGTTAGCAACGACCAAATTGCGCAACTCATCTACCGATTTGTATTTGCCCGATAAGCGGATCAATACATCCTGCTCTCTCGTTTGTACACTACCGGTAGGGAAGTCGAGATTAGAAGAAAGAATGGCATTTTGTACCTGCAATAAAGAAAGACCATAACCCTGCAAACGGTTGGCATCAATACTCACCTGGATCTCGCGCTCCTGGCCACCAATCAGGTTTACCTTGGCCACACCGTCTACTCTTGATAATACAGGCGCAATACGGTTGTCCATCAAATCATAGAAAGCCGCTTCATCCATATTGGCAGAAGCCGACAAGGTCATCACAGGAAGATCATCCAGCGAGAACTTGTTCAATGATGGTGGATCAACATCTTCTGGCAAGTCTTTTAAGATCGCATTGATACGACGTTGTGCATCGTTCAGGGCGTAGTCCACATCTGCCCCGCTTTTCATTGTGATTACCACAGACGATACACTTTCAAACGACTTGGTATCAAGCTTCTTGATGTTCTCCATGGAAGACACCGCGTCTTCAATCTTTTTTGATACCGTATTCTCCACTTCACTGGGTGATGCACCCGGATAAATGGTAGTCACAGAAACTACGGAGGGACTGAACTTTGGCAGTAACTCGTAGTTAAGTGACGAATAACTTAAGAGTCCACCCAATATCAGTATCGTAAACAATACGATTATGAGGGTGGGACGTTTTATCGATACTTCTGCTAGTTTCATCTTTACATTTTGATTTTGAATTCCTACAGCCTCAATCTCTTATTTTAATGGAGCAACCTTGCTACCATCAGTCAGGTTGATCTGACCACTGATTATTACAGTCTCACCTTCATTCAGGCCTTGTAATATTTCTACCTTATCGCCTAACACACGACCTGCTACTACATTGCGCAGCTTGGCTACATTTCCATTATCCAATACAAACACCTGGTTTGAGCTTACACTACCTACAAAGGCTGCACGAGGTACCACAGTAATAGGAGCTGCATTTTCAAAATTGAATAAGGCCGTTCCATACATACCCGCTTTCAATTTATTTCCCGGATTGCTGGCAATCTCTATTTCAACAGGGAAGTTCAAAGAAGCATCAGATTTAGGCGCAATAAATGTAATAGTGCCACCAAAGTTCAAGTCGGGATACACGCTTGCTTTCACATCTACCTTATCTCCCAGCTTCAGGTTGGCTACCTGTGATTCATTTACCGTGATGTTTAACTTTAAGCGAGACACATCAACCAACTCAAACAATTGAGTTCCTGGGTTTACCACAGCACCTGGCTCGATATAACGCTTATTAACAATACCATTGATAGACGATTTGATATTGGCATCACTTACACGAATACGCGCCTGTGACACTCTTGCTTCTGCCTGCTCCAATGCCAGTTTGGCCTGATCCAATTGTTGTTGGGTAACGCCACCTGTTTGAAAAGCATTTTCAAAACGTTGCTTGTCACGTGCGGCATTTTGGTAAGAGGCCTGTGCACTTTCCAGGTCAATATTCAACGCATCGGTTTTAATGATAGCCAGGGTTTGTCCTTTGTGTACATAGCTGCCCTCATCTACCAATACGCGGGTAACGCGACCGGAGTTTTCAGAAGCAAAATTCATTTGCTGAGCAGGGACAAAGTTTCCGTTAGCACCAAAGTTGGCAGCTAACGCTTCTTTTTTAACAGGAGTAACCCGTACGGCTACTTCACCGGAAGCTGCTTGCGCTACTAATGCCGTCTTTGCTTCATTCTTCTTTTTGTTATTGGTCAACACCCATCCGATCAATCCGACAACACCTACCAGTATAACAATTGTTAACAGTGCTCTTATTATTGATTTCTTTCTCATTGTTATGCTTCTTGATTTAGTTTAATAGCGATTTTAATTGTCCTTGACTTTTTATTAATTGAATCTCTGCCACCTTGTAATTCAACAAGGCAGAAGAATAACTGTTCTGAGCTTGCGTTAATGAAGTTTCTGCGTTCAACAGGTCGGTTAATGTAGCCAAACCATTGTTGTAGTTGTTCTGTGTATTGAAGTAAACCTCCTGGGCCAGGCGTGCGTTTTCCTGCTGACTATTCAGTGTGATAATACTATTGTTGATCTGTGTCTTGGCATTTTCAAATGCCAGGTTCAATGCCAACGTGGTGTTATTGATATCTTCATTCAACTTCTTGATACTTACATCGGCCTGCTTAATGCGTGCCTTTGTAGCACCACCATTAAAGATGGGCACACGCAGGTTCAGACTTACAGATGCGGCATCAAACCAATTCACGCCTTGCTTTTCTCCTTTTAATACAGGTAGCTTATTGCCTGTACCTTGATAGGAGTAGTTGCTGGACAGAGAAAGACTTGGATAATATTCCGACTTGTACGCTTCTTTCTGCAGCGTCAATAACTCTTCTTGTTGCTTCAACAACTGGTACTCCAGTCGGCTTTCCACATTTACCGAATCGTTTTTTGCTACAGCCTTTGGTTGAATTGCTTCTATATCAGCATTTGGAATACTAATGGGTGTTTGTATTGGCATTCCCATGTAGAACTTCAATTGGTTTTCCAACAAAGCCAATGTATTCAACAATTGTTGGCGTTGGCTATTCAAGTTGGAGATATTTACCGTAATACGGTCTATATCTATTTTCTTAGCCAACCCATTTTTATATTGACTTTCCAAGATGCTTTGCACGCGCCTGGTGTTCCTGATGGTAGAATCCAACACACCTACCTGTTGGCGTTGTACCAATACCTGGTAGTAGTTGGTAGCCACTTGTTCAATCACCTGATCTTCTGTCAATTGAGCACTTAACTTGTAAAACTCCTGTGTAGCCTTTGCTGCACTCAAACCAGTTAATACCGATTTATCAAACAATGCCTGGTTTAAAGAAACACCTGCATTCGCATTCCATTTTTGACCAAAGGCCACCAATATGGTTTCATTCGGGTTTGGATTCGGTCCAAAGATGTTGGGTAGTGCACTCATTTGTAATAACGGATTATGCACTATAGCAGCAGAACCATTGATCTGAGGCAGTGCCCGCGCACGTACTTCATCTATTTTGTACTGACTGTTCTCTTCATCCAAACGGGCTTTTTTGGCATTTTGGTTTGCTTTAACAGCATAATTCACTGCATCCTTCAGATTCAACTGCACCGGCTCTTGCGCCTGCATCCCTACAAAGCTGAATAAGACAGCGATCAGCAACACCCCTCGCTGTAAAAACAGTTGGGATTTATGCTTGAATGGATTTGTTTTCATTATTGAGATTTAGGTATTTAGTAAAAATTCGTTTTCCTTTTGTTGTTGTAATGCTATGTAGATAGAAGAGAGTCAGGTCGTTCATCAGTTGCCTTGTATCCATTTTCTTTTCATTAAAATCAGAAGGATTCAAAGCGGTTGAAATTTGCTGTAATCGAATAGCAGCTGTAAAAGCACTATTTAAATCTTCACGATAAAGACCTTCAGCCATTCCTCTTTCCAGGTTTTTAATAATGGTAGGCTGCATGGTTTTCTGCTTGTGCGCTATCAGCTTTTTCCATTCTACAGGAAAGAACTTTTCCAACTCGTAGAAGAAGTTGATATTGATGGCGGCTAATGTGTCAAAAGGCACACAAGAGAGATTGATCACTTCTTCAATGGCATTGGCAGATGATGTGCAACTGGTAGTCAATGTAGCCTGATGACATTGGATTAAATCATCCACTACTTTCCCGACTAACTCTTGTTTGTCGGCTACGGCTTGGTAAATGGTTTTCTTGGAAACACCGGCTTGTTTGGCCAGGTCGTCCATGGAAATGCTTTTCAACCCGTAGGTGAAAAACAACTCTTTTGCTTTTTGTAACACCACTTCTCCCATTGCCTAGCTTTTTAAACCGTTGTAAAAAAGTTGCATTACTTCCTTTTGTTTTCGGTAGAGATCCTTGAAATCTTTTGGTTCCGGCAGGCTTTTAGCACTGATACAGTAGGTAAATGCGGTAAGTGTGTCTAGTAACAAACCGGCTGTTTTGACGGAGTCTACTATTTTCAATTCGCCTGATGCAATTCCTTTTTGAAACAACGCTGCCAATAAACTTTTCTCCTCCTCTATTAATTTCTGTTTAACCTCTTCGATCTTTTTATCTGCATTTATACAATTACTATCTGTACCTCTAAACTGAGAAGCCAGCATAAAGTATTTTTCAAAGAAGTCTTTTTTAACATCGATCAACTTTACCAATGCATTTTCCGTTGAACCTGCCGCTTCAAGTGTTTTAGCAATGCCATTGAGATAATCGGTTGTGATTTTGTCCTGAACAGCCGCAATTAAACTTTGCTTATCCGCGAAATAATAATGCAGCGCCTGCTTACTTATAGACAGGTCGTCTGCTACCTCGGTTAGCGTTGTTTTATGAATTCCAAAGTGAGAGAAGCGCCGGATTGCGGCTTCCAGTATGTGCTCCTGTCTCTCTATTCCTTCTGCCTTCATTTATACTTTTGACTTTTTGACTATTTGACTTTTTTGCTTTAAAAGTCAAAAGTATAACAAAAAGAATTATCCCTAATTTTTAAGGGATTTTAAAATGTTAAAAGTTGATGGCTGTTAAGAAAGGCCTTTAAAAAAGATACTAGCAAACTCCTTTTCCTTTTTTAAGATGGTCAGGAATTGCTTTTTGTCGGGGAAGAAATTGCCACTGCGTGTTATAAAGGAATACCGGAAGCCTTCCAAGAAGTCAAAGAATAGCTCGGCCGTTTTTCGGGAATCTGAAATATGAAAAACGCTTTGCTGTTTGCCTTTTTCTATAATAGCCGTAATACGACTCAACTCACGGCTATAAAAATAAGAAAACAACTCTTGTAGCTCAGGAGGCATGGTCAACGGGGTATACGTCTTTAAATACTCCAGTATGTTGTGATACTTAATAATAAAGTCGGTTCGGATATCCAGGTAGGTATGAATGGCTTCCAGTGGAATTTCTTTGCTTGTAATAATCGCCTCGTCTTTCTTTTCAGTAGCTTCTGAAATATGCTTTAATACAGCAGCATACAGGCTTAATTTATCTGGGAAGTAGTAATACAGCGAGGCTTTGGAAAGCGAGAGATCATTACCGATCTCGGTCATAGTGGTCTTAGCCACACCAAAATGGGCGAAGCGTTTTAAGGCTGCTTCTATAATTGCATCTCGTTTCTTATCCTGACTCATATTAATTAACGCTTCAAAGAAAAGATATTTTCGAATATGAATCAGCGATAGAACTATTACCCCAAAATTCAGATTCATCCGCCTTTTCCTCAATTGACCTTCCAATAGCTACACATGAAACAAGATCTGTGGCGTCAGTCCTAAAATAGATAGTACCTTAATATTGACCTAACCGGGAAATAACTGTTCTTTTTATAATTGCTTAACTCAAGTATATGAAGACACTCTCGCAACCGAAATGGACTATAGCACTGGGGCTTCCAGCAATTATTCTTACTTGCTGTGTATGTATTACATTGAGTTCAGCATTTAAAGAAAGGCATGATTTGATAAGCCCAGCCATTACAATAGACCTTTGTTTGATAGCGCCTCTACTCTATTTTCTTACTATTCGAAGGACCACCGCAGCAAAAGCTTCTACTTTCCGTGTATTCCTGATTGGCATATTCACAACAGGTCTTCTGATATCTAAGGAACAAAGCAACCTCTTTAACTTTCTAAAAACGTGGGTATCACCCGTTATTGAAACAAGTCTCATTGGTTTTGTTTTGTATAAACTTTGGCGAGCCAGGCAAAAAAAGGAACAACCGCTTGCTTCTGATTGGTTTACGCAGGCAAAAGATGCTTTATTCACCGTTACCCGACATAAAAAAGCGGCTCATATACTGGCGGGAGAATTGGCTGTATTCTATTATGCCTTTTTCAGTAAACGATCAAAGCCAGATGGCTACCATACATTTAGTATTTACAAAACAAACGGCATACTGCTCATCCTAGGCACCTTTTTAAGCTTGTTTGTTATTGAAACTGTGGGCATGCGCTTTTTGTTTACTCTTTGGAATCCAACTGCTGCCTGGATAATAACTGGCCTTAGCGCCTATTCCTGTATCCAGTTGTATGGACATATTTGCGCCGTTAAAGCAAGACCTGTCGTATTAAGTTCTACCAGTTTGACCATACGCAATGGCCTTATGGGAGGCGAAGCATATATTCCGCTTACCCAAATTGAAAAAGTAACATCCACGAAGAAATCGGTAAACGATAATGGCGCACATAAACTAGCTCTTATAAAAGGATTGGAAAATCACAATATTGCCATTTACCTGAAAACTCCCATTACAATTACAAAAGCCTTTGGCATAGAGAAACCTGCTAAAGTTGTTTTAGTAAACATTGACCAGCATGATGCGTTTTTGAATGCTATTGATACTTACGCTACCAAACAAAACGTATAAAAGCAGTATTCATGAAAAGAACACTTTGGCTAAATAGAACCTTCCATACAATAGAAGACAGCGGATTGCTACCAGATATTATAGAACGACTAGAAGGTACACCTGCAAGACTGGAGGAAAAGATCCGTTCGCATAAAGGCCCCATCAATAACAAGCCCTTACCAGATAAATGGTCGGTTAAGCAAGAAATTGGCCACCTGATTGACTTGGAGTGGCTAGGCCAAACGCGTATTGAACAACTAAAGGCAGGACTGCCAGAACTGGTAGCCGCCGACATGGGAAACCGGAAAACCCAGGAAGCCCATCATGATGACAAGTCTTTTGACGAGCTATTGGAAGCATTTCGACAAGAACGTTCAAAGCTAGTCGCCAGCTTCCGGTCTTTATCTGATGCCGATCTGGAAATGGCGCCTTTTCACCCTCGCTTAAAACGACCCATGAAGGCCGTTGACCTAGCTTACTTTATAGCCGAACACGATGATCACCATTTGGCCCAAATCACATGGCTCCTGCAACACTAAGAAGCTACGCTGCCCTTTTACGGATCCAACTTTACCAGCCCATTGACCAATTTTGTCCATTGCAGTTTAGAAAAGGCAGTAATAGCTCCGGTAGCCACTGCTGCATTTCGTGCTTTGTCTACTATGGCTTCTGCTTTTGTATTTGGCTTTTCATTTCGCCCATGCACCTCGGCCTTTACTTTTAAGCCTTGTCTTCTTACCATAAAGCTGGAGGTCGCTTCTTCTGTAAAAAAATGAGCAGTGTCTTCCTTGCTATTATGCGGGTTGGAGGCTGGTCGTACACGTATCACTAACGCTTCTTCTTCCGGGCTTTCAATTCTCTCGATTGCTTCTATCTGTACCCAATCATACCCATCACCGGTTGCTGTACCCGGCCCTGGAATATCAATTTTTAAATAATCGCCTTGTTGGGCGGTACGTGCCAATTCATGGCCTTGTGAATCACAAAGAATAAATTCTGTAGAGCCTGTGCCAGCCAGTTGATGCCATTCGTTAACATTGACCAGCCGCTGGCAAGCCACTTCAAAAAACTGTTGAGCGTCCTGTTCAGTAGAGAACAGCACTTCAGCCTCTGTATTACTCTCACTTCCGGTATGCTGCTCCGGTATCAGATCATCTGCTTTCCGCTTTTTCATACCCCTAAAAAGAAAAAGTGGTGCCACTATGTGAAACACCACTTTCTTATTGTACGCTAATTGTTCTACAATGCTAATTTACCTTCCGCACCTTCTGCAATATTAGGCTTGCCGGTTACGGCTGCTACAGCCATTTTAAAAAACTGTACCATCTTACCGGTTTCACTTTCCCAGTAATAAACAGATTGCGGTTTCACTTTGAGCAACGCCAGGTTGGGATCATCTACACCATTGGGGAAATAAGCTCTTACCACTGGCGACCATTTTGCCCGCATGAGATCGCGGTCGGTAACACTGGAACCAGTCCCCTTCACATCCAGGTAACTGACTTTTCCCGGATGAGCATATGTCAAATGAACCTGATGATCGGATGTTACCTCTTCTACTTTTATAGATCGTATATCAGTAAAAAACCAAAGCGTACCGTTATCCTCTACATCGATAGTTGCCATGGGCCGGGTATGTTCATGTTCCGTTTGATTGTTGGTAATAAACATGCAAACATTCACTTCCTGCACCAGTTTCTTAAACTTCTTCAACGCTTCTTCATTCTGCAAACTTTTTTCCATAACCGTTAATTGAATAATGAGGAATATCTAAATCTGCGAAAATGTTGTGCCACAAATAATTTCGGATTTAAGATTTCAGATTTGAGATTTAGAATTATCCGTTCCAGGTTCTTCATGAGCTTCTATGAGCTCTGTTTCTTGTATCAGACCAATCTTTTTCGAGTGCTCAATAGCTTCATGGCTATGACTGAAAAAGCAACATGGCACACCAGCACTCTCTATTTTATATAATACATCCCGGGCCTTAGCTTGATTTTTCCTATACACATCGCGTATATACACTGCTTTTATTTGTTGACCAAAGTGTTTTACAATATCCTGATAGATGTAGGGATCATGCTGCGAGCTATCGCCAAGGAGTACAAACCGCTGGTGTGGATATGTCTTAAGTATTCGGACTATACGGGTAAACTTTGTTTGATGATTGTTTTGCCCGGTTTTTAATAGTTGGGAAAAACGTTTCATCACATTGAGTAAGAAAATACCACGCGGCACACCATTGCGCGTAGTAAACTCTAATAGAAAATCGTACAGGTTCCATTCGCTACTACTGACAAAGAAAAAAGGATTTGGCGTATCTGGCGTTGTATTCCCTTTTGCCAACAACTCATAATGTTTTACTACACCTTCAAACGGCTGACGCGTCCAGGCATTTTGAGTAAAGAGTACATACAACCGCTTTCGCAGGTTGGATGAATGCGAGATCAAAAACGTATCATCAATATCAGAGATAAATCCATATTGCGTATCGTGTGGAATATAAAGAGCACCTCTACCCTCTGCTTTTTCAGGGTGATCAACTAAGCGCACAGTCATCTCATGCCATCCTGCCTCAAGAGGCGGCTCATCTTTCCACTCAAGGTGAAAGAAGCCATCCGTATCCGTTTTAGTGGTAATCACTTTTCCCTCCCATTCGGTCTGCACTTTCACATTTCCCAAAGGCTTTACAATAAATAACCTTAGTAGCGAGGCCGTATTGCCTAAAAATGTTTGGTTATAGCGCTTGCGGGGCTTAGGCCCCACGCGTAGCACATGCCCGTACAGGCTTATACTTTCTTCATGTCCGTAGCCGTGGTATACTTTTATTGTTACTTCATCGGTTAGACCCACTGCGTTCAACAAGCGGGTCTTCCAGCTCTTCGTCTTTTGCACTTGATTAGCCATAAAAACAAGTACGCAAGAAATGTGCACAATGATGAAATGATTGAGGTTAAATACAAACGGTAATGAAAGTATTATTTGTTATAAATCCTGTTTCGGGAGGAAAAGAAAAAAGAGATTGGGAAGAACAAATCAGGAATTATTTCAAAACTTCCCCACACAATATGGAGTTTTTCTTAATGTCGGGTGTTGATGATTCCGCATCGGTACGCACACACCTGGAGCGCGTAAAACCAGATCGTGTAGTAGCCGTTGGTGGCGATGGCACCGTAAAGCTGGTAGCAGAGCTGGTTCAGGGTACCTCAACTCCATTGGGTATTATACCGGCTGGATCGGCTAACGGTATGGCACGCGAACTGGAAATTCCTTTAGACGTTAATGAGGCCCTGGATGTAGCTCTGGATGGAAGAGAACAACCCATTGACCTCATCCGTATCAACGATAGGGAGATTTGTATACACCTCAGCGATATCGGATTAAACGCCATGTTGGTCAAGTACTTTGAAAAATCAAAGAAACGCGGTATGTGGGGTTATGGACAAGCCGTTTTCCGTATGCTTTGGACAAAGCAAAAAATGCGGGTAACGATACATACCGATGAAGACACCTATCGACGCCAGGCTTACATGGTAGTAATAGCCAATGCCCGTAAGTATGGCACCGGGGCTAATATTAATCCTGATGGGAAGGTAAGCGACGGCTATTTTGAAATAGTGGTAGTACGCAAGCTCAACCTTATTGAAGTTTTCAAATCATTTCTAACAAACAAACCTTTTCATCCCAACCGCATAGAAGTGTTTAAAACGAAAAGAGCGTCTTTGTCTACAGTAAGAAGAACGTATTTCCAGGTAGATGGTGAATATCGGGGAAAAATTACCCAGCTTAACGCCGAAATTCTTCCTGCTCAGCTGACAGTGATGCTTCCTATAACAGCTGAACTCCCCGTTCACAAATAGTGGTACGGATTTTTCTATTCTTTCCAAAACAGTTAATATGGACAGATTAGAATTAAAAGGCCGCTGGAATGAGCTGAAGGGCAAAGTGAAGCAAGCCCACGGCGATCTGACCGATGATGACCTTCGTTATGAAGAAGGAAAAGAAGATGAACTGTATGGCCGTTTGCAAACCAAGTTGGGAAAAACCCGGGAAGATGTAATCGATTGGCTCAGAGGCCTAGACAGAGACAGACGACCCTAAGACTCACTTTATTGCCAGAGTCTTTAGTATGAAAATCATCTAAAAGTAAGCGCCCCTTAAAGGGCGCTTTTTTATTGCAAGAATTAGAAAGAAACAAAGCAACTTGTTATTCTTTAGGAATAAACGCTTCATAGCAACGCTTTCCGTAATAAGAATACCCTTCATTCTCCTGTTTTGTTCCTGTTAGTATAGAGTGAATAAATCCATTCAGCTCTACTTGTTGCGTATGATAAATTCCTTGGTTATAGTTGGGTTTTAAGAAGAAAGCTATCTTATCATCTACCGATTTATATATCGTAAAGCTATCTGCCTTCGCTTCATTAAATGTAAAAGAACGACTCAGGTCATTTAACATCTGGTGTGATTTATACCACGTGCCCCCCTTTGCTGAAACAATGGGTTTTCCATTATACAGTGCCACAGAATCATTGTAGGCAAACACGGAAAGATGGGCTTTCTTGTTCTGCTTTAACCAATCGCTTAGCTTATCCGTATACGTACTATCATATCCATAATTACTATCCAGAAAGCTGATGCGCTGTATAAAGGATGGAATCTGCTTTACACCGGCCAGGTAACCGAAAATAAAACTGCCGCCGCCACTATGTCCATTCAATAAGATTTGTTTCTTTTTAAAAGGAAAATACTGGTACAGGGTATCTACTATATGTGTGATCTCCTGTTGAAATTGTGGATGTTTTTGTTTCCACAGCGGCCAGCTTTTATAGCTGTTTTCGAGGTAACAGACTACTACATTTTTATCGCTCAACACTTGCCGTAAGAAAGTGGTTTGTGCGCTTATATGCTGAATATTATAGTGCCAGTCATCGCCCTCCTTTAGCAACTTACCTTTTGTTTGCGCTGTGGTATTACCATTAGGAAGCGCATACAGGATGATCATTGTTGCCTTGTGCTTACTGAATTGGGCGGGTTGATCTATTGTAACCGTCACATCATTATAAAAGGTCAATATAGTTTCCTTTACCGCTCCTGCCTGTTGTGCACAGGCAGCCATAGCAACGATCCAAAATAAAAAAGACAAGCAAACTTTAAGCATATGCGCTAAGGTAAGCGGTTAAGTGAGCTGATTATAAGAGAAAGTCGAAAAAGGAAATACGAAAATCCTAATTCCACATTTTAAAGGACATGTTCAAAGGCACATGTATAGAAACATCAACTACCTTTCCCTTACCTTTTGCTGCGTCCAACGTCGACCTTTTGTCCATACTGCTTCGGGACTTGTTCGAGATTCCTTCGGGGCACTTCGAAGAAGTCTCGAACAAGCCCCGAAGCGGAGGCGATGCTGCGTACATCACCTCTCCTGCAATGGGTAGAACAGCCAGTTATCTATTGCGCCTTTCAACGGTTTACAGAAAGCAAAAAAGCATAATACCTTAAGGTTGTAATCCTGTAACGCTAATTAATCCACATCATCTGCGGTCCTTCTTTCCTCCTTCGCTCAGTGAGAAACCCTTCCTCTGTGCCCCTCCTTGTCCGCAGTGTCTCCATGGTTCAAATCTCACTGTCCTCTGCGCCTCTGCGAGACACCATCCAGCGCGAAGCGCTCCCTTTAGGGGGGCGAAGCGAGTCTAGCTTTCGTATCTTTGCCGCATGCATTATGTGTCGGCGAAGGATTTGACTAAATCGTTTGGTGTAAAACCCCTGTTTCAAGATCTCTCCTTTCATATTTCTGAAGGCGATAAAATAGCCCTGGTGGCCCGCAATGGTGCGGGTAAGTCTACCCTATTGAAAATAGTTGGTGAAAAGGAATTCCCTGATTCTGGAAACGTGTGGATCCATAAGGATGTAGACGTGGCTTTTTTTGAGCAAGAGCCCCAGTTGGAGGAGCAATCATCTATTTTGGATAATATCTTTCACCACGCCCATCCAACCATTAATGCCATTAAGCAATACGAAGCGGCTGTAGACAGTGGCGATGAAGCGGCCATAGGTCAAACGCTAGTTCAAATGGATGAGCTAGGCGCCTGGGACTTTGAAGCCAAGGTTAAGCAGATCTTAGGCAAGCTGAATATTCACCAGCTACAACAGCAGGTAAGCACCCTAAGCGGCGGCCAGCGTAAGCGGGTAGCCCTAGCCAGAACCCTCATAGATATTGGTTTTGAGCACAAGCACGTGTTGCTGATTATGGATGAACCGACCAACCACCTGGATGTAGAAATGGTGGAATGGCTGGAACACTACCTGAATAAAGAGAACAGTACCCTGTTTATGGTAACCCACGACCGCTACTTCCTAGATGCGGTGTGTACCGAAGTGTGGGAACTGGAAAATGGCACCCTATACATTCACAAAGGTGACTACGCTAATTTTTTAGAGAAGCGTGCCCAACGAGAAGAAAGTGAAGCCGCCTCAATAGATAAAGCCCGCAATCTTTACCGCAAGGAGCTGGAATGGATGCGTAAGCAGCCAAAAGCCCGCACTACAAAGAGTAAAAGCCGGCAGGATGCGTTTTACGAAGTAGAAGCCAAGGCCAAGCAGCAGATTCAACAGCAGAAGCTGCAACTGGAAGCCAAGATGAGCCGCTTGGGTGGTAAGGTAGCCGAACTGAAAAAAGTATATAAGAAGTTTGATGATAAGATCATCTTAGACGGTTTTGATTATACATTTAAAAAGGGCGATCGCATAGGCATTGTCGGAAAGAATGGTGCTGGCAAATCCACATTTATAAATGTTCTTCAGGGCTTAGAACAGCCGGATAGCGGTAAGATCAATATTGGTGATACCGTAGTATTTGGGAATTACTCCCAAACTGGCTTATTGGTGAAAGAAGACATGCGGGTAATAGAGTTTGTAAAGAACATTGCCGAAAACTTTCCACTAGCCAATGGTGCCACACTTAGCGCGTCGCAATTCCTGAATTTGTTTCTCTTTCCCCCTGAACAACAATACACCTACATCTCCAAATTGAGTGGTGGGGAAAAACGCCGTTTGCACTTATTGTCCATACTCTTCCGCAATCCGAATTTTTTAATACTGGACGAACCGACCAATGATCTGGATTTACCTACACTTTCTGTGTTGGAAAACTTTTTGCTAGAGTTTGGAGGGTGCCTGATTGTGATTAGCCATGACCGTTATTTTATGGACCGATTGGTTGATCATTTATTTGTGTTTGAAGGGGAAGGTGTGATACGTGACTACCCAGGCAACTACAGCCAATACCGGGAATGGCAAAAAGCGCAACAGGCTGAAGCTCAAGCTGAAAAAAAGGAAGAAAAAGCTGTAGTAGCGCAACAGCCTGAAGCAGCAAAAGCCAAGAAAAAGCTTTCTTATAAAGAGCAGCGCGAGTTTGAAATGCTGGAAAAAGAAATTGCCGACTTGGAAAAAGAACGAGCGACGCTTTACGAAAAGTTGAATGACTCCAGTCTTCCGTATGATCAACTACAGCAAGTAACAGTACGAATTGGTGAAATTGGTGAGGCTATCGACACCAAGGAAATGCGATGGTTAGAGTTGAGCGAAAGTGCATAAAATGCTTGTTATTGCAGAGTTTCCTTTTTATCTTTAAGGTAGAAATCCCTCTTTGAAAAGCCGACGTTTTGACATCTGGTAAGCCTTTGAGAACCTGAACTTAAATCAGTAATCATTTAAATGCTTGCGCATGAAGAAAAATAATACACTTCAAAACGATGGTGTTAGAGACACCCTTTTAATTATTGGTATTTCAGTGCTAATAGCCGTACTGGCGTTGCTAGCTTAGCTAGTAGTATCAGGGTAAGCTTTTTGTACATATTCAACCATTGGAAAATGGTTGAATATGCCTCCTATTGATGTATTCCTAAAGCAACTAGCCCTGGTAATGGTAGTTGGCGGCCTCATTGGGGCCGAGCGAGAGTTTTTTAATAAGTCCGCTGGTTTCCGGACCATTATACTTATTTGTCTTGGCTCTTATTTGTTTAGCATTTTCTCCATTAGCATTAGTGGCAGTACCAATGATCGCATTGCTTCCAATATAGTCACCGGTATTGGCTTTATAGGTGCTGGGGTTATTTATAAAGACGAGAACCGGATAAATGGTATTACTACAGCTGCTACCATTTGGGCCACTGCAGCCTTGGGCATGGGGGTAGCTGCCAGCCAATACTTAATTGTCGTTATATCAACAACTGTAATTCTTGCGGCCCTACTTTTATTAACCAAGCTGGAGCGCGTGATCGATAAGATCAACCAATCCAGAGTTTATAAAATTATAAGTCCTTATAGAGAAGATTTACTTACCGAATATGAAAAGCGGATTAAAGACTACAACCTTCGCTTTAAACGTATCAAGCAAACAAAGGTGGGAGATAATATTCTTGGTTCCTGGCTGGTACTAGGTACAGAAAAGGCCCACAAGCAATTTGTTGATAGCATCTTGCACGACCCTACGGTAAAGGAATTTGAGTTTTAGCGCATACCAATAGGGCTAAACGTAAAGTTGTTAGTAACGGATTCAGAAAACTGTGGACTACACTTACGTATTAAAACGGATTTTACAGACTTAGCTTATTATATTAACATTAATAGTAATTTACCACCTTATAAGCTCACGTTACACACCGTACATTCCTACATGGGAGCCACCAAAATACACATGATTTGAAACGCTTTTGCACTGCTATTCTTTTATTGCTTTTTTATACCGTTGCTCTGGCTCAGCATCGCAAGGAATATATATTTACTAACTATTCCACTTCAAACGGAGGTCTGGCCACCAACCTAATTACCCATATTGCCCAAGACGAAAAAGGCTATATGTGGTTTGCCACCTATAATGGCCTGCAGCGTTTTGATGGTAACAAGTTCATGACGTTCCGGAATATCCCCGGCAACAATAAAACGATACCACACAATTATATTCAAGCTTTATTTTTTGATAAACGTCATAGGCTATGGTTAGCTGGAAATAACAATACTATTGGTTATTTCAATACCACTCAATTTACCTTTCAGGAAGCTCCACTTCAAAATGCAAACAGCGCAAAAAGCTATATCCCGAAATATTTTTTAGAAACACCCGAGGGCCAAGTACTGCTCTATGAAGAGAAAGGCGCGATTTATCGCTTTGATGACAAAGCCACACGGTTTGTTTTGAATAAAGATTTTGTGAAACTGCCTTTCAACTGGAAACAAAACCACATAAGCTGGGATAGCATTATAAAAAAATATTGGATTGCCTGTGACTCTGGGTTAGTATTATATAACCCAGCCAACAAACTTATCAGTTACAGAAATCACAACGTAGAAAAAGATCCGGTTATTAACCGTTTTGAAACGATAAAAGGCATTGGAAAACTGTATGTAGGCGCCAATAATACCATTAGCTTTTATAACATAAATTATCCTTTCTACTTATTATTTTACTATAACAGAAATAACAATACGGCAACTGTTGAAAATCCGGGCCAACAGCTTGGACTCAAATTCTATGAGATACAGGGGCTATTCCATCAGAAAAACGGCCAGTTGTGGGTGCATGGTGTAAAGTTGTTTGCCCAGTGGCTGGCAGAAAAAGGAACGCTGCTGCCAGTATCCAGCTTTTATAATGCAGAATATAAAATCAAGTCCAATTTTGTCAATTACATTTTTGAAGACCGCGAAAGCAACTTATGGGTAGCTACAGATAATGGCTTATTTGTTTTTAATCCAGATGCGCAACTATTTGATGTACGCCGATTGGAGCGTCCGCAGGAAAAAAAGCGTGATGATGAAGACGTGCTTACTATGTCTTTATTACAAACGAAAGACGAAAAGCTTTTTGTGGGAAGTTGGAAATCGGGTCTCTTTCTTTTTGATAAAGATTTTAATGCTCTTACACTTCCCTTACCCTTACAACGCCTGAAAAAGGACATCACCATTTGGAATATTCGTGAACATGCACCAACAGGTAAGATTTGGCTTTCAGTAGACGACCCGCGCAACAAGGGTTTGCTGGTGTACGACCCTCAAAAAGGAACGATACAATGGGTGAACACATCGCTTTTTGAAGGTAGTACCGTCCGCAACATTACGGAAGACAAAGATGGCAACCTTTGGTTTGGCACGCTGGAAGGTCATATTATCAAGTGGAATCAACAACTGGCTAAAAGCGATATCAACAAAGGATTTGAGCTTATTGCAAACGAACCTGGCCGCATACGCAAGCTGTATACAGATTGGGAAGGTTTTATCTGGGTTGTGACCATTAAAGGCGAATTATTAAAACTTGATCCCAAAAAGAATAGCGTAGTAAGAAACTTTAGCAAACAAACAGGTAAAGACTATCAGCTTTTAGGCACTGATATTTTTGATGTAATGCAGTACAATGACAGTATCCTCATTGCTGCAGCAGACGCTAATCTTAATTTGATCAACATAAAGAATAATAAAATTACTCACCTCTCTTCGGAGGATGGATTGCCGGCCAATACAATTGTTTCAATACTAAAAGACCAACGGGGAATTATATGGCTTGGGTTATTGGGTGGCATCTGCCGTGTGAACCTGGAAAAGAAAACCTTTACCACTTATGACAGAAAAGATGGTATACCCTATGATAACTTTTTAACAGCCAAAGCGCTACAACTTAACAACGGCCAGCTCCTATTTTCAACAACTGAAGGCCAACTTCTCATTGACCCATCAAAAGCAGTTCAGGCTACAAGGCCAATGTCTCCACTCATTACTTCATTTTACCTTGCCAATAAACCGTTATCCATTGACTCCTTACTTAAGAACGAAGTAAAGCTTAACTACGACAACAGTTCAATTGCCATAGGTTTCAGCAATCTGAGTTTCTCCAAACAAAGAACCTTGCGGTACTATTATAAAATGGAGGGGTTAGACAAAGACTGGGTGCAGGTTGATGTTACTAAGCAAGCACAATACAATTATATTCAACCCGGCACATATACTTTTTATGTAAAAACAGTCAACGAAGATGGTTTGTCTAGTAAAGAGTCCGCCGAATTACATATAGAAGTGAAGCCTCCGTTCTGGAAAACAGGCTTGTTCTATGCCATTCTAACTTTACTAGGACTATTAATTTTATTCTTGGTTGATAAAGAGCGTATTAAGCGGCTACGCATTGTTCAACAAATGCGTTCCCAGATTGCAGGAGATCTTCATAAAGACATTCATGTAACCCTGAACGATATCAATATACTGAGTGCTATGGCTAAGATCAAAGCAGATAAAGACATTGATCGCTCTAAAGGTTATATTGACTCTATCAGTAACAAAAGTCAAGACATGATGGAGTCGATCAAGGACATTCTATGGACACTAGAGCCAGAGAATGACAGCATGGAAAAAATGCTGTTGCGTATGCAAGAGTATGTATATGGAGTCAAAAACAGTAACAAAGCAGAGGTAGAGCTCCACAACAGCCGCTCTGTTAAGAAAGTGATATTAGACATGCGATGCCGACATGAGCTCTTACTGTTTTTCAAATACGCGCTCTCCTTTCTTATTCAAAAGAACCTATACCCTACCATTCATATCACGCTTAATTATGAAAAGGGAAAACTTCAACTCCAATTTAAATCACGCAGCACTCATATGCCAGACGGGACTTTAAATACAAGACTTGCCCAGGATGAAATGAACAAAAGAGCTGAAGCACTAAATGCCGACTTGCGTATCGAAAATGAAGATCACCAGATTGGCATTTGGTTAGAGCTGGATGCTTAGCAACTCCTCTTTTTACAGAATAAAAAGCATTTACTGGTCAAGGCGCTTCGCTTTTTTTATTTATTCATTCCATATCTTTTTTGAGGTCTTTTAAGTCCGGAATAAGCCATTTCATCCTTGAATAGGCCAGATTTTCTTATTTTAACTGCCAATTAATTACGGCCTTGCCATTACTTTGTATACCACCCTACTCCATAGGACCTCCTATAAAAAGCAAAAACGAACTAACTTGAGAACCGTTGTCATTGCAACATACTTTTTATTTTTTGCTATTGTTGCTTTGGCACAACAACGTAAGGAATACGTATTTACCAATTTTTCTACCTCAAACGGGCTGGCTTCTAATATTGTTACCAGCATCTTACAAGATGACAAGGGCTACATGTGGTTTAGTACCATTAATGGGCTACAACGTTTTGATGGCAACAAGTTTTTAAACTTCAAAGCCATACCTGATGATAACACATCCATTCCTACCAATAATTTAAGAGGACTTTACTTTGATAGCCATAAACGTCTGTGGCTGATTGGTCATAACAATACAGTTGGCATTTTTAATACATCGCGGTTTGTGTATAATGACGTTCCGATTCAACTAAAGCGAAAAGAAAAAACCTACTTGTATAAGCACTTTTTGGAAGCAGCAGACGGCAGGTTATACCTCTATGAAGAGAAAGGCAATATCTATCGCTTTGATGAAAAAACCGACCAGTTTGTAGTAGAGCATAACGTGATACAATTACCTGCTAGTTGGAAACACAACCGCATTACCTGGGATGGGCAGACACACCGATACTGGATTGCTACCGACTCGGGCCTAGTAGTATACAATCCGGCTTCAAAACTTCTTAGTTACAGAGGACATAATACAGAACAAGATCCGGTTATCAAGCGCTTTGAAAATGAAACAGGTATACTTAACGTAGTCATGTTGACAAACAATGCTGTTGGTTTTTATGCCCAGCTAAATGCAGTAGCATTACCTCTTCTATATTATTACAACAGGAATACAGGAGCAGCTACGGTCTCTAACCCAGGAAAAGAATTAAACCTGAACTACTACGAGATACATGGTTTAGTGCAGCAAAAAACTGGCAATCTATGGGCGCATGGTGTATATATGTTTGCCCAGTGGTTACCGGAACAGCAGCGGTTTCAGGCCTTACCCAACACTTACCAGGGTGAGCAGAGTATCAAATTCAACTATGCTAACTATAGCTACGCGGATAGAGAAAATAATATCTGGATTGCTACAGACAACGGGCTTTTTCTCTTCAACCCCGACGGTCAAGTGTTCAATTCATTCAGCCTGATACGCCCAGACGAAGCTGTTGTAGAAAGAGGTGTGTTATCGATGTCCATACAACAAACAAAAGATGGAAATATCTGGGCTGGCACATGGGGACGCGGACTCTTTTACTTTGACAATCACTTCAATGCTATTGAAGTACCTGCTCCTATAAAAGCATTGCAAAAAAACTTCACTGTTTGGGATATACATGAACATTCACCCAGCGGTAAGCTATGGTTTACACTTGAAAACCAGGGCAATAATGCAATGGTTTATGATCCCAAGACTAAGAAAGTAGAATGGGTCAATAACAGCATCTTTGGAACAGAGCCAATCCGGCAGATGATTGAAGACCTTGATGGCAACATTTGGTTTGGCACTCAAGGAGGCTATTTGGTAAAATGGGATCAACAACTAGCGCAAGGCGATGTGCATAAAGGCTATATACTTGTAGCCCGTACAGGCAATATCAGAAAGCTTTATAGAGATTGGCAGGGCACGATCTGGGCTGTTACCAATAGTGCGGGTCTCTTAAAGGTTGATCCTAAGAAAAATGTAGTGCTGCGCAACTTTGTAGAAGATGCACCCAAAGGATATGAACTAACGACCAATGAGCTTTGTGACGCCTTACAATATAACGACAGTACGCTGATAGTAGCAGCAGGTACAGTGAACCTGATCAACCTTAAGAATAACAAAGTAACTCATATCACTACCGCCAATGGCCTACCTTCTAATACGGCTGTTTCCATTTTAAAAGATAAGCGTGGGGTATTGTGGTTTGGTATGACCAGTGGACTATGTCGTGTAAACCTGGAGAAGAATATCTTTATTCCTTATGACCGTAGAGATGGTATTCCTTACGACAACTTTGAGCCCAACAGAGCTTTAGCACTTCAAGACGGTCGCCTGGTTTTTGGCACTGATCAAAACTTAGTAGTATTTGATCCTTTGAAAGCGGTACAAACAGAACGGCCTTCCCAACCGATGGTAACCACTTTCCGACTAGGTAATAAGACACTTCCTGTGGACTCGCTGCTTCAACAGGAAGAAGTAAGTCTTAGGTATAATAGTACCTCTGTTTATATTGAATTCAGCAACCTGCATTTTTTCAGACAGAAAAAACTACGTTACTATTACCGTTTAAAGAACCTGGATGCTGACTGGATTCTTGCTGATGCTGGCAACCATGCCCAATACAACTATATTCCTCCTGGACAGTATGTGTTTGAAGTAAAAAGCGTGAATGAAGATGGTGTTTCCAGTAAAGATTATGCAACAATAAATATTGTAGTAAAACCGCCTTTCTGGAAAACAACCTGGTTCTATGCCTTACTTACACTATTGGGTCTGCTAATTCTTTTTCTAATAGATAGGGAGAGACTTAAACGGTTACGTACCGTACAACAAATGCGTTCGCAGATAGCCACCGACTTGCATAAGGACATACATGTAACGCTAAGTGACATTAATGTATTGAGTGCGATGGCCAAGATCAAGGCCGATAAGGACATTGACCGCTCCAAGGATTACATTGATACCATCAGCCATAAGAGCCGCGACATGATGGAATCGATGGAAGATATTCTTTGGACCTTGGATCCAGAGAATGATAGTATGGAAAAGATGCTGCTGCGCCTTAAAGAATATACAGCTGGCTTTAAGAATACTCACAATATTGCTATTGAACTAAACAGCAATAAGAATATTGACAAGCTGGTAATGGACATGAGGTGCAGACATGAATTTTTACTTTTCTATAAACATGCCCTGGCCTATATGATTGAACAAGTAGGCTGCACGCATATTCATATTTCTCTTGAGTATATTAAGAGTAAACTTACCTTAAAGTTTCAGGCCGACTGTTTAACTGAAGGCAATGATAAAACAGCACAAACACCTTCTTGGCAAGAGATGCATAAAAGAGCAGAAGCATTGAACGCTTCGTTGGACATCACTACCAACAAAAAGAAAGCTTATATCTTTTTGCAGATGGATGCATAGGAGAGAGTAATTCACTGTCGACAGACAACAGTCCACAGTAGGAAAGTCATTAATTATTGGCCAATGGTGTAAAGTAAATAGTGAATGCGCACACTGTGCGAAGCTCTTCCTATTCAACTTTATACCCTGCCTAATCGTTTGTCTACTATTTGCACGATCACATCGATAGAAATGTTTTTCATGCATTTAAAATGTCCTTGAGGGCATTTATTGCGGCCAAACTTAGTACAGGGTTGACACCATAGCTTTTCTACTTTAACGTTGTTGAACGGCTTGGCGTGCTGATACAAATAATTATCACCATAGTATGGCTCTACACCTAAGGAAGGAGTAGTACTTCCCCATACAGCAATCACCTGCTTTTTTAGTGCTGCGGCAATGTGCATAAGTCCAGTATCATGGCCTATCACCAATTTTGACTTGCGAACGAGATCAGCGCTTTCGTTCAGAGAGAACTTGCCACAGGCATTATACACTTTTATGGGATCAACAGAGGCTACTTCATTCCCCTCATCTACTTCATCTTTCCCACCAATTAAAATAATGGGGTGATTGATTTTAGTACACAGCTCTTTTAGCTTGTATATGGGTAGTTTTTTAGTGTAGTAGTTTGCCCCAATAACTAAGGCAATATAGCCTGCATGGTGTGATGCAGGAATATCTTTTAATGTAATTTCTTCATTAGGCGCAATAAAGTAATCCATGCCCGCTCCGTCGTTCTTTACGCCAAAAGGTTCTACGGTTTGCATATACCGGTCTACAACATGCACTTTAGGCATCACATTCCACTTCAGGCGGGTGTAGATGAACTTTTCAATATTGAGTTTATTGAAGGATTCGCTTGGTACTTTCAATGCATTTTTCACCCTTAGGGTGCGCAGGTTGTGATGCAAATCAATAATTTGATCAAACTTCTCTGCTTTCAGTTCTTCAATCATGGCGTTCCAATCCTGCTGCAGTATATGAATTTTATCGATATAGGGATTGTTGGCCATTACTGATTTAAACTGTGGTTTAATCAGGTAATGAATCTCAATATCGGGTCGCTGCAGTTTCAAGCAGCGTACAACCGGGGTCGTCAGCACAATATCACCGATAGAAGAAAAACGGATCACCAAAAACTTCATCGTGCGAAAATACGCAAAGGACCGCGGATTGGCAGGGTTTGTAAGTGATGGAAAGGATTAGAATTAGCTGATTAGCTGATGTGACAATTAGCTAATAGAGTTGACTGATTTACAAGTTGATAAGGAAGGGAATAATGAATAAGGAACAAGGAAGGATGAAGGAAGAAGTGAGGAATGAGGAAGGAGAGAGGGAATGTTCAATACTCAATTTTCAATGATCAATGATCAATAATCAATGCGCTATGGCCTTAAAAAGGAAGAGGGCTCCAATCATGGAGCCCTCTTCCTTTTTATAGCTTATGAGTTATTTCTCTACATAATTCAGTTCCTTACCGTAGGTTTCCTGGGTAAAGAAAGCGGCAATGAGGGTAATAGCCATAACAATGATACCGGTGGTCACACCACTACGCAGCAGCGGCCAGCCCCAACTATCCTGAAAAAGATCCTTAAATAGGAGATTCATTAAAAACAATCCTCCCCTAACAATATTAGGAATCGTGGTAGCTGCGGTAGCCCTTAGGTTTGTACCAAACTGTTCGGCACCCATGGTAACAAAAATGGCCCAGAAGCCGGTGCTGAAACCTAGAGCAGCACAAATGGCATACATCCGGCCATCGTTACTATTAAAGGCACTAAAGAACAGGATACCCGAAATAATAGTCAACGCATAGAAAAGGTACAGTGCCTTCTTACGGCTTTGAAAATACTGACTGACAAAACCAATGAGTATATCTCCTACCGCAATACCTACATATGCAAACATTACTGCTCGTCCGCTGTCTACATTATTGGCTCCATACAATTCAGTAGCAAAGCGGTTACTTAAATTGACCAGGATGCCTATGACATACCAGGTAGGGAGACCGATCAAAACAGCCATTATATATTTACGGAAACGGGTACCGTTGTTAAAGAACATCAGCAGGTTGCCTCGTTTTACATTTAGATCTTTAACTTCCTGGTACATACCACTCTCGGCAACGCTTATACGCAACAGCAACAGTCCAACACCCAGTACGCCGCCTATTTTATAACAAAGCCTCCAATCGTTAGTAAACTTATATGTAAAGTAAGCGAAGACTGCTCCAAATAAACCAATACCCGCAACAAGGGATGTTCCTACGCCTCTTTTATTTTTGGGTAACAACTCACTTACCAAAGTAATACCAGCACCCAATTCTCCGGCCAGGCCAATACCAGCAATAAAGCGGGCTAAAGCATATTGATCGACGGAAGTCACATAACCCGTTAGGAAATTAGCCACAGAATACAACATGATGGAGCCAAAAAGGACACTCAAGCGTCCGCGCTTATCGCCCATAATTCCCCAAACAATCCCCCAATGAGCAAGCCAATCATCTGCCAGTTGATGATACGAGTGCTGGCCGCGACCATTGCTTTAGTATCAGCCTTGCTGATACCAATAGCTACCAGACTGGGCTCACGAACAATAGAGAATAGCAGTAAGTCATAAATATCCACGAAGTATCCCAATGCGGCTACTATGACGGCCACATTGAAGAGGGAGGCTTGTTTTTTATCCATTACAATATAGGGTTCTTATCGTTTTCATCTAAAGGCACTGTGCGTTTTTTAGAAAACAATAATTTATATAAAACGGGTACTGTTGTAATAAGGATGATACCAATAGTAATAGTTTCAATGTGATCTTTCAGGCTAAAGCCAAACGCTGACAAGATCCAACCTTCTAGGTAATAACCTCCCAACATCATGCTGCACACCCAAGCCAATGAGCCTAATACATTATATAAAATAAAAGTGGAACGCTCCATTTTTACTACCCCAGCAATAATGGGTGCAAACGTGCGGATAATGGGTAAGAACTTCGCCAGGAAAATGGTAGCCTTACCATATCGATCATAGAATTCTTTAGCACGTAGCAGGTGTTTCTTCCGGAAAAGCCATGTTTCTCTGCGCTCAAATAATAAGGGACCTGTTTTTCGACCAAACCAGTATCCCACCAAATTGCCTAACACAGAAGCAACAATGACCAACAGCAAAACAAAATAAAAAGGGAAACCAAAGAACTCTATAGCCAATTGGTCTAAATAAATACCAGCTGCAAACAGTAATGCATCGCCTGGTAAAAAGAATCCAACAAACAACCCCGTTTCTGCAAAAACCACTAATAACAGAATATATAAGCCCCCGTTATTGATGATCCATTCAATAAACTGATGAATAAATCCACCCTGTAGTAAGACGATATCTAGGAAATGATGCATTACGGATTTTCAGTTTTAAGTCAACTCAATTCGTGAATGGTGAGCGGTGAGTGATGAATAAAAGTAGCCTTTTATTTACCATTCGCTATTCATCATTGACTAACCTTCTAACTCCCCTTCCCACTTACTAACTACGCTGGTGGCTAAGGCATTACCTACCACATTTGTAGCGGTACGGAACATGTCACAAAAATGATCAATGGGTAAGATCAGGGCTACGCCTTCTGGCGGGATATTGAACATGGCACAGGTAGCCAATACTACAACCAGTGAAGCACGCGGTACACCAGCAATACCTTTACTCGTCAACATTAATACCAATAACATGGTCAATTGCGTACCTAAAGGAAGATGAATGCCATAGGCCTGTGCAATAGCTAAGGATGCAAAGGTCATATACATCATGCTACCATCAAGGTTGAAGGAATAACCCAGTGGTAATACAAACGATACGATCTTATCGCGGCAACCGAAACGCTCTAATTCTTCTGTAAGTTTAGGAAAAACAGCCTCACTACTAGTAGTACTGAACGCAATTAATAATGGACTGCCGATACGACGCAGCAGTTCTTTTGTGCGGCCTTTTAAGATCAGGAAACCTACAGTAAGCAAAACCACCCACAGAATAGCAATGCCTAAGATGAAGTAGGCGAAATAAATAATATAAAACTGGAAGATACCTAGCCCCTTAGCTGCTACGACAGCAGCGATAGCACCAAACACACCAAAAGGGGCAAAGTTCATCACATAGTTTACCATCTTTAAGATGATATGAGCTGTAATATCTAATGCATGAATAACCGGCTTTGCATAATCGCCTATGGCAGCCGCCGCTACGCCAAAGAAAATAGAGAAGATAACGATCTGCAGGATCTCGTTGGTAGCCATGGCTTCAATAGCACTACGTGGAACAACATGGGTTACGAAGTTTTCTAAAGAAAAGCTTTGCGTTTTACCCATAAGGTCTTTTAAGCCCGCTGTATCAGTTTGAGAAAGATCAATATAATGGCCGGGTTGAAAAACGTTAACCAGCAACAAGCCCAGTAATAGTGACACAAGTGAGGCTGAAACAAACCACAAGATGGCTTTCCCTCCTACTCTTCCCACGGTTTGCAGGTTGCCCAGTTTAGCAATGCCCACAACCAATGTGGTGAAAACCAACGGCGCAATAATCATTTGCACCAGGCGTATAAAGATGTTACTTAGGAGTTTTATGTTTTTAGAGAACGAGTCAATAGTTTCTGGCGACGCACTCCTATGCACAAAGTAGCCCACTATTATCCCCAAAATCATTGCCAGAATGATATACGACGTCAGACGGTTTCCTTTTCTCATAAAGCGATTTAATAAACAGATGGCCGAAAATCGGAAAAAAAAGGCAGGATGAAAACTTTTGTTGAAATAGGTTCAAATCAATACTATAAAAGAAAACATGCCTGTATTGATTTATTATTTAATTTTCGAGCTTATTCGAATCCACTAATTAAACACACTTATGAGTTTATTTGTCAAGAAGCCCCTCGATCAGATATTGGCACAAGCTGCCGATAGCGAGAAAGGCTTGAAACGAACGCTGGGTGCCGGCAACCTGGTGGCCCTGGGTATTGGTGCCATTATTGGTGCTGGTTTGTTTGTCCGTACTGCTGCTGCAGCGGGTCAAGCTGCGGGTCCTGCCGTAACCCTCTCCTTTATTATTGCTGCTATTGGATGTGCTTTCGCCGGCTTGTGTTATGCCGAGTTTGCCGCAATGATCCCTATTGCGGGTAGTGCCTATGCTTACTCTTATGTAACCATGGGTGAGCTTATAGCCTGGATCATTGGTTGGGCTCTTATTATGGAATACGCATTAGGTGCCGCTACTGTATCGATTGCCTGGAGTGAATATTTAAATAAGCTATTAGGAGGGGCTGTTCCGTACGAATGGTCGCACTCGCCCTTTGAAAGTTTCACTGATGCTGCTGGTGTGCTGCACCAAGGAATTATTAACGCACCGGCCTTGGTCATTCTTCTTTTGTTAACCCTTTTATTAATCAGAGGTACGCAAGAAAGCGCTTTGGTAAATGCTGTAATTGTATTTATTAAAGTAGCAATTGTAATATTATTCATTGTTATTGGCTGGCAGTTTATCAAGCCCGAGAATCATACACCTTATATGATTCCAGAAGGCACGCCTCCTGTATTGGATAATGCTGGTAAAGAAATTGTGAACTATTCCGGTGTGTTCAAACACGGCTGGGGTGGTGTACTTGGTGGTGCGGCTATCGTATTCTTTGCCTTTATTGGTTTTGATGCTGTATCAACAGCTGCACAGGAAGCTAAAAATCCAAAGCGTGATATGCCAATTGGTATTTTAGGTTCCCTGGTAGTATGTACTATTTTATATATCCTGTTTGGTCACGTACTAACAGGTGTATCACCATGGAGAGATTTTGTTGATCCAGAAAAAGGTCGTGAAGCTTCTGTAGCCTATGCTATTTCTCAATATATGCATGGTTATAGCTGGTTATCTACTGGTGTAACAGTAGCGATCTTAGCTGGTTTCTCTTCTGTAATCCTGGTAATGTTAATGGGTCAAAGCCGTATCTTCTATACCATGAGTAATGACGGTTTGTTGCCAAAAGCTTTTGGCGACCTGCACCCTCGTTTCAAAACACCTTACAAGGCTAACTGGATATTGTTTGTGTTTGTAGGCTTGTTTGCTGCATTTGTTCCCGGACACGTAGCTGGTGATCTTACTTCTTTCGGCACACTGTTCGCCTTCGTACTGGTAAGCTTAGGTGTATTGATCCTTCGTAAGAAAGAACCCAATATGGAAAGACCATTTAGAACACCTGCTGCACCAGTAGTATCTGTTTTAGGTGCTGTTATTTGTACGTTGATGATTGTGGCAATCGATGCCCGTACATTACAAGCCGCTGGTTTGTGGATGATCATCGGTTTGGTGGTGTATTTCTCTTACAGCCGCAAGCGTAGCAAACTCAGAAATTATTCTGATGTATTGCCAAAAGCAAAAGACTTTGAAAAAGTCAGCTAAAACTGCTATTTAAAATACAAAACCCCGCCGCAAGCGGGGTTTTTCTTTTGCAAATAGTACATTTGCGCCTCTGATGTGTACAGCTGTGAGCCTCGAGCTATTAGCCTTTAGCTAAAAAACAGCCATACACCATTTTACAACTAAACTTTAAACCAGAAACTTATATATGGGTCGCATATTTGAGGTACGAAAATCTACCATGTTTGCCCGCTGGGATCGCATGGCCAAGCAGTTTACACGTATTGGTAAAGAGATTGTGATTGCCGTAAAAGCCGGTGGTCCTGACCCGAATACCAACCCTGCTTTACGTCGCTGCTTTCAGAATGCCAAGGCGGTAAATATGCCTAAAGACCGTGTAGAGGCAGCTATTAAGCGTGCACAAGGAAAGGAAATGGACAACTATGAGGAAATCCTGTATGAAGGATATGCCCCACATGGTGTAGCCGTTTTGGTTGAAACCGCTACCGATAACCACGTACGAACAGTAGCCAATGTAAAATCCATTTTCAATAAAGGTGGTGGCAGCTTAGGAAATAGTGGTAGTGTAAGCTTCCAGTTCAAGAAAATGGGCGTATTTAAATTAAAGCCGGAAGGCTTGAACGCAGAAGACCTGGAACTGGAGCTGATTGATTTTGGCCTGGAAGAATTAGGGGAAGGTACAGGCGAGAATGGTGAAGACGTATTGGTATTACGTTGTGCCTTTAATGATTTCGGCGCTCTACAAAAAGGATTGGAAGAAAAGAGCCTAACGCCTTTAAGCGCTGAGGTAGAGTGGATACCAACCACTACTGTAGAACTGGATGAAGAAAAAGCGCAAGAGGTCTTAAAGCTTGTAGATAAGCTAGAACAGGACGAAGATGTTCAGAAAGTGTTTCACAACTTACAATAAGCAAAGCCCCGCCAGAAGCGGGGTTTTGTTTTGCAGCTGTTCGCCATTAAATCAAATAAAGGCCAGCAGCTATTACAAAGTACAATACCACTTGAAGCCAGGAAGCTATAAGCTGAGCTCAATAGCCTAGTTTTGCATTGCTATTGAAATCATGACAGAATCGCCCATTATATTATTTGACGGTGTTTGTAACTTTTGTAACAGCACCGTCAATTTTATTTTACGGCTAGACAAAAAGCAGGTTTTCCGCTTTGCGGCTTTACAATCCAAGGCAGGCCAAGAGCTTTTAAAAGAACACCATTTCTCACAAGAAGATTTCAACACCTTCCTTTTTATTGAAAGCGGTAAGCCCTACACCGCTTCAACTGCAGCCTTACGCCTTGTGCGGTATTTGCCTTGGTACTGGCAGTGGGCACAACTCTTCTGGTTGACACCTCGCTTTATTAGAGATGGCATCTACAGGCTAATAGCTAATAATCGTTATAACTGGTTTGGAAAAAGAGAAACTTGTATGATCCCTTCTTCGGCAGTACGAAAACGTTTTTTAGAATAAAGGATTTGTATCTATCCTAATTCATCGAGGTAAACCTTGCCTTCCATAAACAGCACACATTTTCCGGCAAGCAATACCCTATCTCCATTCAGCTCACACTGCAAATCGCCACCGCGTGGGGACAATTGCTTACAATTCAGTTCTGTAGTATTTAGTTTTTCACTCCAATAAGGCACAATATTACAATGAGCTGATCCTGTAACCGGATCTTCCGGTATACCCGCTCCGGGGTAAAAGCAGCGGGAAACCACATCTGCCGATTGCCCTTTTGCTGTAGCAATCACACCGATTGTGTCCAACTCTTTCATGAGTGTATAATCCGGTTGTAAATTTCTAACCGCATCTTCATTGGGTAACACCACAAAATAATCACGGGACTTTAATACTTCAACAGCATTAGAAACGCCTAATGATGACAAAAGCTTTTCTGGCACTTCGCAAGCTTGAGGCATACGTGCCGGAAAATCCAGCGTATATACGCCCTCGTTACAATACGTTTTTAGCTGACCCACCTTTTGTGTAGTAAACTGAATTTCTTTTATAGGTGGTTCAATAAAATTCTTGATGATATAAGATGCAGCTAATGTAGCGTGCCCACACAGATCGATCTCATATTCTGGCGTAAACCAACGGATATGATATCCCTCCTCTCCTTTCACAAAGAATACAGTTTCGCTCAGGTTGTTTTCCATTGCGATCTGTTGCATCAAATTGTCTTCCAACCAATGCTCTAATGGAATTACGGCTGCGGGATTACCTTTAAATACAGATTCTGTGAAAGCATCAACCTGGAATATGTTTAAGTTCATATCAGTGTTTTAATGAAGTTCGTGGTAGTGCTAATTTATAACGAACAGCAATGACCCGAATAAAAAAGATCAACAGAATACAAATGATCTTAGAAATGTTGGTATTCAAGGGGAATTGCAGCAGCAGTATATATCCGCTACCTCCCAGCACACAGGCCAAGGCGTAGATCTCTTTTTGAAAGATCAATGGCACTTTATTTAATAGCACATCCCGTATAACACCTCCAAAGCAGGCTGTAATTGTTCCTAAGGCCACGCAAACGCCAGGGCCTAAGTGATATCGCAAGCCTATTTCAATACCAACTATAGTGAACAACCCCAAACCTAGGGCATCAAATAAAAAGAGAGAAGTTGTAAGCTGTTTTAAATGCGAGCCAAACAGCATGGTTATTAGTGCACTAAAGAGGATCACAAAGATAGTTACTTCGTTGTGCAGCCAGTTTACTGGCAGGTTACCTACCAGTACATCGCGCAACGTTCCCCACCGATAGCTGTTGTAAAAGCAATGATCAAAGTACCAAAAGGATCTAGCTTGCGTTCCATAGCGGAAAAGGTGCCCGAAACCGCAAAAGCGAAAGTGCCCAGAATGTCGATAATATTTAAGACGTTAGTATACATTAAAAGAAGTGAGACGTGAAAGGTGAGAGAAGTCCATGGTCAACAGTCGACGGTTCACAGTAGAGCGTGGCACACTATGCAAAAAGGAGTCTTAATAAATAGCGTTACTAAACTATTATATAGGACTCCCTTTCACGTTTTATGTCTTACCATTGACTCAATGACTTACTAACTATTGGCTTAATTATTCTGCCATCATCTTTTTCACTACGCTTTCAATCTCTTCAGCGTTTGGTTTGCTGAAGTAGTCGCCGTCACTACCATAGGCAGGACGGTGTGCTTTAGCCGTGATAGTTTTAGGAGCCACATCTAACCAACGGTAGCCGCCCTGTTCTTCCATCACCTTGTTAAACATGTAAGCCGCAGCGCCACCAGGCACATCCTCATCAATGAAAGCTATACGGTTGGTCTTTTTCAACGAATCCAAGATCTTATGCTCAAGGTCAAATGGCAGTAGTGTTTGCACATCTATTACCTCGCAGTTGATGCCTTGCTTCTCTAATAACTGAGCCGCTTCCATTACTACACGAAGCGTAGACCCATACGTTACCAGTGTAATATCAGTGCCTTCTTTAACTACTTCGGGAATTCCTAGCGGCACTGTATAGTCTAACAAGTTGTTTGGCAACTTTTCTTTTAAGCGATAGCCATTTAGACATTCAACCACTATACCAGGATCGTTGCTGCGTAATAATGTATTGTACATACCGGCAGCCTGCACCATGTTGCGTGGCACACATACATGCATACCGCGCAGCGAGTTGATCACCATACCCATTGGTGAGCCACTATGCCAGATACCCTCTAAGCGGTGACCGCGTGTGCGTACAATTATGGGACAGCTTTGCTGACCTTTAGTACGATAATGTAAGGTCGCTACATCATCGCTCAATGGTTGTAAACCATACAACAGATAATCCAGATATTGGATTTCAGCAATTGGGCGTAAGCCACGCATAGCTAAACCAATACCTTGACCCATAATCGTTAACTCCCGTATACCGGTATCAAAGATGCGGTCAACACCATACTTGGCTTGCAAGCCAGAAAAGCCTTGGTTTACATCACCGATATAGCCTAAGTCTTCACCAAAGGCAAAGGTTTTGGGGTTATTAGCGAATAGTTGATCAAAGTAGTGATTCAACACTTCAAAGCCATTAAGTGTTGGTGCATCATTATCGTAGGAAGGAGCAACAGCTGCAACTTTAAGTGCACTCTTCTCTCCTTCATTCATTAAATACGTATTGTAAAGGCTATGATTTTCTTTTTGAAGATCCTGGTAGTAATCTTTCAGCCAGTAACCAGAATCATGCGTACCCACTAGGGTTACAGCCGTACTTAATACCCGCATTACATCGCGACGTAAAGGTTCGCGCAGGCCAGATAGTTCTGCCACCAGCGATTGTATAGATGCCGCTACCGCAGTATTCTTAGAAGCAACATCATTTAACAAATCAACTGTTTTGGCTACTTGTGCTTTTATTGGATCCAGGTAGTTGCTCCAGGCTCTATTCTTTTCTTCGCGCACTTGCAGCTTGGCCTCTTCTTCTATATGGGCCAGTTCTTCTTCAGTAGCCAGCGCATTGGCAATAACCCACTGACGCATTTTCACCATGCCATCCCATTGGCGCTCCCATTCCAGGCGCTCAGTGGTCTTATAGCGTTCATGGCTGCCGGAGGTAGAGTGACCTTGTGGCTGTGTGATTTCTTCAACATGAAAAACCGTAGGTGTATGGGTTTCACGAGCCATGCGAATACCTTCTTCAAAGGTTTCGCACAATGCGGCATAATCCCAGCCCTTTACTTTATAGATATTGATACCATTAGTACCTTCTTCTTTTTGGAATCCGGACAGGGCATCAGAAATAGAAGCTTTTGTGGTTTGGTATTTTTTAGGAACGGATATGCCATAGCCATCATCCCACACAAACACCACTAGCGGCACTTGTAAAACGCCAGCTGCATTGATGGTCTCCCAAAAATGCCCTTCAGAAGTAGAGGCATCGCCTATGGTACAAAAGCAAACCTCATTACCATTAGTAGACAGGGTATCGAATTGTTGCAGGTCCTTTACATTACGAAAGCACTTTGAAGCAAAGGCTAAACCCAAGCCTCTTGTCATTTGACCAGCCGTTGGAGCTATATCAGAAGAAACGTTTTTGCGATTTGCCAGATCTAACCACTCCCCTTGTTCACTCACCCACGGCGTAGCAAAGTGGCCATTCATTTGGCGACCGCCACTGAAAGGCTCCTGTTCTACATCAGGATTAGCATATAACTGCGCAAAAAACTGTTCTACAGTAGCTAACCCGCTGGCAAACATGAAAGTTTGGTCGCGGTAATAGCCTGAACGGAAATCGCCAGGCTGGAAAAACTTTGCCATGGCAATCTGGGCTACTTCTTTACCATCGCCGAAAATGCCAAATTTGGCTTTTCCGGTCAGGACCTCTTTACGCCCCAGCAAGCTTGTTTCACGACTGATACAAGCCCAGCGGTAATCCTGTAAAACTTCTTCACGAAAATTATCAAATGACAATTTATCCATAGAAGGCTGCCCTCCCTCGAAAGTATTTTCCATTTAGCAAAAATAGGGGAAAGCCCCCACCGTTAAAATTGAGCTAAGTAACGTTTTCAATTAGTTTTTTACATTGATTCTTTTAATTTTGAAAAACACTAGCTTTTCTATGAAGAAAATCTACACATTATTAGTATTGGCTATCGCCTGCAGTGGCGTAAAGGCCCAAACGCAAGCTGACACTAAAGTTCCGGAAGCTGTTGACTTTAAAGAAACGGTTTTTGACTTTGGTAAAATACCTCAGGGCAAGCCTGTTTACCATTTATTTGAATGGATAAATAAGGGTACTGTGCCTGTAAAACTCGATAATGTACAAGCCAGTTGTGGCTGTACAACGCCTGAATGGTCTAAAGAACCGGTGGCTGCTGGCAATAATTCTACTATTAAAGTAGGGTATAATGCCGCCGCTGAGGGCTCTTTTGAAAAATTTATTACTGTGCAATACAACGGAAATCAAGCAAAACAAATCATAATAAAGGGCACTGTCTGGAAAGCACCTGCCGGGGCAGCACCAAGTAATGCATCTGTACAATTTTTAAAATCACAATTGCAGTAACTATTTTAAAAACTTTATAAACTCTAAAGAATGAAAAAACTGTTCTTAATCGCATCTCTATTTGTAAGCGCACTTGCTGTTCAGGCCCAGGATAAGAAAGCGGATGAAGTTATCAAAGTAAACATGGAGAAATACGACTTTGGTAAGATCAAGCAAAATGTACCTGTAACAACATTCTTTGAAATTAAAAATATCTCTGACAAGCCAGTAGTTATTGAAAACGCATGGGCTTCCTGCGGCTGTACTACTCCCGAAGTACCCAAAGAGCCTATTGCGCCAAACGCGACAGTGAAAATGAAAGTAGGCTATAATGCTGCCGCATTAAACCATTTCGAAAAACCCGTTTCAATTAAACTGGCCGGCATTAATGAGCCCAAAGTAGTGACTATTTCTGGTGATGTACTGGACGAAGCATCTTATGCCACTTATGAAAAGGAAAACAAAAAAAGCACCGAAACAACTAAAACAAAGTCTGCTCCTAAAAAGACAAAAAAGTAATCAATCCTACTTTTCATAAAAAAAGCCCCGGACCATCCGGGGCTTTTTTTGTAGTATTCCAATTCAAAATTGGTAACATCTTATTGATCAACCTTGACATATAAGTACTACATTTTTCTTCTTTTCACATCAGAATTTCCATTCTGTTTATATACAATTCTGACTGCTTCACACTAGAATGGATAGCCAATAGCCAGGTTATAGATAAGGTTTTCTTTTCGCCACTTTTGGGTGCCAAAATCAATTTGATTCATTACCCAGGGGTTTTGCTCCCAAGGTTTGCGCAAAGGCATACCTACATCCAGGCGAATTACAAACAATTGGATGTCAAAGCGAATACCCACACCAGCACCAACAGCTAGTTGGTTGAGAAATTTGCCGGTGAACTTTGATCCCGGCCTGGTACTGTCTTCATTGACCAGCCAGATATTACCCGCATCAATAAATAAGGCACCGTACAATGGACCCGATATATGAGGGCGAAATTCTGTATTGAACTCCAACTTAATATCACCTGTTTGATTCGCAAAGAAGTTGGTATTGGTACTATTCGCTTCTTTAAAGGTTCCAGGCCCTACCGAACGGCTTCTAAATGCCCGGATACTATTGTTACCTCCCGTGAAGAACTGCTTTACATACGGAAGAATTAAAGAATTACCATGCGGATGCCCATAGCCAATATCGACACGGTTTACCCAGCTGGAGTTTAATCCCATTCTTCTATAGTATCGTCCGTCTACTTCAAACTTGATGTACTGATCAAATTTGGCATTAAATATTCGTTCCTGTTTACCCGCCTTCACATCGGCACCCGTAATTAACCCGGCAATATTTCCCGAAAAATCAGCCAATCCCATAAAGTAAAAAGCATTTCTCTTTTGCAGCCCTGCAGCTAATTGGTTATAGGTAAACTGATACACCGTTCCTAACACAAATTGCGAATCGATAATTTGGTTTAAGTAAGGGTACTTGGCTATACTGTCTCGATACTCTTTTGTAACATTCAACGGCTGCACATAATTAATATTAATCGGCAGAAACTCATGGGTCTTCATAATAGACGGTTTCCAGATATATCCAAAATCGAATCGGAACGAATTAACCGTATAGAGTTCCTTACGATTTAAAATATCATAACCCAATCGAATATTGGTACGTGGTACATAATTCCCTTTTGGATTTATACTAAAACCAAATGGAACAATGAATCCCGGTTTAGCAAAGTTTAATTCTGCACCACTTCTATACGTTGGATAGCGTTTTTGCGTGTTTCCTTTTTCATCAACTGTTTTTCCCCCTAGCTGTACCTCTGTAGCAATGTAGGCGCTAAGACTTACCTGCTCCCCACCACGGAACATGTTCCGGTTCAGCCACCTGAACTGCACAGCCGAACCACTTAAATCATTAGACTTACTGGTTAAATTGAACTCTGCCCGCAAGGACTTTTTAGGCATTGGGGTTAAATAGTAAAAGGCATTCAGTTCGGGGCTATCCGGTACTGGCTCAAAGCGGTTCCGTACAAACTTAAACTCATCTAAACTGATTAAACGGTTCAGGGTTTGATTGTGGTCTACTCTATTATATAACTCGCCAGAGTCAAACTGCATTACATGCTCAAACATGCGCGGCTTAAAACGTTTTCTTCGGTCTACCACATAATAATCCTTGTAATGCTGTGCATTTTGCATGCTGGTATCAATCTGCGGGCTGTTAATATTATAATTGGCATAAATCACCACATCATTGATGGTGTATGGCACCAGTGCATTATCCGGAGCGTCGGTTTTAATGGCCACCCGCATGTCTACCCGATTATTGCCAATGGTACTATCTACTCTAACAATCAAATGATCGGGACTGAAGTAATAAAACCCCCTATCTTTTACATAAGCATCAATCCGGTTGCGTTCACCGCGAATAACATCCAGATCGTAAGGATTGCCGGGCTTTAAAAATGTGTTGGCTGTACTCTGTTGTATTGCTTTTGCCAGGTCGCTGCTATCGTTGGGGAAGCCGACTGTGTTAATCTTATACTGTGCGCCTGCTTTTGCAACAAATTCAGCATGCCCTTTTTTCCCCTTCACTATAGTATCTCCTGTTACCCCAGCTTTAAAGAAGCCTTTGTTTTCTAAATGCCCCCTCAACAACTTAATATTATTCTCCAGATCTAGACTGCTAACCAATACGGGTGGCTCACCGTTTTTATCCCGGAACTTGCCAAAGAACGAATTGGGCTTCGCCTTTCGAAACATATTATATATACCCAATTTCATAGGGATACCTAAAAACCGGGTGTTAGGTTTAGGACGGACCATACCCTGCAAGTCGGCCTTCAACACTTTCTTCTGACGGGCTGTTGTGCCTGATGTTTCCAACTTAACAGTAGCCCCAGTATAGAGCTGTTCTCCCTCCGGCAAATGCCTGGTAGTGCTACAAGCTGTTATAAAACAAATAAAAAGAAATATTATGCTATTTCGAAAGGTACTCATTGCTGTCGTTGATTTTATTTGCCACCCTCGGTTTTTGGCGGAGTTGCTTGTCGATTTTGATTTTTAGGTCTTCTATTTAAAAATATTTGTCGGAAGCGGTTATAATCTACTGTCATTATGAATCCCACACCTGTTTCAATGATATAACCATCAACCACAGCATCGTATTCATTTTTCCGATAGAAGCGTAACATGTATCGATTGTCCCGGCTTAGTTGATAATTAACCGCCACATTGCCCGCAATATTATCAGCATTCTGATTGGACTGAGTGGCACCTTCCAACATAAAGTCGCTACCCACTGTTACGGTCAAGCGATCATTTAACAAGCGTTTACTCAAGCCTACATTCAGATCGGTACGACTCCTGCGTTGCCCTGTTGTATAATCATCACTGGATTGTACATCGAAATTGATATCAACGCCATTGATCAATCCTCCTGCCAGGTCATTCAACTGCTCCGTTAATAACTTACTTACACTTTGACGGGCAATTGTTTCTGCACTAAACCCACCAGAGCTGGACTCAAAAGGATTATCGCCTACAAAACGATTCAATAATAAAATGGAGAATACCTGGCGGTTTAACTCTGAAGGTTCCTGCCGCAATTGCGTTAGGCGGGTATTAACAGTCGAGAGCACATCACCGCTAACGGTATAATTCTGCTCTTCTGGCAAGATGATGTCAAAGGTGAGTTCCGGTTTCATCAACTCTCCTTGCAACTTCAATAATACATTGAAAGGAAGCTTTTGCAAGTAGTAGTTGCGCTGATTGGGATCACTGATCTGATTGCTTACCAAATCCAAGGGCGCTGTATTAGCTACATAAATAGCTGTTGCGTCCAATTGGGCATTGGTAGGTTCGCCATACCATGTGATCTTACTACCTTTTTGAAGGATAAACTTTCTTCTCAAAAAGTTGAAAGAAAACTGGTATCCCCCTTCTTCTATTTCATAGGTTCCGGTTAACGTAATATTACCGCTTGGATCAATGCCTGTAGATAGCTGACCCGTTCCCTTCATATTAAGAAGGTCACCGTTTGCTACGTCCACGATAACATTGAAGTTAGCCTCACGTTCAATGGAAATATTGGCAGACACATCCATGCCTAAAACATTGGTTTTATTGAGTGAGTCATAAGCCAGGAACAAAGAATCATTTTCCGGCGCACTAAAGTCTACAAACTCCACTACACCTTCCCGTTGCACTACCCCTGGTTCTTCTTGCGGAATCACTATGGTAAAATCGGTGCCCTTTTTAACCGTTACATTACCCGATACTACTGGCTTTATTTCGGTGCCCCCTACATGCATTTTTGTAGTAATGACCATATCACCGAAAAACAGCTTATTGTCTTTACGGGTGGTATTCAACACCTTGAAGTTGTCGGCATTGATATCCAAATTCAAACCATAATTAATGAAGTTGGTCGTACTGGCTGTACCATTTATTGTCAAAGCATTATTGACAGAATCCTTGATGGTAAAATTATTAAACGCAAAGCCATTTTCTGTTACAGCAATTGCCTCTCCATCAATCTTCAACGGCCCCCCGAGCATATAGGTGCTGATACTGGCTTTATCAAAATTCAAGTTACCTTGTACTTTAGGAGCACTGGCAGTTCCTGAAATACTTATGTTACCATTTACAGCACCGCTGGCCTGCTTCACAAAATCGGCCAATACGCCTTCAAGGCTATTTAATTGAAGCGGTTGTACAGACATATTCAAATCCATGACCACATCATTTTCTTGCTGCAACATGGACCCAGTAACCCGTACATTATTACCAAAGCCTGTTAAACTCACATCAGCCACATAACTATTTACACGATTGTTATTTACGTTTAACTGAAGATTACCCAGTGTGTCTCCACGGAAGCTCAAATTATCCACCCTCAGATTACTTGTAAACAAGGGCTGCTGCATGATATCAACAAAGGTGATCGTACCATTTATAGTTCCATCTACCAATAAGGTATCGGCCTTCATAAAGCCGGTAATGGTACCCATTTTAAAATTGCCAAACTTAACATTCAATGGCCCGCCACTCATGCCTTCTTCACTTTGTATGGATAGGCTTTGCCCTCCTCTTTGTAATGAGAAATTGTTGGCAGTAATGATGTCGGAAGAAATAAGAATCTCATTATTCTCTGCTATGTTCCAGCGATCATAATTAAGCAATAAGCTATCCGAATGCAATTGCATAGCATAGATACCCTGACGGGGTTGGTGCAGCACACCAGCCAAAACATATTTATCCTTGCCAGCTATGTCAGCCACTTTCAACCCAAAGTTGATCACATTATCCAAGGCGGTTGCGTTTAGCCGTGTATTGTAAATATCAGTAGTGCCTGTTTGCAGATGTGCCAGGGTTCCTGTTAATTGTAATCCGTCTGCGGTTGTATTGATATTGGCCTTCAGGCCTGTTATATCCATACCATTATACACCAATGATGCAGCGCTGGCTACTGCCTGCATACCGCGCCCAGTAGCCATGCTACCTCTCACATGTATGGAATCCCGAATTTCGAGCCCTGGCACAAAGGCTGAAAGGAATGGAGAGTTGACCAGATCAAGCTGGAAAGTAAAGTCATAAGGACTTACTTTCTGCAGCTTATTACCTGGCACAATGGAGAAGTAAGGATCGATATTGTTTTGTATAATAGCGCCTAGCTCAGCGTAACGGTACTGCCCTTCAATAGTAGCTGATGCTATTGGGCTCGACAGCCTGATGAATTGGTTTGTTCCATTGCGTCCAGCCACCAGCTGCAGGCTATCTAAAGTCAAACGATCTTTTCCAGATACTAATAAGCCATCAGTTATTGAAACATTAGCATCTAAATAGTCGGCACTCATTGATGATACATTGGCATCAACTCGGCCTCTAAACACCAAAGGTTCTGTGGTAAAGCCCAGTGGTTGTGTTTTAATACTATCAACAAAGCCATTAAAAGAAATTGCTGAATTCTTCAGGTTAACACGGGCGGTTCCGGAAAGGTCGATATTGGGATCATGTATGTCTGTAGTAACATTGAGCAGTGACTGCCGAAAGTTACCATCCAGCTTGACATTCCGATAGGTGTAGTTATTGTACCCAAAAGAATTGACCACTCCATTAAAGCGAACGTTCATGTTATCGGGCGTAGTACCACTACCCACAACACGCATATTGGCTGTTAATGCACCAATGGTGTTGTTGCGCATTATTGATCCGATACGTAAAGACTGAGTCCTCACTACGGCATTATAACTTGCCTTTGTTGGATTGGTTAGGTTAGCAAAACGGCCGCTCACGCCAATGTTTCCCATGGCAGTCTGTATGGTCAGGTTCGCTCCCAGGTTACTCATATTACCCGATAGTGTACCACTGGCAGCAAATGTTTCTGGCAAGTTGATATCTCGAGTCGACAGGCGCTGCCCTGTAAAAACAGAAAGGTCTGTTTGCGAGGTATGGAAGCGGCGGATGGTAAATGTACCTGAGGCATCGGTTGGGTTCATTAAGCCGGCCAGCGTACCAGAGGCATCCAGCTCTGTATTTTTTAATCCTCTAAAACGTAAGCTTTCAAAGTTCAAACGGTTTAAGGTACCATTGCCAACAATGTTCACATACCATACTGCATTGGGATCACGCAGAGCGGGATGTCCACGCAGCTGCGGTGCAAAGGCCAAAATATCTTTTACCTGTATACGGCTATCAACCAACTCCAGGTCAATGACTGTTTCTGCAGGCTTCTTTGTCAGTGCATCAAATGATTCATATTCCAGTACAGCATTCCGTTTTAACTCAGTACCCGGTGTTTTTAAATACAGGTTCTTTAAGTAAGATTGGTTGTTGGCATACAGTAGTTCGCCTTGCATTGCATCTAACTGAAAGCCACTTTTTTCTTTAAAAAAACCTTGCGTAATGACAGCTGCAACGGAATCGCCATTCATTACAAAGTCTTTTATATGCAGCGTTAGGCTATCGCCTCTAAAGTGGGCATAATCAATACCATGAGGCTGCTTGGGGTTATTGTCGTTGTCAAACTGCACCGTGTTTTTGTTAAGCGCCATATCATCAACACGTATCCTCCAGTTTTGCTGCTTTTGCGCTACTACCTCCTGTTTTACCTGCTTCGCCACCAGGCGGGCCTCGGGCTTTTTACCCAGCCTAATAGCGGATACAGCATTATCTAATTGTAGTTTATCCAAGTGCAGTACCTGGTTTTGTAGGTCTAACTGCCGGCCATCTAACACCAGGTGGCCAATATTGAATAAAGTATAAAAGGCAGAAACATCATTTCCATACTGCAAATCCAAATCATCCAATACTACATTGCCAAGGCTCAATTTCATGGTGATGGGTTCTGCTGCCTCAGCTATATCTTTTGACAAAGGATCTGGCGTTACTAACGGCGTGGCCTGATTGAAACGAACCTTTATCCCTTTCGCTGTCATGCTGGGCAGTATATAATGGGAGGTATAGGGATTTAATGTATCGATATTCAGAGAAAGGTTATTGATGGCCGCATACATGTCATTGCCCGTTATCACATCCTTATAAACCACCTTTACATTATCCAGTCCTAAATGATCCACATTAAACTCTATAGCAGCTGTTTGGGATGTATCAGCAGTAGTTTGAGACTTGGGTGCAAAAGCGTCTACAACAAACTGGAAATTAAAAACCGTGTCCGGCAGTATTCGTTTTACCTTGGCCGTAATATCGGTTAGCTGCACATCTTTTATTTCTACTTTATTAGATAACAGCTGAAACAAGTCTATATTAACCTTTATTGACCCGCCAGATAGTAACGTGTCTTTTGTACGATCTTCTATATATACGTTCTGAAGATGTACCATACGTGGCAAACCAACGTGAATACTACCTATTTCTACTTTGGTCTTCAGTTTGTTCTGCAAGTAGAGTTCTACCTTATGCGTTGCAAATCGTTGCACCGGAGGAGTTAAAACCAATAGGAATACGATTACTATAAATAGCAATAGAAACAGGACGATTTTAAGTAAAATCCGCGCAGCCCGTTGCACACCGTTCATGTGTCTTTGTTCTTTTTGCATTATATGGAGAGCATGAGTATGTCATTTGGTTGCAAATAATAGACCTCGGGAAAGGGCTTTTTTAAACAAAAGCCACAGGCGCCTTCTGTAGAGAATGTTCTACACGGATTTAAATCAGAAAGCCATTTTACTTACTGATTAATAAGGAGTTATTAAAAGCAAGGCTAGTTAAAGCCTGAAGGATTAGCCGCCATTATTACCTAACCTCTACTCTTTAGCCTTAAGCTTTATGCTCAGATAATACGGCTAAAAACGAAGAGACAAAACAAGTAGAACATCTCTTTTACAGCTAAATGTTCAGCATACAGTATAAAAGAATCATTGTTACGGCCTCCCTTTTTCCCGAAATGTCCCGTATATAAGCTGTATATAAGCCACATATAAGCCGTATATAAGCCGCCTCTATATAGAGGCGGCTTATATACAGGATAAATAGAAATGGTATAAGGGAAAAAGATCATAAATAACACAATAAGGCCGTGTTGTGCTATTGGGTTAGAACTCTTCTTCAACATAAACGCTAAATACTTACTCACCCGTTTCGTCGGCATAAGCGGCATCTACCGGTTTGGATTGGGGTGAGCCTTTTTGACGCAGAAAAACAGAAAGCATAATGATGGCCAAAACGGACAGGAACTCGCTTTGCCAGTTTTGGAAAGATTCAAACCATAAACGGCTATTAGCCAGGTATTCAATAGCTGTCTCTGTAGGTTTCCTTAGCAATTGTTGCTCTTCGTTATAATCTTTCATACTACCGTACCAGTGAACACCAAAACTTATGGCAAACATTAGAAATAAGGCAATAGTGAGCGAATGCTTATAGATCTTTAAGATCAAACCTCCCTGTTTTACCGGCCATGGCGCATCTTCTTTGTTTGGATCAGGTTCACGATCCTCTTCTCCTTTTGGATCATCAGGATCTTTGGATTCAGAAGAGCCTTTTTGATATAAAAAAATCGTCATTACTACAAACAACCCCATTTGAAGAAACTCGCTTTCCCAGTTTTCAAATGTGGATTCAAGAAAATGCCCTGAACTGAGATATTGTCTCAAACCGACTTGCTGCCGCCCTTTTTCCTGCATCTTCTCATTGTATTGCCTTAATCCGGTTATGGTTTGACCTACAATAGAAACAAGAAATAACAAGAAGAAGACGAGCGACAAGCTGTTATTTCTTAGCACTTTTTTCATAGCTCTTTAATTTAGATTCCACAGACAGTACTTGTTTAATCCTTTGGGACTAGTTTCTATTTTTGCTTATACAAATGCCCGGCCATTTAGAACCAACAGCTAGCAGATGTATAAAACATGCTTAAATTGAATCCATTGTTTTTATCAGTGTTTACCCGAACTATTGAAATGAAAAAGCGCCTCCTTGTTTTTACCATCACATTCTTGCTGCTAACAGGGAGTCAGGCGCAATCAGTAAATATAAACTGGTTTAGTGTAAAAGGTTTTCTACCACAATGGAATGGTGCCAATGTGCAATTACTGATGAATGGAGCAATGATTTACAATGGTACAGTCCAAGAAGATCTATTCAGCTATACCGGTAAAGTAGCATCTACTCAAGAGGGTCTTTTAAAAATAACCCGAAGCAAACAAACTCTTTTTCTGCCCTTCTTTATTGAATCCGGCACCATTAAGATCCGGGATGAAGGCAAAAAACTGGTAGCATACGGCACTACTACCAATGAAGACTACCAGGCACTCATACATCAGTTTGATTCGCTCGCCCTTTTGCAAAGCAACATGCATTTTGAAGCAATAAAACAATATAAACGGGAATTAGCGACCAACTATATTTTACAAAAACCTACTTCACCCATCAGCCTAAAATTGCTGGCTGATTATTACTACTTAGAGCAAAGTGCAAATGATTCTGTGTATTACCAATTATACAACAGTTTAGATACACCTTTACAAAGATCCCTTACCGGCAAAAAGCTAGAGCAGGACGTAAAGCAACGCTATGCGGTGGCAAATGGCCGGCCTGCACCTCAATTAGAGCTACCAGATAGCAACCATCAAACCTTGCCCATTTATCAAACAGGCCATTTTACATTAATAAACTTTTGGGCTAGTTGGTGCCTTCCCTGTAAGCGTGAGCACCCGGCATTGATCAAGCTGTATAAGCAGTTTCATGAACAGGGTTTCATTATTGTGGGCATTTCACTTGATACCAACCGCTCTGCCTGGCTAAATGCTATTAAAACCGAAGGGCTTGAATGGTTACAACTCAACGATTTAAAAGGCTGGTACAGCCCTGCTGCAACCAGCTATGGTGTTAAACTAGTCCCCTTCAATATTTTATTGGACGCTACCGGAACTATTATTGGAAAAAACCTGCGGATGGAAGAAATAGAATCGATTTTGACAAAAACCATGAGATCTCAACCGTTTTAGGTAGAGAAATTATTACAAATTGAGCCCAAAAGCTGTTTTCCCTGATCAGGTACAATGTTTGCATATCCTTTATGAAAGCGGTTTTATAAAAGCCTAGAAATACAATTTCCTTGAGAAGTGCCACGAAAAACGCCAGTTAGCGACTTAAGTCACTTAAACTTTTTTGTATGCGCTTTTCCTATTTCAAAACGCTTTCTCTACCATGGCAAGCCAAAGTTATTTGTGAATGTGGCGTACGTTTGGCAGAAAGGAAATTGGCTGATGTCATTATAGAACTGTACCAGATAGACAGCTTTTATGCTGAAGTGTATTACCGACACAGCGATAGTGAAGTAATAAAAATTGCCAGCTTTCAGGATCTAAGCTACTTAGACCCCTATTTTAATGACGTTATGTTGCCGGATATAACACCCAAAATTTTAAAAGATGATGAATGTTAGAAATATTTTTCAACTACATCAGAAATAAATTGCAGCAACACATATAAAAATTTTATCTTGCAATCGCTTAAGTTTGGCGCACGCTAAACTTGTTTCTTATAAGCAGTTAGTTTTGGTAGACCTCTTGTTTTTACAAGAGGTTTTTTTATTGCTGCTAGTGGGATTTTTAATGGATTACGCGGATAAGATTTGGCAAGTGAAGTCATTGATTTTGGTCAAGCAAAATGACTCAAATGGAGAAGTAAACATAGCATACAAAACATAGCTGGCTACTTTTTCACGGTAGCAGTAAATAAACAGAATTGTCTCTTAATTAGCGGCTGCAATAGGAATACTTACTTTAATCATACAGCCCTGACCAGGTGCACTATTAATATGAAAATTGCCATTCAAATTTTCAGCACGGCTTTTCATGTTGGTAATTCCAATTCCTTCTTTCTTTTGCGACATATCAAATCCCTTTCCATCATCTCTGATCATCAGGCTTAGTGTATGATCTTTAAAAGAGATCTCAATAGTAGCATAATTGGCTTCTGCGTATTTAAGAATATTATTCAGCTGCTCCTGAACAATTCGGTAAATAGCTAAATGCAGCTCTTGTGATGCTATAGAATTTACATGGCCATCAATTGTATAGATGATATTAACACGTCGGATCAGGTTAATGGACTCTACCAATTCTTTAATGGAATCTTGTAAGGATATATGTCCTAATGTTGGCGCTGATAACCGCTTGGAAATACTCCGAATTTCATTGATGCAAATCTGCAAATGGTAAATAGACTTGCTCAGCAGATCATCTGGTCTGCCTATCCCATCGCGTAGCATTTCATTGTAAAGTTTTACAGTTGTCAATACCTGGTTCACATTATCATGCAACTCCTGCCCTAACTGAGACCGCTCATTTTCCTGAGCCTTGATCACAGCCGCTGTCATCTCTTTTTGAATTTCTTTACTCCGTTGGTCAAGCTGCGTCTGCAGTTCAATTCGTTCTGTGATATCGCGGCTGGTAATAACCAAGCCCTTGATATCAGGGTCATTCAACAAATTGACACCACGCGATTCCAGCCATCGCCATTCATTATTGGCATTTAAATATCGATAAGGTGAAGAAATGAGCTTTCGTCCCTTTAAAAACTGCTGCATTTTAATAAACAGTACCGGTTTGTCATCTGGGTGCACCAGGTCAAGCGCATTTCTACCTTGTAAATCCTCAGGAGTATATCCCAGGATTTCAGAAACAGTAGGACTAACATATCGACAAACGCCTTGCTCGTCATTGATCGAAATCAAGTCAGAGCTATTTTGTACGAGCGACTTAAAGCGTTGCTCGCTTAAACGTAACTGTTGCTCAGCCTCTCGCTTATCAGTAATATCTGTTACCATGGCGAGTGCTCCCTTATATTCTTCCTCTTTAAAAATGGGAGTAACGTGCAGATGTGCCCAGATAAGTTGTCCGTCTTTCTTTTGAAAAACGAATTCTTCTTCATCAGCAATGCCTTTACGCCGGCGGGCAATATTGCTATCAGCTTTCATGAACTCCGACTCTTTCATAAAGTCGTACAAGTGCTTACCAGCCATTTCTTCCCGCGAGTAACCCAGCATTTGCGCCATTGGCTCATTTACAAAGGTTGTCAGGCTGTTTTCATCAATCATCCATATGCCTTCCTGTGCTGTTTCTACAATTAGCCGGTAGCGTTCTTCACTTTCTTTTAAATTCTTTTCGGCCCTTCTACGGCGAGAAATGTCAATACCTGTTCCTATCAGGTATGGGCGATTATCAATTACCGTTAGTGTACCTGTAAAATAATGTGGCAGTGGTTGCCCTTGTTTACTTATAAGATATCCATCCATATCGGCAAAGCCTTCCGCTACTGCCTTATGCATGGTTTCTGCCATCAGTTGCTTCTCGTCATTCCGGAAAAGGTCAAACAGGATCATACCCTTTATATCATCTGCGCTATAACCAGAAATGGTTTCAAGATTATTATTCCATTGAAGAAACTTACCCGCTGGATCAACTATATAAAAAATACCAGGGAAGCTATTAATAATGAGTTCGGTGTGGTGGGCACTTATCAAAGCTTTAGTTTTTCTTGGGTTTAAAAAGGCGCTACAAATAACAATAATTAATAAGATAAATAAAAGAAAATCAAATAAATATTATATGAACGTAGGTGGATTCATATAATCGGTTGTTTTCTTAAATGGTTGTATGTATACTAAAGGATGTGAACTGTCAGCCTGCCCTTTTCTATTTTATAAAACGGCAGCTAACCTATTAAACAATGCATAGGGCGTCAATTCTTTCCGGCTAATACTGACCCCAATTGAAAGCGTGCAGATGTAGCGCGCTGGCTACTTGCAATCGACATGGTCATTAATTGCCTGGGGTAAATATTGGTAAAGTAAACAGTCTCTTTATTTAAAAGCTTTTGACCATTTTTATAATAAAATACATCTACACTTACCTTTTTCAAGATTTCCCCACTGTTGTTTTTCACTTTCAACTCCACTGCATTTATTTGCTGATTTTTCTTATCCATTATCAAACGGCTTTGCAGATCTACCTGTTGGCTTAACGGTACGTTAGTTGCGGTATTCGCTTGTTGTAAGGCAGCTATGGAATTAGAAGTTTTCTTATTTGCTATTCTGGAAGATGAAACTGTTGTTTGCTTAGAAGGATATCGTTTACGATATGAAAAGCTTTTGTGGTAAACCGCATCAACATCCGCCATCAGCTGATCTTGTTCATCCATCACACGCTGTACGGAATCAAGGAAACCATCAGTAGGTTTAGTTGGGACTGGGGTGTGGGTTACTTCATTTCTTGACAGATATCCAGTTTGCTTAGTGCTTTCTTTCTTTTCAGTTGGTGCAGCCGCTGCAAAGGAAGTGTTTTCTATCAACTGCTCCTTTTTACTTGTTGAAGAGAGCCGGCGCTTTTCCTTAGCGCCATCGTTAAACAAGGCGTTCCAGGTAATAAAGAGAATGAGTAAGGCTGCAATTCCTACTACTGCCCAATTCTTTTTGGCGATAGCTAGATTATCGTCCTCTTTTTCTATCACACTTTTACCAGCTTTCAGACGCTCTTGTTGTGCAGGGGCTGGCACATAATGAGTGTGTGCCTCATTTTCAATGGCCTGTATTGGTGTGTTACCTTCTTCTAAGGAGTTTGCTTGTAGCGAATTTATTTCATGCTCCTCTTGAAACAATTGTGTATCTAAAACACCTTGCCGGTGCTCGTCTACACTGTCAATAGCATGCAGATCAACAAAACGTTTGGAACGGATATCCTCTATAACCGTTTCTTTAACGGCAATAGAGCCGTCGGGGCGTTTAAAATAAAAAGGTTCTAAACTCGCAATTTCTAAGGGGGAAAGCCAATCTTCACTCTGGCCAATGACCCATACCAAACCATTATCATGCAGCGGTTGTTGGAGCAGTTCCTCTAGCGTAAAAGGACCTGTTCTAATATTGTTTTGGACGAGTAGGTAAATTCTGCTCATTGGTACTTTTTGTCACCTTCCCAATAACAAATTTTAGTCCATAAATCATAGAAACGCAACCTCCATAAACAAGGGCAGGCGCTAAATCCTTCCGATTTAAGCAGGAAGCAATACATAAAATGTGGACCCGATACCCGGTTGGCTGGTAGCCCAAATAAAGCCATTGTGATTTTCCACTACTTTACGGGCAATGGCCAGTCCTACACCTGTACCCGAGTATTCCATTTTGCCATGCAGGCGTTGAAACATATCAAAGATTTGTTCAGCATATTGCTGCTCAAATCCAATTCCATTATCACTAACCTCTATCAGGTAAAAAGTTTTATCGTTCAGTTCTACAGGTATTTTATCCTGAACTTCTGTCCCATTTACTATACGGGAGCGAATAATAACTTCTGGTGCTACATCAGCCTTACTGTATTTTAATGCATTACCAATCAGGTTTTGAAAGAGCTGTTGTAACTGGCGCCGATAACCATTTATGGTAGGTAAGGCTTCTGCAATGATAGTAGCATGTTTCTCCTCTATGGGTAGCTCTAAGTCGGTTAGCACTTTCTTCACTTTTTCATTCAGGTCTACAAGCTCCGTTTCCAAAGGGCGCTCACTAACATGCGAGAATTCCAGCAGATCGTCCAGCAAGAGTTGCATCCGTTCTGTGGATAGTTCAATACGGTGAAACAAGCTTTTTTCCGTTTCATCCATTTTGGGGTTTAAACTACGTTTCAGCCGATCCGCAAACGTGCGGATCTTGCGTAGTGGCTCTTTCATGTCATGCGAAGCCGCATTGGCAAACTCCTCTAGGTTAGCGTTGGAGCGGCCTAACTCAATGATCTTCATTTCCAGTTCACGTTGCAAGCGCTTCATAACGGTGTGATCGGTAAATGTTACCAATACTTCATCGCCCATCTTGGTGACATCAATCTGAAAAAAGACATCATACCCATCTTCATAATGAAAGTCAAAGTTGTAGGGTTTATTATGCAGGTAACAGTCTTTATAAATGGTAAACAAGCCATTGGTCATATAGGCCGGAAAATAAGTACTGCCTAATGACCCCATTAGTACTTCTGCAGTTTGTCCAATGTAGGTTGCTACTGCCTGGTTTACAATACCAAAGCGAAAGTCAATCACCTCGCCCTTTTCATCTTTAACGGGAATCAATGTAAACATTCCTGCTTTAGATGTATTCACCACTGTTTCAAATCGCTGTGCCGATTGTTCTAACCGGTCTTTATCCAACTTGCGTTCGGTAATATCGGTAAAGGTTTCAACCACACCGCTCTTTCCCAGTTTGGAAATAGATATATCAAACCATCCATCAATACCTACCCCTTTATAGTAAAACTCCATACGCACGGGCACCCCTGTTTCAACTACCCCGGCCTTCAGATCAAACATTCCGTTCTCCTTTGAAGGCGCCAGCATGGATAAGTAGCTTTTTCCAATAAGCTCTTTTTCTTTCTTACCCAGCAGCAGCTCTACCTTGTCATTAGCCTTTACAAATTCAAAATCTACGATCTCATTATTTTCATTACGGACAGCTTCTAAAGCAAGCACTCCATTGATAGAAGCATCAAGTATACTATCGGTAAGCTCTACTTGTCGTTGCTGTTCTTCCTGGACTTTAACTTCATTTGTTGTATTGCGGGTAATAGTGAGCACCCCTTCTTCTACTCTTGTACACCATAATTGAAAATGTTTATTAAGTGCCGGATTCAAAAAGCTGGCTTCAAAAGGTTTTTCCGTTTGATATACCTGGGAAAGCTCATCAAGCTTTATCCCGTAGAACAAATTATTGGAATTGATCAGCGTCAAAACGTTCTGTCCTATTAAGGTTTCTGTTGAAACATTTGCCATTAAAGCCGCATGTTTGTTACAGTAGGCAAGTTTAAAATCTACGATTTCTTTATTGTTATCTGCTGCGTACACAGGTACAAAATAGAATACAGAGTCGGGCTGGTTATCCAACAGGGAAAGTACTACGTTGGTGTTAAGGTTTAACGTTGTCATGGTAAGGTTAAGGAGGATAAAGTTACGGCCAACACTGTTTACAGCAAAAGAACGTTAAACACTACCACATAGACCTCTGCACTGCATACAATGCATTACCTTTGCGCCTTCCATGACAAGCCACCCTATAATACTTTGTGTAGACGACGATCCAGATGACAGAGAGATGATCAGCGATGTGCTTCATTCTATTGATCCGCAGTATGTGGTAAAGGAAGCAAGCGATGGTCGTGAAGCACTAAATTATTTACGCTCACAAGAAGGGCGGGCCAATCCTCCCCACCTGATTATTCTGGACATGAACATGCCTCGCTTAAGTGGCCGTGAAACGCTGGCTATTTTGAAAAGTGAAGCCGAAACAGAGTCTATTCCTGTAGTTGTATTTACCACTTCCAGTGCCCACACTGATAGCAGTTTTTGTAACCGGTTTGGTGTAGAGATGGTAACCAAGCCACCTACTTACGAAGCGCTAAAGCAGCAAATCAATCGTTTTCTTGCGTTTGCGGCACTACAACCAGCTTCCTAATTATTGAAGCGATATTATTTACTATTACTGATCTACCATTTGCACAAGCTGCATGGCTTTCGTGTATAACAAAATCCTGCTTTTGTTATACAGCTTTTCCATCATTTATTTCAAATAAGACGGCAATATGGACTAAACGTCTTATCCCATACCACTTTGAATTGAATGACAAGTTAACTAACTTAGAAGAACCTCTCCTACCAAAACCAGGTACTGCCCTTTGCTAAACTGGTATCGCCAGTCACACATCAATCTTAAATACTTTTATATGAAACAGTTGATCATGCTATGCATTTTATCCTACTTGCTGGCATTTACTACTGTCACTAACGCTCAAAATAAGAATACAGGAAACAGCAAGTCCATGCAAGGCGCCTATTTGATGCAACGACAAGTGATCAATGATGGCAAAAAGGATAGTGTAATGAATACCCAGCAATTGAAGATCTTCACCGACCGCTACATGATGTATGCTCATTCGCTACCAGATGATTCTCTGGGCATGTATGGTATTGGTACTTACGAGATCAAAAACGGCAAGGTAATAGAACATGTTTTCTTTACCTCCGACAGCGGCGCCCGCAATAGCTCCTTTGAACTGGCCATTACCAAAAAGAATGATGGCTATACGCAAGTGATCAACTTTAATGGCCAGGGTGTATTAACAGAAGACTATAAAACGGTAAGCAAAAACGTGAATACGCCCCTTGATGGCGCCTGGAAACAGGTAAAGACTGAATTCACATCTACCAGTGGTGAAACAACGGTTGATGATCACCCTACCCAGTTTAAAGTCTTTCAATCGGGCCATTTTATATGGGCCAATACACAAACCGATTCTGCCAGTCATCAACTAGTCTCTAATTACGGCTATGGAACATTTGAGATGATGGGCGCCAATCGCGCCAAAGAAGTGAATATGAGTTCCACCTTCCGCACGGCCTTAGTAAACGTCCCAGTTACATTGGAATTGGAGTTTATGGGGAAAGACCGTTTTAAGCAAACCATTGTATTTCCTAGTGGCAGTAAGGGCACAGAAACCTATGAGCGGCTGAAGTAAGCTTATACATTTTGTTTATAAGAAAAACGAATTGGTTCTATACCGAATGATATGACCAACGAGTAAGCACCTATTTTTTTACCAAAAACACAAATAATGATTACTTACATCGAGTTATGGAAAGCAAAATCCACTTGGAATGATCTATCCAAAGAAGAAAGAGAAAACTACACCAACGGATTAGGGCCTGCCATTCAAAAACTATTGGACAATGGAGTACAAATAATAAGTTGGGGAGCCAATGATACTGCAACAGTAAAGAAAGTTGGCTATGATTATTTTGCTGTTTGGTCATTCCCCAGCGAAGACGCTGCTCGTGAGTTTGAAAAAATGGTAGAAAGCGTAGGTTGGCATAATTACTTTGATCAAGTGAATGCCAGCGGAATGACAACCAGCCCACAAGAAGTAATTGGACAAATGATACAGGCTGAGGCGCTTGCTGTATAAAGTCTTGTAACAAATAGCAAAGCCCCTTATAACGCAGGGGCTTTGTGTATCAATAAACTGATTAGAAAAAAAGTTCCGGGATCCGCAGTTCAAGGACTTGCTTTAATGAACCAATCTCGCATAAGTATCTATTCTTTCAACAGCCAGTTCTTCCTTAAGCAAATCAATAATGGCAGACATATCTCTGGTTTCTTCATATTGCTGAAATTCCTCTGGCACATGGTAAGTATAATACCGGTACTGATTTTTACTAGCGATTTCTACGCTATAGCTGTGCCCATCTTTCCAATTGTCAACTAACTCTTCAATAGCATACATATCTGGAAGTGTAGTAACCCGTAAATCAATCAACCGTTTCATAAAATGGTTCCATCCTGACTTTGGCACAACTTCTTTGACCGTCTTTGTTAAGATGTGCTCCTTTTCACCGTCCCATTCTACTCGCAATTCATATACCCATCCCTTCCAGTCGGAAGCATCATCTTTGATTACAACAAGTTTACGTTTTTGACCACGCGATTGTTCATACCATATTCTGGCTTGAAAGTTATTATAACCACGATCAATAGTATCCAATTGAAGTTGTTGTGCCTTGTCGTTGGTCAAAGCATAGGGATAGTAACTAGGTTTGCTAACCTTAGGAAACTCTCTTGTAAATGAGCTAGCAGTATCTATATAAACAAAATAAGATGCAGGAACACGATGTTCTTTGCAGGAAAAAAATACAGACGGAAGCAGCAGCGTAAAAAAGTAAACAGACGCATCATAACCTGCAATAAAGATAGTAACCGTATTAAGAATAAATTCTTTTCTACGCTATTGTTGGTATTCAATTGAGTCTGTGATGCGGCATCAACAACCGAATTTATTTAAAGGCAGTTATGCCTTACATCAAAAGTTGTTGGACAGCCAAGCACAAAGCCTTCACCCCAACACAACAACTGAATAGCGCATTACCTTATTTGTGGATAAAGATGCCGATTAACGTGGGTGTCCATTACGCTTAAGTGCATCGCCATTGTGCTAAACTTTTTAGCATATATATTACTAATTATTTTAGTTTTACATTACTAACTAACCCATTATGCCTACGCAGGTAAGGACAATAGCGCACTATGACCTGGATGCGTTCTTTGTCAATGTTGAATGTCTTAAAAATCCCAAGCTCAAGGGAAAGCCACTACTAGTTGGTGGCCACAGTGATCGAGCAGTCGTGGCGGCCTGTAGCTATGAAGCCCGCAAGTTTGGCATCCGTTCCGCCATGCCAATGAGGCTGGCCAAGCGTTTATGCCCCCAAGCCACTATTATCAGTGGCGACATGGAAAGCTATAGCAAGTACTCTCACCTGGTTACTGATATTATCCGTAACAATGTTCCGCAGTTTGAAAAAGCCAGTATTGATGAGTTCTATGTCGATCTAACGGGGATGGACAAGTTCTTTGGTTGCCAGAAGTACAGCCAAGAACTTCGTAGCAAGGTATTAAAGGAAACAGGGCTCCCGATCTCTAATGGTCTTTCTATAAATAAGCTGGTAAGCAAGGTAGCAACTGATGAAGCCAAGCCAAACGGTCAGCTGCAAATTCCTTTTGGTGAAGAGAAGTCGTTTCTAGCGCCACTAGCCGTAGAAAAACTTCCCATGGTGGGCCCCAAGACCACTGAACTACTCAATCAAATGGGTGTACGTACAATAAAGACGCTGAGCGAGATCCCGATGGAGATGATGGAAAACCTGATGGGTAAGAGCGGGATCGAGCTGTGGCGTCGGGCCAATGCTATCGATGACTCACCGGTGGTGCCTTATGAAGAACAAAAGAGTGTGAGTACGGAAACCACGTTTGAAAGCGACACTATTGACGTACGCTTTATGCAATCCCAATTGATCAAGATGACCGAGAAGCTGGGTTTCGAACTGCGCCAGCAAAACAAACTCACAGGATGCATAACCGTAAAGATCCGCTATGCGGACTTCAATACACTTACAAAGCAGTGTTCCATAATGTATACGGCATTAGACAGTTTATTGATCCAATCTGTGAAAGACCTGTTCCAAAAGCTCTATGACCGTCGGCTGCTGGTTCGGTTACTGGGTATTCGCTTTACGCACCTGGTGCCGGGCAATTACCAGATCAGCCTTTTCGATGACACCAACGAGCAGATACGACTGTACCAGGAGCTGGATCATCTCAACTTCCGTTTTGGCCGCTACCTGGTGATGCGGGCCAGCGGACTACTTTAAACCAACCAACATGTACCTGAATTGTAAGACCTTTTTCTCCTACCGCTATGGCACTTTTAGCACGGAGGCCCTGGTGAAGGAAGCCGTGGAAGTAGGCGCCAGTGCACTAACCCTAACCAATATCAACAACACCAGTGACCTCTGGGATTTTTATGAGCTTTGCCTTGAGGCAAACATTAAACCGGTATTGGGCGCAGAGATCCGCAATGGCGACCACTTCTTATATATACTGTTAGCCAAATCAACAACAGGGCTGCTACACATCAACCAGTTTCTAACAAAACACCTGCAAAGCAAAGAACCGTTTCCTGAGCGGCCCGATTTGAATGCTGATGTATGGGTGATCTATCCGCTTGGCCAACTACCTCCAGCGCAGTTGAAAGAACAGGAATTGATTGGTATACAACCTGGGGAGATCACTAAATTGTACGCCATCGATGTGGCCCATTATCCGACCAAGTTTGTTGTACGTCAACCGGTCACCTTTAAGACCAAGGTACATTACAACCTGCACCGGCTTCTGAGAGCCATTGATCACAACATCCTGTTAAGCAAACAAACCGCTGAACAGATTGCGGCGCCGACCGAAGTGTTTCTCTCCCCTACCAAGATCCTGGATGCTTTTCGTCAGCATCCGCAAATGATCACTAACACGCTTCGTATCATTGACACTTGTAACTATGAAGTGGATTTAGCATCAGACAAAACCAAAAAGGTATTCTCTGCTACCCTTAAGGACGACCGCATTCTACTGGAGAAGCTGGCCCTGGATGGTTTACGCTATCGTTATGGAACGGGCAACAGGGAAGCAGAAGAGCGGGTGCGTAAAGAATTGCAGATCATTGACAAGCTTGGTTTCAACTCCTACTTTCTCATTACCTGGGATGTGATCCGCTATGCCCAAAGCCGGGGTTTTTATCATGTGGGTCGCGGTAGTGGCGCCAACTCTATTGTGGCCTATTGCTTACAAATAACAGATGTCAATCCCATTGAGCTGGATTTGTATTTTGAGCGTTTCCTTAATCCTTATAGAACCTCGCCACCCGATTTTGATATTGATTTTTCCTGGCAGGACCGCGATGAAGTGATTGATTACATCTTTAAGCGCTACGGCGAACAGCACGTAGCCTTGCTCGGCATGTATAGCACCTTTCAGTACAATGCTATTCTGCGGGAGTTGGCTAAAGTGTTTGGTCTTCCCAAGCACGAAGTGGATGCTATTGCCGATAACCCGGACGCCACTTTGCAGGACGATAAAATTCAAAAACTCATTTTGTTTTATGGTAGCCTGCTTCAAAACTTTCCTAACTATACCAGCATTCATCCGGGTGGCATGCTCATCTCGGAAGAGCCCATCTATCAGTACACGGCGCTAGAGATGCCACCCAAGGGTTTTGCCACTACACAGATTGATATGTTTGTAGCGGAGAAAGTAGGACTGTACAAACTCGACATTCTTTCACAAAGAGGATTGGGCCATATTAAAGACTGCATACAGTTGGTACGAGAGAACAAAAGCATCTCTATTGACATTCACGATGTAGAGAAGTTCAAGCGCGATCCCCAGGTGGCAGACCAGATCCGCAGGGCGGATACGATAGGCTGCTTTTATATTGAGAGCCCCGCCATGCGCCAGTTGCTCTTAAAGCTTCGCTGTGATGATTATATCACGCTGGTTGCCGCTTCTTCTATTATTCGTCCGGGTGTAGCTCAATCTGGCATGATGCGGGAGTATATCTATCGCTTTCACAACCCCGATAAGTTTGAGTACCTGCACCCAAAGATGAAAGAACTGCTGGAAGAGACCTATGGTGTGATGGTATTCCAGGAAGACGTGATCAAGGTGGCCCACCACTTTGCCGGCTTAGATATGGGTGAAGCAGATGTATTGCGTAGGGCGATGAGTGGCAAGTATAGAGGGCGCAAAGAATTTGACAGAATCAAAGAACAATTCTTTACGAACTGTAAGGAGCTTGGGCATCCCGACGAAATTGCAAAAGAAGTGTGGCGGCAAATAGAGAGTTTTGGCGGCTACTCATTTTCAAAAGCACACTCGGCTTCTTTTGCTGTGGAAAGCTATCAGAGTTTGTTTCTAAAGACCTACTACCCTATGGAGTTTATGGTAGCGGTGATCAACAACTTTGGCGGCTTTTACTCCACCGAGCTTTACTTCCATGAATTAAGACGAGCAGGCGCCAAGATCCATGCACCTTGTGTAAACAATAGTACTGAGCTTACGGATATCCATGGCCGGGAAGTATATATAGGCTTCATACATATAAAAAGTTTACAGAAGGAAACGGTGGGTCGCCTTTTGCAAGAGCGGTCACGACACGGCAGCTTCCTGAACCTGCAGGATTTTATTCACCGCACGGGCATTGGCACCGAGCAACTCAATATCCTGATCCGTGTAGGCGCATTGCGTTTTACAGGTAAGAACAAAAAAGAGCTCTTATGGGAAGCGAACTTCCTGAGCAAACGTGTTAAAGAGAAAGACGTAGTGGGAACTGCACTTTTCCAGGACAAGCCCGTGGAATTTAAGCTACCAGTATTATACCATACGCCACTGGAAGATGCGCTTGACGAAAAAGAACTCTTAGGCTTTTATCTCTGTGATCCTTTTTCGTTGGTAGATGCCGACCCAAAAGCATTTGTACCAGCCCGTCAGTTCAAGAATCATGCAGGGCAGTCCATTGAGGTACTGGTATACTATATCACTCAAAAACCGGTGCGCACCTCTAAAGGGCAGCTAATGTATTTCGGAACCTTTATAGATTCAAATGGTGACTGGGTAGACTCTGTCCATTTCCCCGATAGCGCAGTGAAGTACCGCTTAACCGGGCAGGGCTTTTATCACATAAAAGGAAAAGTAGTAGAGGAGTTTGGGGTTTACAGTATTGAAGTAAAGTGGATGCAGAAGATAGGAATTAAACAACCTGCACCATTGTAATAGACAACTTGTTGTTCTTCAAAAGAATGGTGTAATCTTTAGGCTGATGCTAGGCCTACAAATTGCCTTATAACACTTAGGAATACGAAGCTTTATGGCAACAGCCTCCCATTATGTAAAGCAATAACTTTACAAATAATAATCTAATGACAAGGTACAGCTTGTCATTAGATTATTATCCCGACCTCGGTTATAGTTATTCCTTGCTATACTTTGTTTCAATTAAAAATTTTGGTGGAGAACAGGATTCTATCTTGTATCGTCCATTTTCTTTGAAAGCAACATAAATGTGAACGTAACTGCCGTCAATAATATCTTGGCCATCACCCAAGTGCATTATTGTAGAATAGTCTCGCCTTGAGGCCAGTGTAATTATCGAACCTCTTACCGTTATCGCTTTATAACCCTTAGGCATTTCCATTGTTGGACTAAATGCGGTGTAAGTAATTATTCTTTTGTGTTTGTCAAATCCCTGCATGTAAGAAATAGTGTCTTTACCAGACCAAATTATAATGTCACTGATAAAAGGCGATTCGGCAGGTGAATCATAAATTAAGAATACTGTGTCAGCAATATTGAAGTCAAAGCCAGTCTTGGCTTTATAGGATTGAAAAACTGTATCCAGTTCTACAATATGGGAGTTTATAAAGGCCTGTATTTTCTTTTTGCTCTTTTTATTGGAGATGGCCAATACTTTGTCGTACCTGTACTTCGCATATGACTTTAGGAAAGTTTGCGAGTACGTTTGCAAACTAAATAAAAGCAATAATGTAGGCAAGTTAGTGGTCTCAGGTATGCAGTTAGTGATCTAATATTCACACACTCTTCTGTTCCAATTGTACATTTCCTTACACCCAAACCTCGGCTTGTGTCTTCATAAACCGATCATGTACTCACTTGCATGTGCTTTTCTGCTATACACTCTAATACTTCCAATAATTAATCAGGCTTAAAGTGGCTTTTCCATTTGTGATACACGAACCGAGGCGATAGAGATTGTTTTTATAACTTCCTTATTGTATCGCTTACCAACTTAACAGACTTCTTTTTTAAATCAACTACTAAGTGATAATACACGACTAATTCTTCCTTAGTATTTGGAGTTAGCTTACCCCACCCATACGCTAGTACATCATACTTGGAAGTAGTAATCTCCTCTAAAATATATTCGAGTCCATTACTATCTTTTTCAAGTAACTTCTGCCGTTTAATTATAACAGGCTCCTTTTCCAGGAGACTCAAAACTTCCTTCTGTACTAAAAATTCCTTCTCCACATCTTTGGTAAAGTTGTCACACCATCCCTTTCCATGTCTTTTTTCTAAATACGCATATACGGGGGCATTGACTTTCTCCACACTGTCTTCCAATTCTTGGTTAACATCACAATCTCCTACACCATAATAATGAAACCCATATCTGGCAGCAACAACATTTTCAGCATTCTGCATTTCAAAGTTTGGCAATCTATAAGTCAACAATCGAAGAGTAGTGTCTCGCTTCACCTTAGAACCTTGAGCAATACTTTCTTTTGCCAATAAAACAGTAAATAATAAGAAAAGAAGTAACCTAGTTTGAATTAACATTTGAGGAATTGTTTATATGCAACCAAAGGAACAGGTCAACTACTTGTAAATATACTACTTGCCTTGTAGAGCGAAATAGGTAATACTATTGGAATATTTGGTGATTTATTTTGGTTTCACCCGTGCCTCCTAAGCTTGGCTAGTGTGTTGGCGGGGACCGAAAAACTACCCGCTGGTTGGGTTGTTAGTGTAGCCGCTGCACATTAGCCAGGACAAACATCAGCGTAAAAGAGGCACCAAATCTGTCTAGAAATTTCCCCCATTTAAAAACTAACGGCTACATAACAGTGCTGCGGACAACGAAACCATAAGAATTATCACCTACCACCAACTAAAAGCTTTTACTAAAACAAACAGTGTACATCACAAATAAAAAAACTGCACAGTTCTTGTCTAAAAAGGAAGCAACGAAACGTAAATCAACCAGTTTATAATAAACTGCTTGCCTAAAATACCAACCTTCCTGTGATAGAGACCCTTAATCTATCAACGTACCGTAATGAAACATCTTTTCACTGTAAAGAGCAATCGCTCGTTTACTACTGGAATTTTCTCAACTCTGTGTTTAGTAGCAAGCAGGCTAGTTTTTGTTACCCTTAGTTTCCTCTCTATCAATTGTTCTCTTTCTGCCCAGTCATTAACTCCTTCCAATCCTGCAAAGTTTGGTGTTGATGGAGATATTTTTGCTGGAACAAGATTGCAAGGTTCCTTTACAGCAGCTGGCTCCCACGATTGGTTTCAACAAAACGACCCTTCAGCATATAGCGTTTTTGATACAGCAGGTGCAGCCGAAGCCAAAAGCCAGATTTCAAGCGGCCAGAATTATTCCTTTTCTAAAAAGATGTTATTTCACACCTTTTCAGTGCAAGATGGTCTTTTAATGCTGGACGGCACCTATTCGCGGGACTATTTTGGAACCAGCTCAACAGGTAGCAACGCCGACAGAACGGCCTTCGTTAGCCCTGCCGGTAACAACAAGTCGTCTTCCAACCCTTCCATCTGGAGCACAGCGCCGTTAGGCAATTCTGTGCTTGCTAAATCCGATCTGATTGATGCCTTTATCCATATGCGGCGCAATGGCACCTCTATTTCCGCAATTAATCCCAGTAACCTTTTTATTTATTTTGCCGCCTCTACTCTAAATACCAACGGCGACCATTTCCTGGATTTTGAATTATTCAAATCCGATATCACCTATAGCCCCATTACCGGCTTGTTCTCTAACTCCGGACCAGCAGCCACCGGAGGCAGAAGCATTTGGGAGTTTAACCCAGATGGTAGTATCAAAGCCTTTGGCGACCTGAGCCTGAGCTTTTCCTTCAACAATTCATCGGTATCTGAAATTGCCATTTACATTTGGGTACCTTATTCCGTTTATTCTACCGTCAATCCAACCGAGTTTGATTTTGACCGCACCAGTAATAATGGCTGGGCTGGCAGCAGCAATAATAGCGGTTATGGATATGCGCATATTCTTCCTAATCCGGGCAAGACACTGCAAGCCTGGGGAGCTGTGAATCAAGTGGCCACACCTGCACCTGCCTGGGGCACGAATTCTTCAAACCTTGGTGCTTCCACTAATAACTATTTCAGTAACCAATATAGCGCAGGCCAATTAGCAGAAGGTGCCATTGACCTTACAAGCATAGGAATAGACCCGGCTTTAACTTCCGATTATAATCGTTGTGCGCCGCCCTATGTTAAAGTCCTGGTTAAGTCACGCACCTCTAGTGCATTCTCCTCCAGCCTGCAAGACTTTATAGCTCCCTTTCCCTTTCTAAATAACACGGAGACAACTTCCTCTATTATACGTTCCAATCAGTTAAGTTGCACAATACAAAAGGCTACACTAACGGCTAGCAATATCATTACGGATGGTAGCTATCACTGGTCAACAACTGACGGTCATATTGTTAGTGGTGGAAATAGTACAGAAGCTGTGATAGACCAACCAGGCAGCTATACCCTTTCCAGTGCGGTCTATGAGGGTTGCCCAGTTTCAACAGAAACTATCACTGTCTCAAAAGATGGGTATCAACCGGTAGCACAAGCAGGGCAAACAGGCGTTCTTACAAATGACCCTACCAGCTATGTCACATTAAGGGGAGGCAGTGAAGAAGAAAGTAATTATCCAACCCCGTTTGGCAACTCACAAGGATTGCTTTGGTACTGGACAGGCCCTCAGGTGTTTACCAGCAATGAACAAAATCCAAAAGCCACCAAAGAAGGCACCTACCAGTTAATTGTAACCGAAAAAAGAAATGGCTGCACAGATACCGTCTGGGTGCAAGTAGCAAAAGCAATACCTCTTGCACTAACCTTGCAGGACTTCTCTGCCGGCCGGGAGGACAACTATGTACAACTAAACTGGCAAGTATCCGAAAACGAATCAGGAAATACATTTGAGATTCAAAGAAGCATGGATGGCCAGCAATTCAGCACTATCACCTTACTCTTTCCTACGGAAAAAACAGGCTTTGCTTCTTATGCTTACAAACTAGCAGATGCCAATTCAAAAGTTACTTATTACCGGTTGAAGCTTATTGATAAAGCAAACAAGATCACTTATTCTAAAATCATCTCACTTGAAAAAATACAACCCAAGGTGGATCAGGCTTATGTTTATCAGCATCCTGGTCTACCTAATAGTGTATTGCATTACCAATCTAATAGCAATGAGGTTTTAATGATCAACCTATACAACCCAAAGGGTATTCTACTAAAGTCGCTAAAGAAACCCGTGATTGCAGGGCCCAATACAGTGCCATTACCTGTAGCGAACAACACAAGTGTTCTATTGGTAGAATTACTAACTGAAAACAATCGTTCAGTAATTAAAGTAGTTAACTAACGGTAATACTTATACTACTATTAAACTGACATACGTAAGGAATTCATTATTTTATCTAACCCCCTCAAAGCGAACAACGGCGTAAAAGTGATAAAGTCCCTTATAATTCAGGAGCTTTATCACTTTTACATTTACTATGACTAAGATTGATTAGAAGCCACCTTATTAACTATGGCTTTTAACATATAAAGAGGCATAGTTGTTCCCTTCACATGTGGATATTCCTTACCTGTTAATCTGTCAACCCAATAGAACTCCGTAACATAACTATCCGTTTTGCCGTCTTGCATTTTCATACCATTTGGTCCTGTTCTATAATGAGTCTTTGTAACCTTTTTTGTTATCCTGTTAATTAGCACATATCGATAGGTGGTATAATCTGCATACGATTCCTTGCTAAGCTCACTTTCTGGAATAAATAAACTGTGATCACCCATTTTTTTTGAGATATGCTTGTGCGCAGCATTATTGTGCACACTTGCAACATGCTTTGATACGGTCTGATCAAAATTTATCTCTGTAAATAAAACTTTATACTTGGCTTGAGATATATCACTGGGAATATTCTCCTGCGAAACACCTGTTTTATGTACAGATGCACAAGAATGTAATAGAAAGATTGAAAGAAAAACAATGGAAAAAGATAAAGTTTTCATGCGGGGTTTAATTTCGCCGCAAAGGTATTGAAGGATTCAGGTTAAAAAAACTTCCGCGCTTTTCTTCGCATAATCCTGTTGTTTATAAGCATCTGGATCTTGCCCCATGAACCGATCACCCACACATACGCAAGTACCTTGCTGTTATATAAACTAATACTCCATTTACTTAATAAAGTCTTTATCGATTTTTCGGTTCGTATGTACGCAAAGCGGGGCGATAAAGGGTATTCATAAGTTTATTGAGTTCCCTCATTGTTAGAGTTGAGGAATGTCAACTTATAGCTGAGTATTATAATAGATCTTCATGCAAATGCCGGGAATTCGAACCATTTTGATAAAAGCTAACCTATTTAAAGTAATACCCGAAAAGGAGCGGTAACTATATGGATTGCTAGCAAATCCATTAACATGGATTTCAATCGTACTTATTGACCTTTTCTAATTACAACATTACCCAATAATAAAAGCATTTAATAGCCATGATTTCATTTACAAGTCTTTTGAACCGAGGCAAATCGAAGTTTAAAAACTCAGAAGGACATCAAATAGCCAAACTATACTATTTGATGTCATACAAAAAGCACTATGCTGAATTACTTCAGTTATTTAATCCTTATTGGCCATATACAAAGATGGGCGAGCTTTTTTTGTACAGACAGTGGGTTATTCAATTTTTGTATAGAATTTGTGCCCCTGAACAAGTTGGCGAGAAAACACTTCAAGATATATTGAATGAAGGTTCTACAATAGGACAAAGATTATTAAAACAGTTAGAAGGTGTTGATATGGTGTATTGTTTTGGGGATACTTATATGAATACTTTAAACCAACGATGGAGCAAATATGAGGAGGCGGTAATAAATAACCATTTAAACGATCAAGTCCCATATAAAGCAGTTCTTGATACATTAATTGATTATATCACCAAGGGATATGAGCCACATATAAAGACTCAAGCATTTGCTTTATTAAGTGCAGATTTGCTTGACTTACAAGACCAGGTAAAAAAAATAATATTTGATCATCATTATAGCGGTAAAATGCCTTTTACTATAAATGCTAATATTATTAAAAACAGAGCTTAAGAATTACCCAAGGCTCAATTCGCATCTCCACAAACTGTTTATACACTTACGCGCATGCACCTTGCAGCTATAGAACCTAACGCTTAAGATAATTAACCTGGTCCCTAGAAGTCTTTCGGTTTGTGAGTCGCGAACCATGGCGATGAGAACTCACTTCATTTGCCCAAATACGAGAACCCCTAAGAGCACTAATATCGACAGCAATAAGAAAATCCAGTGTTTTACCCGCTGGTTACGTCTGCTCATGGCTGTGTAAATATTGTGTAGAGACAACTAAAGGTTACACAAAACACAAGGGTGAGTAAAAGTAGCAGCAGCACCTGAAAACGCATCTTGCGTCCCCGAAAGGCGACGTGGGTCTGCAAGCCCTCACCTATATCCTGGAAAATGGAAGTGAAATATTTCATATGGTGTTGTTTAGGGAAGGCAAAAGTAAGAAGAGTCATTTACTTTAAGGTTAACTAACGATTAACTTCTTCCAAACAAACAATTAAGGGCTTCGGCTTTTGGTTTCTGCCGTGTCCCTTGCCACGCGCAAGGCTTCGCAAAGAAGACACGGCTGGGACTGAGAGATCTTCCTAGCTGAGCTTTGTACAAAGAGAGCCGCTTCAGCTGAGTTGAAGTTAAACTACTTAAGAAAGCAACCTATAAAAAAACAAAAGCCTCCTAAAATTAGGAGGCTTTGTACCGAGGAGCAGATTTGAACTGCCGACCTCAGGGTTATGAATCCTGTGCTCTAACCAACTGAGCTACCTCGGCATTTAAGCACTCAAACCGTAGTAAAGGCGCTTAAAGGGCTGCAAAAATAAGCATTCCTACTATGCAACGGAAAAGATTTTTCTTCTTTCCATAAAAAAAGATGCTGGACGCCTATGAGGCTCCAGCACCATGATGTTTTTGTTTTCCAGGGATCCGCCAGTTGATTTGGTTCCCCACGTTTCAGAGGCGGAACGATTCCCGGTCCATTATTATATGTTTGTAGACGTACTGCCAGGGCTGCTTTGGCCACCTTGGATTCCAGTACCACGTTGGCTACCCTGCGTACCTTGAGCACCAGTACCACGCCCGGTAGCGCTGCTGGTAGTAGTGTTAGAAGCGCCGGTAGTACTGCCTGGGGTTGTACCCATAGAAGGCGTGCTGTTGCCCATATCAACCGTTTCCTTACCGCTAGTTTGCATAGCTGCCATTCCAGATGGTCCACTGGTAGATGATTTGTTACCAGCATGTTTTGTTTCAATGTAATCCTTAAAGTTCATCACATCGCGGCGTACCATTTTTTCAAATACCGGGTTCAGGGCTTTGGCCAGGCCAGAACCTATTTCGCCAGCTGGCGGGTGATACGTAACCACCACTTCCAGTTCTGTGCCCTGTCCATTCAAGGCATCGTTGAAGGTTACCTTACCGGCATTATTGATCGTGGAGTTGGGGATAGACTGCCAGCCAATCAAATAGCCCGGTTCTTCCTTCACAATCTCCGCATTCCATTTTACCTTACCTATGTTGCCTGGGATATTGGCTTCCCAATGCGAGTGTTTGCTATCGATCTCCGTTACTGAAGCAATATGCTTCATGAATAAAGGAAGGTTCTCCAGCTTGCGCCAAAATGCATACACTTCATCCTTCGGCTTATTGACAATTAGGCTTGTACGAATATTAATGGCTTGTGTATGGGTTACACCAGTCGTTTTACCCATGCTGGCATAAATGGGGCAATGACCAGATGCACCACGATAAAGCAGTAAGCCACCAACAGCTGTTCTTACCAATGCACTAATAGGGCTTTTAAACAAATTGCCCAAACCAGATGTAAGAAGAAAAGCACCCGCTGCCGCACTCAATACGCGCTCGTTATTGCCTACATTGATCACGCCGCTTTTGCCTTCAAATGGTTGAAACTCATTGTCAGCATGCCAGCTGCCGTATTGCTCATTATTTGCCATAGTAGAATGTTTTATAAGGTTAAATAAAAAATAGTGCTGATAACTACAGTGTTTTACTACATGCAATAAATATGCCCTCAACTGTTTGACAATCAGCCAAAAGAAAAAACCCCCGCATTACTGCGGAGGCCTTTACTATTAAGAAATTGAGTAGGTTTTTACCCAGCTACTTGCGACACATTTTTTTCAGCAACAGCTACGCGTCCAGGGTACACTTCCAATGCAGCTTGTAAGCAATCCATGGCTTCATTGATATCGTGTTTGTTCAACACATAGGCTAAACGCACTTCGTTCTTACCCAATCCTGGCGTACCATAGAAGCCAGTAGCAGGCGCCAGCATTACTGTTTTATTATCATGCGAGAAAGACTCTAACAACCACTGACAAAATACATCTGCATCGTCAATTGGTAAACGCGCAATGGCATAGAATGCACCACCGGGATTTGGACAAAACACACCAGGCATAGCATTCAGGCGAGACACCAACAAGTCGCGACGGCCCATGTATTCTGCTTTTGGTTCGTCGAAATAAGAGGCAGGTAAGTCTACAGCCGCTTCACCCATGATCTGGGCCAGTCCGGGAGGACTTAAACGCGCCTGTGCAAACTTCATTGCGGTATTGTATACTTCTTTATTCTTGGTTACAAACGCACCTATACGGGCACCGCAGGCGCTATAGCGCTTGCTCACGGTATCCATTAAAATAGCGTGCTGCTCCATGCCTTCCAGGTGAAGCGCGCTGATGTACTCACCGTCATAGCAAAACTCACGGTAAGCCTCATCTGAAAACAGGTAAAGGTCGTATTTCAAACAGATAGTCTTCAACGCTTCCATTTCCTCACGGCTGTATAAGTAGCCGGTAGGGTTGTTAGGGTTGCACACCACAATGGCCTTGGTCTTATCGGTAATCACTTTTTCAAAATCAGCAATCGGCGGTAAAGCAAAACCATTTTCAATATGCGATGTAATAGGCACCACCTTTACACCAGCCGCTACAGCAAAGCCATTGTAGTTGGCATAAAAAGGTTCAGGAATAATTACTTCGTCGCCAGGGTTTAGACAGGTAAAGAATCCAAACTGAATGGCCTCAGAACCACCGGTAGTGATCATGATCTCTTCGTGCGTCACATTGATCCCTACGCTTTTGTAGTACTGCACCAGCTTGCGGCGGTAGCTTTCATTACCGGCACTGTGGCTATATTCCAATACTTTGATATCGGCCTTACGCACTGCATCCAGGATAGCGGGTGGGGTTTCCACGTCGGGCTGACCAATATTGAGGTGATATACATGAATGCCCTTGCGTTTTGCCGCTTCGGCATACGGTACTAACTTTCTGATAGGCGATGGTGGCATTTGTTGCCCACGGTTAGAAATCTGCAACATGCCGCAAAAGTAAGCCGAACGGGGGAAACGGAAGAAGAAGAATTAGGGGCTCAGCTGATGGGGAAGTCCACAGTTGACAGACCACGGGAGGAAGCGCTGCAAGCTGCAAGCTACACGCTGCAAGCAGAGCGCGCCAAGGCGCGGAGAGAGCGGAACCACGGAGACAAGGAGGCACGGAGGGGCACAGAGAATGGGTGGCCCACAGATGGCGCAGATTAACGCAGAAGAAGTTTCAGGTTACAAGTTCCTAGTTTCAACTTCCATTCTCAACCAGACCGCCAATAATAACCTCTCTCGCTTTTGTCACCCTGATTCGCCTGAGGTAGCGAAGAATCTTAGAGACAGCAACCAAAATTTTGGTTGCTATACATAATTTCTCCCTGCCACCTTCTACTTGATTGAGGTCTGCTTTTACAATAAAGAAGCTATAATGGTTTCCCCAAACACTATTCTATAAGCCAACTATCAGGCTTTGAATACCAGACTTTGGCGGGGTGCTTAGGAATGTAGAGCCATCCAGCTGGCTTTTACCTTCCAGCTGAGCAGCTGCCAGCCTGTTTTACCCAAAATGGTCAAGCAGCTGTAAAAAAGCTATTTTGATTTATATAGCAGCCCTTCTTCGATTGGTTGGCCTACACTGCCGTTTGGCGCTTGTATTTTTAGCAGGGCGGCTAGGGTTGGAGCAATATCCGTCATTTTAGTAGGTCTATTTGTTTGGCCTTGGCGAATGCCCCATCCCATCCAGACTAAGGGTATATGTGCATCATAACCATACCAGGTGCCATGAGAGGTGCCCGTAGACATAGCTGATCCGGAGTACCAAGCAGGTTCTAAAACAAAGAAAATAGGGCCAGATCGTTTGAAATTGTAGCCGTTTACCATACTTGACTTTATTGACTCAGGTAATGGAGCCTTTTCCAGCGCATTCAAATCGGCAACAAATGAAATAGTAGGCTGGCATTTTAAAAAATGCACAATATCGGCCCGTATGGCTTCTTCATTCAACCCATTCTTAGTAATAAGTGGCTGATTTAAATGAACCTGGTAGTTCAGCAAACTGGAAACAATGTTTTTGTACTGATACTTCTTTTCTAATACATTGTTCAGCTCTTTCAATACGTCCCCAGATGACCAAAAGCCAGCCGGGATTTTGTTATCAACTAAAAAGTTGGGATTATGGGCGGCCCCATGATCGGCTGTTAGAAATACGGTGTAGGCATTTTTACCTACGCTCTGATCCAAGTATGAGAAAAGTTCAGCCAAGGTCTTATCCAAACGGAGGTATACATCTTCTGTTTCAATAGCGTTCACGCCAAACTTATGGCCCACATAATCAGTAGCAGAAAAACTTACGGCCAGGAAATCAGTGAACCCACCTTTTCCCATGCGCTCGTTCTCAATAGCAGCCTTTGCCAATTCCAGCATCAAGGTGTTGCCCTGTGGCGTTGTTTTAATGACACTATAATCTTTGGCAAACATACCTGAGGTACTTACAGGGAAGGCTGGTCCAGCAGCTCCCGCAAACGCACCTTCATAACGGTTGTTATCTGCCGTACTTTGCACATACGTATTCAGTGCGTAAAGTGTATTCCAGTCTTGCTTCAGCAGCTTTTGAGCCCAGCCTTTTTGATTGAAGGCGTTTAACCAGGCTGGCAGTTCTTTCCTATAATAGGTACTGGTAATAAAGTTACCGGTTGCATCATCAAACCAATAAGCGGCGTCGGCCGCATGGCCTGCAGGCAAAATGCTTCCCCGGTCTTTTAGTGAAAGTCCTATTACTTTAGCCCGGAAATTAGTAGCCAGCTTTAATTCATCTGTTATCGTACTGGCCAGTAAGTTCCGGGGAGACATTCTGCCGGCCGAAGAGGTGCTACCAACAGTTTCTACTGTGCTATCTTCAGCACAATACATCTTTTTTCCCGTAGCCTGTATGATAAAGTCATTCCCAGTAATGCCATGAATCGCCGGAACCGAACCGGTGTATATAGTACTGTGGCCGATAGCGGTAACAGTAGGCATATAATCGATCCTTGTATTCTCACAAGTAAAGCCTTCCCGTAGCATCCGCTTGAATCCATTTGCCGTGTATCGGTCATAGAAACGGTACAAATAATCCCAGCGCATCTGATCGACCACGATCCCCACAACCAGCTTTGGTCGAGGTAGTGCCGTGGAAACCGGTGGCTGTGCAAAACTGAAGCGGCTGCTTATAAGCAATACAATAAATAAAAACGTACGGTTCATCAGCTTACTGAATTTTTATTTCCAATGGTTTTTCTTTTCAGGTTGAACACCCTGTCCCTCTACCCTTTCTTTGCTCTTTTACTTTTCTTAGTCGTTTGCTTAGAAAGCGCATGGGCCACATCGATAGGAAGGTCGGACTCAATAATATCAACGCCTCCAGCGATGAGCTCCTGGTAACTGCTCATTCGCTCTGCCGGATCTTTTAATTTGTCATTAGAAGGGCCGGTGCCAATCATACACTTCACATTACGTGCATGCAAATCATCCAAGATCATTTTATTCTCGGCTGTCAGGTTAGGGCCTATATAAGCCATAATATTAGACCAAGGTATGCCAGAACTTTCAAAAGCCTGCAGGCTTTCTGGCTTCAGGATATGAGCTGAAAACATCAAGTTACTATTATGCTCGTAATAAAAACGGGCATCTTTTACATTATGTACAGTCAGCAATACATGGGCGGCTGCGTCATTCTCATCAATGATCTTAGCGATCATCTCCGGTGGCACATCTTTCTTATCCAGGTTGAGCAGGGTTTTGCCCTTGGCCCATAGCAAAGCCTCCTTCAACGTTGGAATCCGATAGGGCGTAATATTTCCCTCACTATCTTTTAGCTTTAGCTGTTTCACTTCCTCCCAGGTATAGTCAGAAAGCTTGCCTTTACCGGTAGATGTTCTGTCCAATGTAGCATCATGAAATAAAACAACAACACTATCCTTTGTGAGTCGTGGGTCTACTTCAAAGAAAGCAGGTGTGTGTTGTAAGGTATACGCCAATGCTTCAATAGAGTTCTCCGGGTAATCTTTAAACTTACCCCCGCGGTGTCCGCTAATGATAGGGATGTCTTTGCCTGTACGCCGGAAAAACTGGTGCAACTCCTTCTCACTATTTACTTTAAGGGAATGCATCTTTTGGGCTGCTCCCTCATAACTAATAAATAGAATACTAACAGCAAAGAGACTCCATTTTATTCGGCCCATAGTTGTTAACGTATTTTCGAGTTAAGGTATTCAAGGGTAAATACTCCCTTTTCATCCAGTGTAAATTGCGTAACCGAAGAATTGTTCTGCACCAATTGACGGTAGTTGCACAAAGGCATGCCCAGCTTATACGCCATATACAAACGATTAACGCCATTATGAGCCACCACTAAAAAGTTGCCGCTAGTATAGGTAGACCTCAGTTCTTTAAAGAAATTATCGACACGTAAAACCACATCCATTCCAGATTCCCCGGTACCCCCGGCTTTTGCTGTTGCTGGGTCTTTTATCCAACTGTGCCAAAGTTCTGGCCTTTCTGAAATGAACTCCTCTTTTGTTTTGTTTTCCCAATTACCAAAGTCAGCTTCAATAAGGCGTTCATCGGTTATCACTTTGCTTCCAGATGCCAGTTTTGCTGTAATATGCGCTCTTTGCAAAGGAGATGAATACACTCCAGTAAAGTCAATGCCTGCTAATTGTTCCCGAACTGTTTCTGCCTGCCGGATACCCGTTTCAGTAAGCGGTATATCTGTACGTCCGCAATACCGGTTGTTATCTGCATTCCAGGCAGTTTGTCCGTGTCTCAATAAATAAATCGTCAGCATAGCTACTCGGGTATATAACCCTTTAGTTTTAGGGTATTAATAAATTGGGTATAGGTTTGATCATACTGGTCTACTAAATCCTTGTCGGGTGTTTCAATCTTTTGCACCTGCACCATATTACCGGCAGCTTCCGACAAAGAGGTGTAATAGGTTTTTGATGCAGCTAGTATAGCGGCGCCTGCAGCGCCTGAAACACTCTGCATTTTGTATACAGGGACGCCGAGAACATTACTTCGGATGGTCAGCCATGCATCGCTGTTACTGGCCCCTCCAGCTGTATACACTTGGTGAATGGTTTCACCAGAGAGCATCTGTATTCTTTCATAGGCATAGCGTTCGATATAGGCTACGCCTTCCATATAGGCGGTAAACAATTCTGCCTCTGATAACTCCTCAGGAGCAAACCCCTGGGCATCAGGTGCCACAAAAGGAAAACGTTCACCTTGCTGCAGCAAGGGCCAAGCTAGTAGTCCTGTTGGTATTAATTTCGCAGCTGCTGCATTTATTTCATTCAGGTCGGACTGCCCAAATAAACGGCTTACCCAATCGGCACCTGTATTGCTGGCCCCACCCGGCATCCAGTATCCTTCCGGGTGCCGATGGCAATAAAGTACACCTGTTGGGTCTTTTACTTCCTTGGCAGTAACACCTTTAATAACTAATGTAGTACCGATCGTTGTATTCCAATCCCCCGGCTTTACTGCTCCTGAGGCTACTTGTGAGGCACAGCCATCAGTCACTCCTGCCGTAATGATAATCTTGTCAGACAAGCCCAGTTGCTCAGCGAGTTCGGATTTTAGGCAACCAACCGAAACACCGGTAGGCACCACCTCCTGCAACCATTCTGGTTTTATAGGCAAGGCTTTTGTAATGAAATCTGGCCATTGGAGTTGCACAATATCATAACCCGATTTGAGTGCATTTGTATAATCGGTTACTTTAAAATTGCCGCTTAACTGACCTGTGATATAGTCGGCTGCGTGAATGAACATTCCCAGCTGGCTTGCTTTCTCCGGAAAGTTATTTACAAACCAAACCATTTTTGACAGCCCACAGGAAGCATTAAATGCAGTAAAGCCCATTGATCCAGAGGTACTGGCAGCTGCTTTGCAAAGCCTGGCCTCCTGCACAGATCGCGGATCACTATACATAATAGCTGCATGCAAAGGCCGATTGCTTTTATCTAAGGGGATAATAGTGCCGGAAGTAGACGTAACGGCTATTGCCCTGACGTGAGACAAATCAATAACCGGCTTTAGTTCATAACACAAAGCACGAAGAGAAGTAAGGCAGGAAGACCACCATAATTCAGGCGACTGTTCTTCTCTTGATTGGTTATTTAAAGGAAAGCTCTCCTCCTTTGAACCAACCATGATGCCGTTTTGATTTACTAATACGACCCTGGCGCCTTGTGTTCCAATATCGACTCCAATAAAATAGGATGGTTGCATTCTTTTCTTGTCAACTAGTTTGGCTGAAAAAGTTTCTTGTTCGTTTCCAATCTGCATAAAGTTCTTTGAACTGCTCCTGGTCTTGTGGTAAAATAGTTTCCACGGAATCATTCAGCTGGGTGCTGCTGATTTTCAAGGCTTCATTACACAACAGGGCACCCCCTACTGCTGAAGATTGCTGAAAACCTTTGCGCACTTTCACAGCCTTACCAATGATGTTGGCCAGTAATTGCCTTAAACTCCGGCTTTGCATTCCACCACCGCAAGCCCATATATAGTCCAGGTGATGTGGTGAAACCTCATTCAATACCTGGTAGTTTTCTGCTATAGAGAAGGCGATATCCAATAAGGTAGCCCTTACAAAACAACTACGGGTCAATTCATGTGAAACAGGTGCCGGGAAAATAAACCCACCTTTTATAACAGGTGCTTTTTCTGTAGCAACCAATGAGCCTAACGATGCCGTACAACTAATATGGCCATTAGCCGCCAGCTCCTTTTCAATGACATCATAACTTTCATTGGGATAAAAAACCTCTTTTAACCGCTGGTAGTTCAACCCAGTTACTCCTGCATTTGCTTCAAACACAAAGCGGCCCGGTTCAATATCGCGGCTAGTCCAGGTTCTTTCTTCACTATCGGTCACGTAAGTATCTACCAACTTAACAATGGGTGTAGTGGTACCTGAAACAATAACCACATCTTCCACAGAAGGCTTTGTACTTTTAATAGCCAGCTGTGTATCACCACCACCTTTTACTATTATGGCTGAAGTGGAAATACGCCATTCTTCAGCCACTGTTTTTAAGATATCGCCGGTTATGCTGCCAGATGCCTGCAAGGGCCGGAAGAGCGAAGCATCCATATTGAACAATGACTGCAAGTCTGAACTCCAAGTATTAGCAGCCACATCAAACAGCAATGTTTCTGATGCCTGTGAATGTTCATAGGTAGCTTTCTGAGTAAACATGTATTCTACCCAATCACTAATACTTAGAAAGAAGGAAAGCTGACTCCATATAGTATCTCTCCGCTCCCGTATACCTACCAGCTTTAACGCAGAAAACAATGAGGTAGGGAACCGTCCTGTGAGCTGGTATACGCGACTTTTATCAGCGATCCTACTTTCCCATTCACGCCCCCGGTGATCTATATTAGGCAGGCCAATCAATGAATCACCTTGCTGACCAATCAATACAATACCTTCTCGCTGGCTGGTAGCCGTAACCGCTTTAATGGTTACAGAGCCGGCCTGCTGCAACGCTTCATGGCCTAAGCGTACTAATTGTTGCCATAGCTGGTCCGGTTCAAAGTAAATAGAGTCGGGATATAACTGATCCCGCTTATACTGAATGTCTGCCCTGGCCTCGCCGATGATCGTTCCGTCTTGTTTTACAATAACAACTCTAACATTCCCGGTGCCTATATCTACTACCAGGTAAGCTACTTGTGTTTGTGTCATTTTGATTCGAATTCAATAGGTGTAGATAAAATGTCTTTGTTGGCCAACCGGTTAACTGTTTTATTTCCATTAGCGAACCAATCGATCAATACCTCGTTCAATATGGTTACATGATGGTCTTCCACTTCAAAAGTGGCTCCTGCAATATGCGGCGTGGCCAATACATTGGGTAAATCTATGATCTTATAATCCAATTCATCCGGTGGCTCATTATCAAACACATCCAATATAGCTCCTTTGATCTTATCTTCCTTCAGGGTATTGTAAAGATCATTACGGTTAACCACTACAGCGCGTGCCGTATTGATAAAGATGGCATCATTCTTCATCTTGTCAAACAGGCTTTTATCGATCATTCCTTTTGTAGCTTCCGTTACGGGCAAATGCACCGATACTATATCACTAGAACTGAATACTTCTTCCAGCGACAAGCTTTTATAGTTAGGAAATGTAGATGGATTTACATAAGGATCAAAGTATTGGATATGACAAGGATAGTTTTCTACCAGGCGGGCTATCAATTGCCCAATAGCACCAAACCCTATCATGCCTATCGTTTTACCAGCCAATTCATTGCCCTTAAACTCCAAGTACGATGTATGAGCGCCATTGTCCCATTTACGGGCCAATAGCCAATCATGGGCCTGCAACGTACGCCGCATAAAAACAATGACATTTGAAATGAACATTTCAGCAACAGCTTGTGCATTGCGGGCTGGTGTATAAAATACAGGAATCCCATGCCTGGTAGCTGCTTGCAGATCCACATTGGAAGGGGTACCGCGACAAACACCAATAAACTGCAGGTGAGCATTGGCGTTAATCACTTCTGCCGTTACATGATCATGCTCTGTGATCAAGGCTTCGGCTTCTGTTTCATATAATAATACTTTTAGTTCCTCTTCATTATAGGCTCTATCGTTTACTTTCCATGGCCTATAGATCACTTCACCAAAACTCTCCTTCAACGCTAGAAGTCCTTTTTCGTTATAGGGTGCTGTTACTAGTATTTTCATGTATTAAGTGTTTAGATCGTATTATCTATATTCAGTGTTTTTCTTTTTGTATTCTTATAGGTACTATTGGTATCGGTTATTTTGAGATTCAACATTTACCCGTTTTCTACAGCGGTTACTAATTGAGGCTTCACCTGTGGCACTGCTACTTCCTTCTTAGATGGTAAAGTGATAAATTGGGTAAGCACAGCGCTTACTAAATACAGGCCGGCCAATATCCAGATCACACCCTCTGCGCCTACTGGACCAATAAACAACCCTACGACAACAGGGCCTGCAAATACGGCCAGTCCTGCCCCAAGGTTAAGTATAGCCATAGCAGCACCTTTGTCTTTTGTGACCAATGAAGGCACTAATGCAGAAAGCGGTACATAACCAGCCAGGCAAGCTCCCCACAGAATTCCCGCTGTCATTACAGTCCAATAATTACCAGGAGCATATTGCGGTATATAGAAGAGCAATAAAGTGGTAAGCGCGCATCCTACACCACCAAACCATTGAACCGTCTTCTGCCAACCTAGCCGGTCTCCTACAAAACCAAAGACCAGGTTGAATAAAATATTGCTTGTAAAAATGGTTCCCCAGATATACAACCACTCCGTTGTAGAGAATCCATGAGCATCCATATAGGTAGGCAGGAAAACAGGAAAGGCAAATTGCGCCGTGGTGTTGATGACGCGAACAATTCCACCCAACAATACTTTGGGCTCTTGCTTAACAATGGTCAAGCCTTTTAACAGCTCGCCAAGATGATTTTGCGAGGATGTTCTTTTTTCAAATCTTGCCTTGTTAAGTACTAGTGCAAAAAGGGCCCCTATTACCACCCAAAGGACAGCGCTCCATAATGCATTAATTTGACCTAATTCACGAATGGCCCAACTTGAGTAAAAGGCGCCCAGTACATTTAACCCACCGGTAAATACAAACCAGAACCAACCTACTGCCCTACCCAACTGGCTCTTAGGCGTTGCATAAGAGATCCAAACCAGGAAGGAATAGGCAAATAAAGGATATCCAAAACCACGCAAGGCATAGGATCCTAACATTACCGGCACGTTTAACTCTTGTATGCCTAAACCAATAAAAACAGCCGTTCCAAGTAAGTATAACAATAAACCTATGGTCATTGTTTTTTTAGGGCCAAACGACTCCGCCAACACACCGGAGAACCAGGAAGAAACCGCTATCGTTATTCCATAGACGGAGAAAAGTGTAGCCGTCTGCTGTACACTCATACCTCGTTCAATCAGGTAAGGACTTAACCATCCTACTTCCATGCCATCGCCCATCATGAATATTAATATACCCAGGTAACCATACAAGAGTGATGGAGCGATGCCGGCTCTATTTGCTAGGGTGTTGTTGGTCATCATATATAGTAATAGTTTTTTAAAATGTTGTTTATGAAGTTGACAGCACAGACCACACCTCCACATGATTCAGCCTGTTTTAAAACATTTGTCTCAGCAGGCCTTACATTAAAACCATTTCTCAAATCAGTATGCGCTTATTGGTAGCATTGAATTCTATTAATCAAACTTGATGGTGAGTTCATTCCTGGCGTCCTTTTTCCAGGCAAACTTTTGTGTTGTAGGTGATATGCCGAATAAAGGGGAAAATGTTTTCACTTTTACTGTTTTCCCATCAGGGAAAAATTCCAATATTCTTAACCAGCCATCCCCTCCATTACCCTCCAAGTGACCGCCACCCATTGATTGCGCATCAAAGAGAACCTGGTGAACGGGTTTTCCAGCTTTATTGATATCACTTCTGTAGCCTTCACCAGAAATATGACCGCATAGCACTAACTCAATATTGGAAGAAGGCTGCACCAGCTTTTCCCAAACTCCTTTCCCATTAGTGGCGTCTGGAAGTTTAATTCGCGGAGATTTCTGAATCTGATTGTTAATGTTATACGGTTGCCAATACAGCCAGGTGATTTCGCCATTGGTATGAACATCCTTTGTATTCAGGTATTCATGCGTAGATAGGATGACCCGGTGATTTTTATATTGTTCCAGTGCTGCCACTTTTTTTGCCCATGTTAAAACGGTATCTCTTGGGGCATTCTCCACCGTCATAAACAGGTAGTCCTTCCCGTTTAATCCCTTAATTTCATAAGCTGCGTTTTCCAGCGTTGGTTTGCCTTGTTCATTCCTTGAATTTTGAACCAGTATTTTCTGGTTCAAATGGTTCCGATCGATAGTGAAGAATTCACTATAATGAGAGGTACGGTTGCCCTCTCTATCTATGCTGTAGTCATGGTTGCCGGTTGCAGCAATATAGGGCACCTTGCCATCCAATTTGGCAAAAGCTTTTGACACGGCCTGCCACTGGCTTAGCGTTGTTTGATCACCGTCATAATCATTGGTGATCTTTTCATCGTTGTTTACCAGGTCGCCTACCCCCATCACCATCTTAATATTTAATGAATCGATATTGTCAACGATCCACGCTGTCATCAGATCCATTAAGGGCTGGTTCCTTCCCCATTTCGCATAATTCTGAAGGTCAGGCACCATGATCAACGACCAGGAACCTTTTTGCTCCAGTACAGGTTTTTGGTATTTCTCCTGGGAATAAGAAAGATTCGCTGCTATTAAAAACAAGAGTACACTACTAATAAACCGCTTTGTCATCAGGAACATTTTATTCAATAACTAAATCTGCACGCATAAAGTAGTGGTCACTGGGATATTTGCCATTAACAGCATCCTTTATAATTACAGCATCTACCGGCTTTACGCCTCCCCGGTACCAGACAAAATCAATTCGTCCTTTAGAAGCACCTTTTTCATAATTAGCACCCTGGAATTCGTGGGTAGTATACCCGGCTTCTACTTCTCCATATACTGTTTCGTAGCTCTCTTTCCAGCCATCACCGCGTACGGACTCAAATACCTTACTTTGAAATCTTGTATTAAAATCGCCTGTAAGTATCTGTGGAAAATCAGGTTGGTATTGAGCGCTTTCTACTACTACCATCTTTGTCTGTTCAACCTTTGCCTTTTCTGAAACATGATCCAGGTGCAGGTTTACCACACGAAATTCTTTCTGAGACTTCTTTTCTTTCAGGCGCACCCAATTGGCATGCCTGGCCCTGGCCGTATCCCACGACATACTACCGGCCACCAACGGTGTCTCAGACAGCCAGTACGTACCTGCTGCTATCAGCTCGTATCGCCGGGTATCATAGAGTATGGGATTCTTTGCAATGCCGTGGTAACCCTCTGGATGGGCATCCATTTCTGGTCCATCAAATCCAATAAGCTGATAGGCGGGAAATGCTTTTTTAAAATCAGCAGCCTGCACCTTCAACACTTCTTGCAGACAGAGAATATCCGGTTTATACTTTTTGATCACGTCGATGCATATATCTTTTCGTTGCGGCCATCCCAGTCCTTTGGCTTCATCTTCAGGAAGGGCCACGCGAATGTTGCATGTGAGCACTCTGTGCCGGGATGCATCAGCCGTTTCTGAATAATGATCTCCGGCAAGAGAGAACTTGGGCAGTAGCGGCAACAAGGCAGCAGCACCAAGACCTTTAACGAATTTTCTTCTGGACGAACCTTCCATTTTATTTTTCATCAAGTCAGATGTTTTAGAGTTCGGAGAAACATTGGCCTTGTGAACCGCCTGTATTTCCCTTAAACGAATGATTAACCAAGTGTTACTGCTTCTTCCTGCCCAATACGCAGGTAAGCTCCTTTACTTTGTAGCTCCTGCTGCAACTTTTGAACATTTATATCGGCCGGCTGCACTTGTTCACGCACCGCCATCTTTGCAGCACGTCCGGCAGCCTCGCCCATAGCCATACAAGGCGCCATTACCCGAATCGCTGACATGGCTTCATGCGTAGTAGATATACATCTACCGGCCACAATCAGGTTCTTTACTTTTTGGGGAATCAGGGAACGGTAAGGAATATCATAACAGTCGCCACACCATACCAGTGTACAGCCGCCTCCTTGCGGATGGTGAATATCTAAAGGATAACTGGCTACAGCTACGGCATCATCGAAATGTTTACAGCTTAAGATATCTTCCTGGGTCATCGTGTATTGGCCTACAATGCGACGCGTTTCACGAATACCTAAGAAGGGAGCCGTTTTTACGAAATAGGCATTTTCAAAACCCGGGACATAGTTGATCAGGTATTTTTGAATTTCTTCAATTTGGCGTCTTCCCTCTATCTCCCCAAAGGATAAACTGCCCGGATCGGTTCCATTAACACCATTAACACGTGTCATGTTTATCCATACTTCCCCTTTGCGCAAGCCTGTAATTATAATGGTTCTTTCTACGGGAAGCTTGTAACCCTCTTCCTGGGCTTGTTGCATCAGTTTCCGCAAGCCTACCACAATAAACTGGTTGTTCTGGCCAAAGTATTCAGCTGGTATAAAATCAGTGAGGTAGGTCCTTGGTTCTTCGGCTATGCTCAAACGTAATTGCTCTGTATCTACACCACCCAGGCAGAACATCAGCGTTGGAGGCTGTACACCGCCCTGCTCATTACCATACTCGCAGGGTACGCCAGCTTTAAAGGCTACATCCGCATCGCCGCTACAATCAATGATCACCTTTGCCAGTATAACTTCCCTACCCGCCTTGCTTTCAATTATGATCCCCTTCAGCTCATCGCCTTCCATTACCACACCGGCACAGAAAGAATAAAACAATACCTCTACACCGCTCTCCACCAATGCTTCAAGCGCCACTGTCTTTACGGCTTCTGGCTCCACTAACGTAAGACTCATATGCAACGGGCAAGGTCTGTGCTCACTGGCTGCATCCACTTGCTTTAGACGATCTATCAACTTTTGGGGCAACCCTTTAATGATCTGGTTCCCTTTTTGACCCAGGAAACCAAGTATAGGCAAGCCAATGGTCATATTACCTCCAACAAAGCTGCGGCTTTCAATCAGGGCTACTTTCAAACCATCTTCTGCAGCAGCCTGAGCAGCAATAATTCCAGCAGGGCCACCACCTACAACCAATACATCCACTTCGTTACGAACGGCCAATGTTTTGGATGGCTCGCTAATATATTTTGTTTGATTTTCCATTGAGTCTATTTTATGATTTGGTGTTTATTATTGAGTAATTACTTCCAGCGGTTGGTCCATAACCGACACTTCTGTATTTGATTTAGATGGCTTTTCGGGCCGCACCATAGTCCATAGAACCACAATAGCTATTGGATGCATAAAGGCCATAGCGATAAATATTTTTTCAGCACCCAGGGTGCCAATGAACTGTCCAACAAAATAGTTAAACAGAACTGCACCTACGGCACCAAATCCACCGGCTATACCTAGTACACTAGCTACATTTTTTACAGGGAAAGCTTCTGCTACCACTACACTAACTGTAAACAACCAACTAAGGCAGGCTACTGCCACCAGGCTAAAAACAACCAGTGTAGAAGCTGCATTGGGAAGGTAGGGTGTCAGTACACATAAGGGAGCTAATACACCGATAAGTGACAACATGATCTTACGCGCCTTTAGGGGTTGCTGCCCTCTGCGCACCATGGAGTCAGACCAGGCAGAAGTACCAATGGCACCCAGGTCTGCCACCAAAAAAGGTATCCAACCAAACATACCTACCTGCGCCAGGGTAAGCCCTGACTTCTCCTGCAAGTAACCGGGCAACCAGAATAAACAGAAGTACCAAACCGGGTCGCTTACAAAGCGGATCAGTAAAATACCCCATAGGCTTTTTGTTCTCCACAACTGTCCCCACTTAAAGGCTTCCTGCGAAGAAGTAGCGGTTGAACCAATTGCTTCGGCTGCTATATGTGGCGGTGGATCCTGGTAGATCACCTTCCATAAAATAGCGATGAGTAAACCTACAGCCCCTAATACAATGAATGCGGTGTGCCAGCTAAATGTCAATGCCAGCCAGGCTACGGCAGGTGGCGCCAGGATAGCGCCAATAGAACTACCGGCCACGCACAAACTATTTGCTGTTGCACGCATTTTTCCTGAAAACCAAATGGTCACTACTTTCAGTTGCGCAGGGAAATTGGTAGGCTCCGCCATGCCCAACATAGACCTGAAGAAGCCAAATTGTCCTACCGTTCGGGAAAGTCCGCCACCAATACAGGCCAATGACCAAGCAATGATCCCATAGAACATGACCAACCGGGAGCCGAATCGATCTACCAGCCAACCTGATACGGGATACATTACTGCATAACAGATCGTGAAGAGGTTTATAATAACCGCATAACCTTCATCATTCAAATTGAACTCTGTTTTAAGGATAGGCTTCAGAATGGATACTATCTGCCTGTCCATATAATTGAAGATGATAGCGATGAAAATAACGGCTATTATAAACCACCTTCTCCGCTCCGGCGTTAAAAATCCTTTGTTCGGTTTTCTCATTCCTTTCCTCCAGTTTTATCTCAGGGGTTGTTCCTGAATCCCAACAGCTCACGGGATAGAGCCTGTTAAAATTTTATTATATAGAGGAATGCCACGGTTATCAGCTGCCTTTACAGGCATTAACAACCCGTGGCAACCGTGGCATTCCTGAATCCCAACAGCACGGGATAATGACAAGACTTGTTTTCTATAAGCTTATTTTGCGTGATAGCAACTACTAGTAACCGTTATTCTGCACTAGCTTATTGTTCGCATCCATTTCTGATTTGGGAACCGGCCATCTTTCATCTTTACCTACCTTATAAACTACGTCCTGGGTAGTGAAATATTTCTTAGCTTCTGTTTGATTATAAATAGGCGTATAGCTATCATCAAACCCTGTCAGCACTTGCTTTGTCCAGGCCTTTGCATCACGGTTCAAGTATAAAAAGCCATTCATTACAGTGTTTGCAATTCCCCAACGGCGCAGATCATACCATCTTAAGCCATCATTGGCCAATTCTACTTTGCGCTCATAGCGTAACGCTTTCCGTAATTGCGCTTGTGTCAAACCAGCAGGCAAATCAGGCATTTGCGCGCGG